>JBHHUC010000018.1:0-36071 GCA_046861395.1 Fidelibacterota bacterium
AAAACTCCATTTCCCAGCCACCTGCGTTCCACGTTTGTGGCTTGTCCGCCTTTTGCGTGGTTTATCCGTCGTTGCTGGATACAGTATAGACTGGCAGTGGGGTTGGTAATAATTAACGGCTGGTAAAAAATGTTTCATTTAATTCCCAGTATTTTCACACTCACACTGTCAAAAGCAATTTTAACGGGGATACTAATTGGGATTGTTTCATTTGGATCGAGAAATTCAGTGCAGTCATATTTGCATACTAAATCACCGGATTTATTACTAAACAATATCTCAAACTTCAATATTTTAGACTGATTAATTGCCCGATTACTGAGGAAAAATATTTGTTTTTCATTATGGCTAACTTCAACTGGATTGTGGGTAATTAATATTGAAAGACTATCAAAAACTTTATAAACATTTAAATGCTTTGAAATTTGCTCAATAAATTCATTTTTTGATAAACAGTTAGAATTGTTGACACAGTTTAGTACGAGCAACGTGTCCAGAGAATTACTAATGGTCCCTATAGAAAAATATATATACTTTTCTAAGACACCATCGCAATAAAACTTTTTCAATAAAATGTAATCAATATTTAGTAAATCATTTACATAATCGTTCGTTAAAACTTCAGGAAATGCACCGTCCCAAGGTAAACCATTTTTTAACACATTTTTAGATTTTATATTTCCATTTGAATCAAATTGGATTATTTCTTCAACTGGTTCTTTGTATATGATTTCACTAACCTTATATCCTTCTTTATATTTCTCAATCTTCTCGATATTCCCCTCTTTATAATACTCTATTGAATTTAATGTACCGTCGGTATTCCAAATATTCCATTTCCCCTGCTTCTTACCATCATATATTTTCCCTAGCGGTATCCTCATACCATCAGATATGGAATAAACTCTACCATTTACCCGTTCGGTAGTATATTTTTTTATATAATAGTCTCCCTGCAATACAATTTGGTTTATCCCATATTCCTGCTGTGAATAAATGATGGATACTAATAGAAATAATAAAATTTTCATTTAAAGAAACTATTATTAAAATTATAAATATTCATGAAAACCATAAGTTTGCTTATAAACCCCAAGAGATTATCGCCCAACTAATACTCATACTGAATTATCCTTATCGCAAACATCATGATATTTTTCCTCCATTTATGAAATAATATAAACCGCTGAACATTATTATTCAATCAAATAATTCCATTCAAACTCCGTCTTAATATCATGATATTACGAGAGTGCATCAAGAATATCATGATAATGCAAAATGATAGTGTAATAACTATGGAATCATGTCCCGATCCGGTGTAAAACATTCGATTTCACCGCTTGGTCTGGTTGATTATTTTCTGACCTCTTACATGGAGCACTGCTGACACAATGACCACCTTATTTACCATTACCGGGATTTATGGACACCCGGATGCCGATGCCGTTCTATGCCGTGGCGGACGCATCCTGGCCATTGGTGGGCGGGCTGATTTTTCGGCCGATTCCGTTATTGATCTGGGGTCGGGTATGCTGTATCCCGGATTTACCGACAGTCACCTCCACCTCCTGGGCCTGGGCTGGTCCATGGAAGTTCTAAATCTGATCGGTACACCGTCCCCCGCAGCCGTTCTGGAACAGGTCGCCACGGCGGCCGGAACACTCGCGCCGGACACCTGGATCGAAGGTCGGGGCTGGGATCAAAATGACTGGCAGGAGGCGACGTTTCCCCATCGGTCGGCCCTGGACCGGGCGGCGCCCGATCATCCCGTGTGTTTACGACGGATCGACGGACACATGGCCTGGGTGAATTCCCGTGCCCTGGCCGCTGCCGGCATTGACAGCCGGACACCGGATCCTCCGGGTGGAATCATTGCCAGAGACGATGCCGGTCAACCGACCGGGATTCTGATTGACAATGCCATGGAATTGCTGGAGGCGCATCGTCCCCGACCGGACCGGGAGACACGCGTCCGACAAATCAGGAAAGCGGTAGCTTATCTGAATTCACTTGGTCTTACCATGATCCATGATGCCGGCACCGAAAGGGAATCGATTGAAGTACTGGAGGACCTTATAGCCCGGGATTCTCTGCCTATCCGCGTCTATGCCATGCTGGAGGATAAGGAAGAAACCGTGGCGCCTTACCTGGCGTCCGGTCCTGTCCGGGCCCGGTTTCTGACGATCCGCGCCATTAAACTATACCTGGACGGTGCCATGGGAAGCCGCGGGGCCGCCCTGCTGGCACCCTACCATGATGATCCGGACAATACGGGATTGTTGCTGATGACACCGGAAATCCTAACCGCAAAAATCCGCCGGTTCAATGCTGCCGGATTTCAGGTGGGAGTTCATGCCATCGGCGACCGGGCCAATCGTCTGGCCCTGACCGCTTTTGCTGATGCCGGAAGGGAAAATGCTCGCAACCGCATTGAACATGCTCAGAATATTTCCGCTCATGATTTATCCCGCTTCCATGAGGCGGCTGTGATCCCGGTGATGCAGGCCACCCATTGCACCAGTGATATGTATTGGGTGGCAGAACGGCTGGGAAAGGAACGGCTGACACAGGTATGTCCCTGGCGGTCACTGGTGCAGGCCGGCAGTATCATTCCCGGAGGATCGGATGCTCCGGTGGAAAGTCCCGACCCCCGATTGGGAATCTATGCGGCCATCACTCGCCAGGATACAGCCGGCTGGCCGGCCGGCGGCTGGCAACCACAGGAAAAGCTGACCTTGTCCGACGCTATAAAGATGGTTACGGAATGGCCGGCCCGAGTGGCCTTTCTGGAGAAGGACAACGGACAACTGCGTCCCGGATTTCGGGCCGACTTTACCGTTCTGGCCGAACCGTTGTCGGCTGACAATCCTCGAGACATTCTGACCAATGAAGTAAAATTCACCATCCTGGCCGGCAACATTGTTTATTCAGGAGAATCATGACACTTTCACATAATAAGCTCAAACAATTACGTGCCCTGCACCAGAAAAAATATCGTGATTTGCAAGGACGATATCTGGCCGAAGGACGCCGGACTGTATCAGAAATGCTGCTGGCCTCCGGTCCGGTGGAAGAAATATTACTGCGGGAAGGGCCGGATACGACAATGAAGGACCTGGCGGTACAGGCGGAAAAGGCCGGAATCACCGTACATTGTATGAACGGAAAGACGTATGACCGGATAACCCGGACCACCCACCCGGCGGGTATTGCAGCTGTCTGTCGTGTCGTGCCGGGCACGTCGAACCGGGAAGGGAATTGGATCTATCTGGATCGCATTTCCGATCCGGGAAATGCAGGTACCATCCTGCGAACGGCTGTCTGGTTCGGGTGTACCAACATGGCCTTTTCGCCCGCTTCCGTGGATGCCTATAATCCGAAGGTGGTTCGCGCTGCCATGGGAGCTCATGCCCGGTGTAATATCGTGGAGCAAACGTCCTGGCAGGATCTTCCCGTCACGACGATTCTGGCGGCGGATATGAGCGGTACGCCGGTGGAGGAAAGTCCGCTTCCCGCCGAACCCTGGATGTTGGTTCTGGGCAGTGAAGCCCATGGATTATCCCCTGAATTGAAGCAGGTCGCCACGATGCAGGTGGCCATTCCCCGGCGCGGTCAGGGCGAATCGTTGAATGTGAGTGTAGCGGCCGGAATTTTATTATATCGTTTGTGTAAAGTTTAAAGCCTGACGTGTTCCACCTGGGGCGCGGCAGTTCCTAGGAAGCGACCGGCAATGGTTTCGAACTGGGCGGGAAGATCGGTCACCATACAGGTGAAGGATCCCGTTTCTCCGTCGTCGGCGGACAGGTGTCGCGTTTTCAGTATTTCAGCAATCTTGCCCACGATGGCGGTAGCCGAATCCACCAGCGTTGTGCCGGGCTTTACCACCTGTTGCAGGACCGGTTTCAGCAGGGGATAATGGGTACAACCGAGAATCAGAGTATCGACAGAGGAAGCATTTATGTCCGCCAGATATTTTTCTGCCACCGCTTCCACAATCGGACCGTCCAGCCAGCCTTCTTCCACCAGGGGGACGAACAGGGGACAGGGTGTCGCACGTAAGAGTAAATTCGCCCGTCGCAATTGCAGTTGAGCCTGGTAGGCGCCGGAACGAATGGTGGCGATGGTCCCAATGATACCGATATGGTTGTTTTCCGTGGCGGCCAGGGCGGTTTCTACCCCCGGTTCAATCACGCCGACTACCGGCAGCGACCATTCCGTTTGCAATACGTCCAGAGCCAGCGCCGAAGCCGTGTTACAGGCCACGATAATCATTTTGGCATCATACCCGACCAGGTATTCGGAGATCTGACGGGAATAGGATTGGACGGCGGTGGCACTTTTGTTGCCATAGGGAACCCGGGCTGTGTCACCCAGATAAAGTATCGATTCCTGGGGCAGGGCCTGCCTCAGGGCACGGACAACGGTCAATCCGCCCAGACCGGAATCAAAAACGCCAATCGGTCGCGGATCGCTCATCCGCCTTCGGCCAGAACCTGTTCCCGGGAAGACTTGAAGGCCACAATGGCCCGATACACAGCTTCGGCAATTTTCTGCCGGTAGGCGGCGTTTTTCAAGTTGCGTTCTTCCTTGGGATTGGAGAGAAATCCCGTTTCTACCAGGACGTTGGGCATACTGGCACCGATAAGAACATAGAAGCCGGCCTGCTTCACTCCACGGTTTTTGGAGTCTAGTCGTTTATCCATTTCGGACTGAATAATGGCGGCAAAATCTTCGCTTTCCTTCATGAACATACTCTGGGCCATGGTCGCCATGATTAGATTGGGTCCGCTGAGTTCGGCATATTTTTCACCCTTGCGTTCTTCCAGCCGGATCACGCCGTTTTCCCGCGAAGATACTTCAATGGCATCATCTGTTTTGCCCGGCCGCAACAGATAGGTTTCAAATCCCCGCGCATTGCGATTCGGGTTGGAATTCGCATGGATGGATACAAAAACTTTACCATTGTTCTCATTGGCAATCTTCGTCCGTTTCCAAAGGGGGACGAAAACATCTTCGTCCCGGGTGTAGACGACATGAATATTCGTATTTTTCTCCAGCAATAATCCGATGCGCTTCACGATGTCCAGTGTAATATCCTTTTCCCGGGTTCCGTATTTGCCCACCGTGCCACCGTCCTTGCCGCCATGACCGGCATCTAGGACGACGGTATCGAGCCGCCAGCGATCCCGGACATTTTTAATCCGTGCCGCACTTTTGGCCAGCGGGGTACGCAAGGTGATTACCAGTTCGCTGGGATCGGCATTCTGGTAGAATTCATGGCCTTCGATATCGGACATTAGACGGAAAGCCAGTTGTACGGAACTGTCCATCTGATCGGCGACAACTCCACGGATCACGCCCCGGGTTTCGGCCCGCTTGAGCGCCAAAGTGTCCACCAGGCCTTCCTTGATGGTGACGTAGAACCAGCCGTTATCGTGTTTGAAAGTACTGATATTACGTTCATCAAACATTTTCCGGGTCTGGATGCGTAGAATGGTTCCGTTGGCTTTTTCTTCGATCTTCAGTCCGGTGATATTGAAGGACAGGAGAGCGATATCCAGTATGTGGCGATCTTCGTCATAGACCAGTCCCGGCATGACGGTAGTACGTAAAATATGGAAAAAAGTGGCGGCGGGCAGATAAATATCATCACCCTGTAAAATGGAATGGGTCGTCATCTGGTAAACTTTTTCCCCCACCATGATGAATCCCGTCCCGGCGGAAAGTTTGACACGGTGATCGCCGATATATAATACCATTTTTTCCCGGTCAGCGTTGAAATAGGGTTCATGGGAGGTGACGATCGTCGAAAAATTCCGGGCTGATACATACGTATTCTGTTTCCCCGCCATGGTCTTCAATTCGGTGGTGGATGCATCCAGCCGGTTGATGACCTGTACTGTAGAGGCCTGTCCCAGAGTCAGGATAAGAAGAAATGATAATATGTATCTGTGAAACATAAGGGCAAAAATAATGTACGCGATTGAGCACTTCCAATGGCTTAGATTGTCCCCGCTGGCTCAGAAGATCGGGCCAAAACAACCGAAACCGTGTTATCCGGAATATCCTTGTTGCGAAGATTGGTGCCGCCCTTAATGTGACAATCCGGCCGTTAGGATCGGGGACTACAGGGCCGTAGTAAAGACAATGCCGCCGTCAAACCGAAGGGGAACCTGGAAGTGGCTCCATTGCCACCGGGCCCGAAATGCTACCAAGCTCCCGGACGGAAAGGAATACCGATAGGACAGGGCCACCGATTGTCGTGAATCGGGAATCATGATGGACCGCATTTCCCCGGGCAGATTCGTATCCCAGAAATAAAGCCGGCTGGCAAAATCATTCACATGGGCCATCAGCAGACTGAATTCCAATTGGTGATAGCCGGGATGATAGTAGAGCGTGGTCTGTCCGCCAATGGAGTGGTCCTTGAACCGATCGGGTTGTACGATGATAATCTGGTTTTTCAGTTTCAAGACGGGAGATACTGTCCAGTAGTGGGTGAGAGACCGGGTGATCCGAACCGACACCGGCGGTGAAATTGGGGTATAATAAATTTCATCGTCCCGTTGTTTTTCCTTTTGCTTCACCAGGAAGCGGACCCGGTGGCCGGTGACGTGATATTCCCACAGCAGTCCATTTTCATAACCGGTATCCGGCCCTCGTCCGGTAGTGCGAAAAATATCGGAATACAGGCTCACAGTGTGGGCTCCGGAGCGAAAGCGAAGACCCTGATAGATGCCTTTTTCGTGGGCCGTTGCCGGGGACCATTCCAGCATGGGATTAGTCCGACTGCCGCCGGGTTCCGTTTCCGCGTAGCGCCCCATGATGCGATATTGCAGCGGTTTGAATTTCAGGGACAGGACCAGAGCGCCGGAAAAAGGTTGCAACAGGGATACTTCAGCCGCCAGGGCCACCGGATTTTTCTCCACCCAGCCATAGCCAAAAAGCCGGAATCGCCGAACGAATTGTGTTGCTTTGTAATAGGTTGCATGAGAAAGTGTCATACCAGCCCCGCCGGATTTCAGGGACGCTTCCATCCCGGCCACAACCATGGCCTCCCCGATCGCTCCGGCATTCCAGCCCGTGGTATTCAATGTCAATTGCCGATCTTGTGTAATAATTCCTCGAATCGGGCGCCGTGAAAGAGCCAATGTGAATTTTTTCGATGAATGCTGCCGCTGGACCGCCATTCCCCGTAGGGACCAGGAAGCATAACTGCTGCGGTAGGGAATAATACGGGTATTCGGTCTGAGACGAGTTTGCACGGTGGTAAAGCTTTTCTGTATTGCTGTGGGGCGCCAGAAATGAAATCCAAGACCGGAAAGAATCTGATAATCGCCCAGCCAAACGGTCGTATGATTAAGACGGTATTCCAGATAAGCCGTGGGTATGGTTGTGGCCAGGGGCTCATCCGGGCTCAGGGCCAGGGTCCAGCCATAGGCCAGCTTATTGCGGGACCAGCGTCCTTTCCAATGCCACCGTGTGACATTACCGTCTGTCAGTCGGGTTTGCAGGTACCCGGGGCCGGATCGACGTTTTGTACGAACGGAAACCAATCCGGTGATCTTTTTCAGCGTAATAGGTGCCTGTTCATCCCGCCGGATGGTGGTCAGACTTTTCCCCGATGGACAGGCCCGTAAATATTCCAGGTCCGGCTGGGATAAAAAGGATAATTCTTCCGCCAGGTGGCGAAAAGTGGCATCATCCCGACCGGAAAGCAGAGTCAGCGTTTCCAGCCGGTCCAGATCCTCTTCCGAAATCGTGATTTCCGGATCAGTAAGCAGTTGATCGAGGATCGTACCGCTATTTTGTCCGCAGGCCTTTCCCGGGAAGGTCCAAAACCAGAGACAGACCAGTCCGAGTAGAAAAACGCGTAAGATCATGATAATAGATAATTTCATAGAAGAAAGAACAGTTTAACCAGGAAAATGAAACGCTGCCCAGAATCCGGGTGGGATGACGAGCATAGCCCGATAAACATTGCAACCGGGGCGAGGGTGAATAGATGAGCCAGATCGCGGATTCCAATGGATCATAGCCCCGGGATAAATCCTGGGTCCAGCGGACATGGCCGGTGAGGAATGCAAGTGGCTGCCAGCGAGTTTCCAGCCGCGCCACCACCGGCAGCTCTTCCCGGGAGCGGCCGATTCGGGGTTGATTGATATTTCGCAAAGCAAACCGCCAATGCAGGTCAGACCGCACCCGGCCAGCCAATTCCAGCGAAAGCCCCCAGGTCCGGGCCTGACCGTAATCGCGAATCCGCAAACTATAGTTCTGCAATGAAAGGGAAACAAGTAGCGGACGTCGGACCTGGTACCCGTACTGCAACGCCAGAGTTGATTCGGTATAAATCGTATTTCCATACTGGAAATGGGCCAGCCGAAACCGGTGCCGTGTCCAGGACCCGAAAATTTGTTGTTGGTGATAATATAGTCCTGGCAGCCGAAAGGGTCGTCCTCTTTCCAGTGATAGATTCAATGATAAATCATGGGATGGTAGGAAGCCCGGCGGTCGGCGGGACATGAAAAATTGTTCATCGGGATGAAGTTCAAAAGCGGCCTGTAGATAGGTCAAAATCCATATCAAAAATATAGCTGATTTATGTGACATCGCACCCTCGTGTATAACATGAATATAATTAAGGTGAATTTTACAGGATATTAGGGAAAAATCCTAATATCCACTGGAAAATTATTCGGGTGGCAATGCTTGTGACCGGTAACGGGCACGGGCACCGTCAATGGCGGCAGCGATTACCAAATAACGCGTTAATAATCCATGCGGGTACAGGGTGCGCAACGTGCGAACCAGGATACGGATCAGGGGATTAAAGACGATATAACCGCGTATCGAGCGTATCCAGGGGCCGCCCAGTTCACGAGTTTGCTCAGGATGTTTTTCCAGCAGCAACGGCAAATTATGATAACCATACGTTGTCATGGATCGGCAAAAGTCCTCCATCGTGCGGGGATGGTGGTGAATGACGGTGGCAGCGGGGAGAAATCGCAGTCCTTGGGGGAATTGTTTGGCGATACGAATGGCCAGATCCGTGTCTTCCCCACCATAAGCTCGGAAAGTATCATCAAAGTAGCCGATCTGATCCAGTACAGTTTTCCTTATGGCGCAATTCCCAAAGAGAAACCACTGAAAACCCAAGGGTGTTTCAGGCGGAAACTGTCGTGCGCCGCGATCGGGTCCGAAATAATACCGGTCAAAAGATGACAAGGTTTGTTCCGGGGGTGGCTGATTGTCACCCATGACGGCGACCACATCGGCATCGGCCAGACCCATTACCAGGGTGGCGATCCAGTGCTTCGGTACTTCCATGTCTCCATCCAGAAAAAGAATAATATTCCCCTTGGCCTGTTCGATTCCACTGTTCCGGGTGGCGGCCAGACCGCGGTTGGTGTCATGTGTGATGATCCTGAAATGGGGGACGGAAGCAAAAGACGCCAATATCCGGGCCGTTGCGTCATTTGAGGCGTCGTCAATGAAAAGACATTCCACTCTTTCCAGGGGGTAGGTTTGGGTGGTCAGGCTCCGGCAGCATTTTTCCAGAGCCCGCTCCACATTATAACAGGGGACGATGACACTGACCGTTACAGCCATTCCCGCTCCCGGTACAATTCATACAATCGTTGGCCGGTGTTGTTGTAATCATGGTATTTGACGACCCAGTCCCGCCCCACTTTTTTTCTGGAACGGATTTCTTCCGGTCGATCTACCAGAGAACGCAGGGTGGATTCAAGGGTCTCTGCTGTTATGGGCACAAAGGGATGATCTGGAATAAAAACCTGGTATTGTTCCACCAGTTCCGTCAGGCACACAAGTCCCAGGGATAGGGCTTCTACCGAATTCATGCCGTACCCCCAACCACCGCGGTTATGTACCTGGTCGATTAACAGATCGCAGGTTTGTTTTTGTGCCAGTACTTCATCCTGGCTTAATCCTTCCAGGAGTACGAATCGGATCAGACCTTCGGCTTCCAGTTTACGGCAAACCGGTATAATGTCATCGCTGCCCTTATAATAACGGTTGGTGGGACTATGACATACTCGCAGAGGAGTATGTATGTCAAAATTCGGCGTGTGCTGCTGCGTATCATATGGTAAAAACATGTAGGTGAGATCCGGATGTTTGTCCAGCAGGTCCAGTTCACTGGTGAGGTTCAACTGACTGGCGGCGTCCACGGCAGGGAAAACACCGCGCGTGCGCAAATCCTGACCATGATAGGTAGCTGCAACAGGTTTCCCCCGGTCCGCTACCCGTCGGACAAACCTTCCGTCACGATAAAGGTCCATACCCCATTCAAAATGATAGATATCAAAATTGAGGAGATCATATTTTTCAATCGCCGGCTCAATAGTAAAATGCCATAACCAGTCTCGCCACCGGAAATACCATTTTTCCAACCGGGAACCGGGTTGCCATACGGGGGGGTGACCGGGTTTTTCGGTATAGTCGCCCAGGGCACCCCGGTGGAGTTGGTAGTACCGATGCCGCAGCTTCATGTAGGGTCCGGAAGAATAAACCAGGGGCAGGTTTAGACAAATGCCCGGATTGTTCTGAAACCGGGTCCGGTACAATGTGATAATCTGACATTCATTCCCCCGTTCCTCATGATAGCGCTGCCATAGATTGAGGGTTCCCACGGTGTTTTCCGGTGATATGTAAAGGATTTTCATGACAGTGCGGCCCGGTATATTTCCAGCAGCCGATTCTGAACGGTTTCCCAGTTTCCCCCGGTCCGAATCCATTCCTGATTTTTTCTGACTTGGGTTTGAAGAACGTCCGGTTGTTGCAATAAATCACGGCAGACGGCAGCCAGTGCCCGGGGGTTGCCCGGTTCGACCAATGGCAGCCAGTCCAGACCCGACAGACGCAGGGGACGTACATCGGAGGCCACGACGGCGCAACCGGCAGCCATGTATTCGAAAAGTTTGGTGGGTGTATTGGCTTCGGTGAGGGGACTGCTGAGAAAGGGAATGAGGCCGATGGCAGCCTGGGTGATCCGCGGCCAGATTTCTTCATGGGGGATTTCAGTTTCCAGAACAATTCCGGCTTTGGCCGGGGAATCAGCAACCCGATCACGAAGATGGCGCTGATAGGCATCGCTTTCGGCCGGACCGATCAGGGACAGCTCCAGAGTTGAGTCCCCCTCATACAGTATTTCATAAGCCTGAAGCAGAATTTCTGTCCCGCGCTCCGGTGACATTTGTCCGTGATACACCAGACGATGACGGTGGTTTCCGGTCATGATCCGTGATTTCAGAGGAAAGTTCTCCAACAATGTTAATCGTCCGGAATGTGAGGGATAGGGGTTTCCAGCCACCATATTGTTGGCAAAAATGATGTGATCGACATAGCGTAAATAATAACGCTCATACCACGACAAACCCCGGTTTATGATGGTTTTTACAGGTCGAGACCGGCGGGAATGGGTGCCCCACATTTCCCGCATATATTCATGGACATCGTACAGGGTAAAAGTGGAACCACGCCGTTTGAACCAGCGGGCCAGAGGCAAAAGTTCAAATTCATGAAAATGAAACACAGCCACGAAAGCGGGAAGATTTTCCTTTACGGCCGTCAGAAAGGAAGCCCGGTCAAGATCAGGAAAATTAATGTGGGTGACCAGGTCGTCGGAAAGATCGACTCGGACCGCACTGCGGGTCAGGTAGGTAATGGGACGCCCCAGCGTTTTCAGGGTTCTGATTTCCCGGTGATATATCCGTTCATCATCCGGCCGGTGACCCAGGCTGGCAACAACAATCATCGGGAAATGATTCCTCGCAACACTTTGCGGTCGGAAGCCGGCAGAATTACCGTTACCCAGATTACGGCATAGAGCATCGGCAGCGCTAATTTGGTGAAAAGATTATGGGGTAGTATCATGGTGAGAATGATAGCCAGGACAGGAAACAGGATGGCGGTCCAGCGGTAAGGAATGGGATATAGAGCATGTGTTTTGCGATAGATGCTCCCGGCCATGAAGGCATAGGCCATACAACTGGCCCAGGCCGATCCCATGATGCCAAACAGCGGAATCAATGCCAAATTGAGGACAATGGCCGTTACGGCACCCACGGCCCGGAATTGTACAACCCAGCGGGTATTGTCAGTATGGTAGATCGCGGGGTGCTGAAGAACGTATAACCCGAAAAACATGTATCCCAGGAGAATGATGGGAACGATGACTGTGGATTCCCAGAATGATTCACCGAAAAAACTGTATCCCAGAAAACGAAAGGTAACCAAATCCTGAATCCACAGGATGATGATGACGGAAATCAATCCCTGGATACCGGTAAAAAAATTGGCAACGCGGGCAAACAACTTTTGTGCTTCGGGATTGGTCCGTTGCTTCAAAAAATATGGCGTCCAGCCCATGTTGAAACCCATAACAATGAGGAGGCCGAACATCCCCAGTTTATACCCGGCGGAATAGACTCCGACCGTAGCGGTATCCGTCAGCCAGTTCAGGAAATAACGGTTGGAGAGTTCCATAATCATGGTGAAAATGCCGGCTGGTAAAAAGGGCAGGGCAAAACGCAATACGGTGCGGGAATAATCCGGCGATAAGCGGTGAAAAACCATGCGGCGGAAGAAAAAGGGAAGCGTGAGGATTACCAGAAAAGCCGATACGATCAGGTTTGAATAGAGTACACCCCGGATTCCCAGATGCAGGCCGACAACAAAATAAATATTCAGGCCCAGCGACCCCATGACATTGATCAGGTTCAGCAGGACAAAACGGACCGGTTTTTCTTCCGAACGCAGGACAATGGCTGCCAGGGTCCAAATCGTATCACAGAACAGAATGCCGCTGGTTATGACAATGATGGTTGTATCACTGACGGCGAACAAAATGGGGGACAGCCAGCTCCGGCTCAGGATCAGAAATCCCGAAAATAGAAATCCGGTGACAATCTGTAGCAATAGAATGGTGGTCAGATACACTGGCTGATCGGCTTTTTCCTGAGAATAAAATTTCATGAGGGCTGTATCGGTGCCGTAGCGATAAAACATCATGGCAAATCCGATGAAGGCATAGACCAGAGAAACAACACCGTATTCTCCCCGGGTAAAGACATTGGTGTAAATGGGCAGTAGAAGGAAGGTGATCAAACGGGAAATGATATGGCCGAAACCATAGATCAATGATTGTTTTCCCAGCGCCCGGACGGACATAAAGTTAGAAGCGGAATTCCAGCGTATCGCGAAACATGCCGCTGGCCCCGAAATTTTCCTTGAAACGGGCCAGTCCGAAATTGGGCGTTTCATTAACCGTAAAGATTCCGAAATCAAATACCTGGTATTTTTCCCGAATGGCCCAGTCAAAAATGGAATAAAAGAGCAGATTGAGGGCGCGGTATTCCTGGTAATCCTCATCATGGCTGATATAGAACGCCAGGACGACGGCATCGGTTGCGATGAAATTCACGACGCCGGCAATCATGGCATCACCGATGAAAGCGCCGAAAAGGTTAACCCGGTCGGGAAACCGATCCTGCAAATCCATGAGTTCAGCCAAAGAATGGGTTGGTGTAACACCATGACGTATGTTGAGGTTTTGTTCCAGAATGGCATAGAAGGCGGGATAATCCTGTGATTGGCGGACCGTGACACCCATGCGCTGGGCTTTCTTAACCGCCCGGCGATGGGTGGGTTTGAATTTTTTCAGATTGTCGATCACCGTTTTTTCCAGGAACAGGATACTTGATACTTCCCGACGGGCATAGGAGAAGCCATGCTGAATGAGAGCAAAATCGATATAATTCGACAGACGCCGGTTATAGATGGTAGGAGGCATTGTGAGGCGAATTCCGGAAAATCCCTGGTCGCGACCATAATGCCGCAATGTTTCCACCAAACCGTAGGCCCGTGCGAAGGACAGATCCTCCGGCACGACAAAGGAACCGTAGGAAGATCCAGGATGCGACACCAGCCAGCGCTGCCCCTGTTCCATCCGTTCTGCCGCCGGAAAGAGGGCGTAAGGCCGGTCCTTCACAGAAAAGATCAGGCTGTGATCTTGGAAACGATCCGGTGGATGGTAGCCAAGAAAGCGGCGGGTATGGAATAGGGTACCATTATTGGCCTGCCAGACAAAAGTATCCCAGTCGTTGGCCAGAGAAGGGTGAAAGTGTTCTACCGTAATTGTTGGTGTTGGCATTGGACCCCAGAGTCAGTTCCTGTGTAAATGAAATTAGGGGTTGGAAGTTTCACGGACAAAGGAGAGATTACTGCTGTTGGACTACGGGATTAATTCCCAAAGAAGTCTAGGACATTTTCCAGGGTACTGGTTTCCGTTTTATAAATTTCCGTGTATCCGCACTGCCGGCAACTGACGGTGGTGAATTTTTTATTCTGAATATTGAAAAATTTCGTGAACCCGCCGCCGGTGGCAGCGAATTGCCCGACTTCGAATGAATCATGGTTACATTTGGGACAAGACCAGTTTTGATGTTTCATATATTCTCTCGGTTAATTGCAAAATAATTCCAGATAAATATAACCCAGTTTACTCGGAATCCGAACAGGATAAACGGTGAGAGCCGGGCGGGAAAATCGGAAAAGAGGTAGAAAGATACTTCACACAAATTCAATTCTTATTCTAATTTGAACTTCAATTATTGAGGATATTATGGCTGATTCAACAATTTCAAATGTAATGGCGCGGCAAATTCTGGATTCTCGCGGAAACCCGACCGTTGAGGTGGATGTCACCCTGGCGGACGGAACCATGGGACGGGCCGCTGTCCCTTCCGGCGCCTCAACCGGCGAACATGAAGCGGTAGAATTGCGGGACGGTGATCCGGCCCAGTATCTGGGGAAAAGTGTAGGGCAGGCCGTGATGAATGTGAATACCGAGCTGCGGGGTGCTGTTACTGGCGTTGATGTTCTGGCTCAGGAAGCTTTGGATGAAAGCATGATAGCCCTGGACGGGACGGCAAATAAATCCCGGTTGGGCGCAAACGCAATTCTGGGCGTCTCCATGGCCGCAGCACGGGCTGCTGCTGCCTTTCAGCATTTACCTCTCTTTAAATATTTTAATCGCACCGCCGCAGTGATGCCCATTCCCATGATGAATATTCTAAACGGCGGCAGCCATGCCGACAATAATGTGGATATTCAGGAATTTATGGTATTTCCAGCTGGCGCCCCCTCCTTTACTGAGGCGTTGCGGATGGGAGTGGAAACATTTCATCACCTGAAAAATGTATTGTCCCAACGTGGTCTGAATACGGCCGTGGGGGACGAAGGCGGTTTTGCACCCAACCTGCCTTCCAATGAAGAGGCGATTGAAATCATACTGGAAGCGATTGACAAGGCAGGGTACCGAGCCGGGGAAGATATTTATATTGCTCTGGACGCGGCCGCCAGCGAATTCTATACAGACGGCAAATATCATCTGGAATCCGAGGGCCGTCACCTTTCATCGGACGAAATGGTCATTTACCTGAATGCCCTGTTTGAAAAATATCCCATCGTTTCCATAGAAGACGGTCTGGCCGAGGATGATTGGAAGGGCTGGCGTGAATTAAATGAAGTCCTGGGAGAAAAATGTCAGATTGTCGGTGATGATCTAACGGTTACCAATCTGGATCGTCTGCAGCGGGCCATTGATGAGAATTCCATGAATGCCATCTTGATCAAACTGAATCAGATTGGAACGGTGACCGAAACGATTCGGGCCATTGAATTGGCCCGGTCTCAGCAATACGGCATTGTCGTATCTCATCGCTCAGGCGAGACGGAAGATTCATTCATCGCCGATTTCGCCGTGGCCATGGGAGTGGGGCAGATAAAAACTGGCTCAGCCTCCCGCACCGACCGGGTATGTAAATATAATCAATTATTACGCATTGCCGAATCACTGGGCGAAAAAGCCGAATTTCCCGGATTGGAGATCCTGGGCGGAAAATGAGCCGCAGGAAACGACAGACCCGACGTTCCTCCACCCCCCGAGCCGTCCTTGATTTTCAGAGAAAATTCATCCGGGCGCTCTTTATTCTGATTGCCATTACATTGATGATCATTTTTATCTTTGGAGATCACGGCTTCTATCAGTTAATGCGTTTGCGCCAGGAACGACATGCCATCCAGGAACAGATCACGCAGCTGCGTCAGGAACGAAATCAGATGGAGGATGAAAAATATACCCTGGAAACGGATATTGACTATATCGAACGCCTGGCTCGGGAGCGGTACCGGATGGCGAAAAAAGGGGAGAAAGTATTTAAGGTCCTTCCCCCGGCCGACCAGGATCAGAACCCCAACCGGTAATAGACTTCCTCACCCCGTAATACGGATTTACAGATAAACTCCACATTTTCCGGCGGACGGTCAAAATCATAATAGAGTTCAGCCACAACGGATTGTTTCGGTGGTACGATGGCTAGGTCCTGGTATTTCCCCTTGAATGGATTCAGGTCTCCCCGGTTGTTCCCCGAAGCGGTTATCCGGGTCATCATCATGGCCGAATAATCAAAAGGTTTCCCGCGTAAATTTGTAATCCGGAGTTTAAGATGCACCTGGTTTCCGTCACGATTAGCGGACAGAACATTGTATTTTACCTTATCGGCGATCTGATCGGTGCCCGGAGGCAGCGCCACCCGTGGATCCTCAAAGGCTGCGACCGGAATATACACGTCCACCGTGGTTTTGATAAATTGTTTGCTACGGTCCAATTTCAGTTTGGTCACAGGGAGTCCGGCCTCCAGAGACCCGACGGGTTTTTCATCTGAAGGAGAAAGAAAAACAGGTGTTTCTTCTTTGAGAGTGGTCTCCTGGGCTAAAAGTGCGCCTAGAAGGATACTAAGAAAAAAGAGGCGGATGATCATATGGTTCCTGTGACGGTGTGTGTTTTAATGAAGGCATCGAGATAGATTTCCACCCGCCGATTCTTGGCACGAGCTTCCTTTAAATTCAGCGAATTTTTCCCAACACTCGCAGGATCAATGACGGGCCGGAATTCACCGTAACCCATGGCCGAAAATCGGGGCTCGGGAATGTGAGAAAATTCACTGAGGAGCTTTACAATATTCAGAGCGCGGGCCGTGGAAAGATCCCAGTTACTCTCATACCGGGCCGGTTGCTTCACCGGTAAATCATCCGTATGGCCTTCGCAGCGGATTTCAACATTGAAAACTCCACCGCGGCGCTTGATTACTTCGATTAAATTAGCATAGGTAGAATCTTCTTCGACGTGCATGAGTTTGGATACGCGGATAATGCTGCCAATCTGACGTAACAAGGGATGAACGATGGGCTGTACTTCAGCTTCGTTAGAACGAAACAATTCACCGCTGGCCATTGTGATTTTAACACCCTTGGTGACCCGCTCTACGGAAACGTATTTTGACTCTATCTGTTTCAGTTCTTCATATGTTTCATCCAGGAGCCGGTTTATTACACGATCGATGTGTTTTTCCGCATCATTCATAATGACTAACAGGAGGACAAAAAATGTGAGTAACAGTGTGGTTAAATCGGCGTAGGTGATAGCCCAAGACGTGCTTTTAGCCTTGGCCTCAGAAACGGTCATCCCAAAGTTTTTAGCACTCATTGCTCAGGAAGTCTCCCCTCGTTTGCTGGCGGGGACAAAAGTCATGAGTTTTTCACGGATCAGAATGGGATGTTCCTTGGCGTGAATACTGATAATTCCTTCGGCCATGATGGTTTTGAGCATCAATTCATCCTGGGATTTTCGCTTCAGCTTTCCGCCGATGGGCAGAAAAACAAGGTTGGACAGTAATACTCCATAAAAGGTGGTGATCAGGGCCAGCCCCATGCCGGTGAGGAGTTCGGCGAATTTCACAGCCACATCAAACTCCAGCGATTCGACGGAACCGCCGTTCCCCCCCGAAAAATTATTCATCATGACAATCAATCCCATGACGGTGCCCAGCATACCGAAGGCCGGGGCGTAAGCCCCCATATAAAAGAAAATTTCCTGACCGATATTGTGTCGTCGTTCGATATTGCTCAATTCCAGATTCAGAAAGGTACGGAGACGGCCTGCGTCCCGTTCGTTGATGGCCAGTTCAATTCCGCTGCGTAAGAATTTATTGTCAATTTTGTCCAGGTCGGCTTCGAGTGACATAATGCCTGATTTTCGTGCTTTTTCTGCCTTTTCAACCAGAGCATCGATTTCTGCCTCATAACTGTGACTTTCATAGATAAAGACATTTTTCATGACCTTGAAAATGCTCAATACATTGCGCAGGGGATAATTTACCATCGTGGCAGCCAATGTTCCCCCCAGGACAATCATTATGGAATTAAAATTAAAGAACCAATAGAGGTCTCCATGTCCTCGCACAACACCAATTGCCACAATTCCCAACCCCGCTAACAGTCCAATGGCGGTACCGAAATCCATATTATATCCTTTACAGATTTTTTACCATGTAAATTATAATAGTTAAATTCAATCCCGCAAGCTATCAATTATGACAACACAATTCAGATCTCTCGATGATCGTCTGGACTATTTATACGGATTACAGCGTCTGGGTATCAAAAAAGGTCTTGGCCATACCCGTGCCCTGCTCCGGCATTGCAATAATCCCCAAAATCATTTCCCGGCGATCCATATTGCCGGCACAAACGGAAAAGGGTCCACGTCAGCGCTGCTGGCATCGATTCTGAGCAAGGCCGGTTACCGAACAGGATTATATACTTCGCCGCATTTAGTCCGGTTCAATGAACGGGTCCGGGTCAATGGGGTACCCATCACTGACGATGCCATCATCCAATTTGTCGATAACTATCGCCCGGCCATCGAAGAGATTCAATCCACTTTTTTTGAAACCACAACAGCCCTGGCCTTTTCCTGGTTTGCTGAACAGAATGTGGATGTTGCCGTGATTGAAACAGGTCTGGGGGGACGGCTGGATTCCACCAATGTAGTACAACCGGAATTATCTGTCATTACGCCGGTGGCGATGGATCATCAGCATATCCTGGGATTGACACTGAGGCAGATTGCTCGGGAAAAGGCTGGCATAATAAAGCGTAAAACACCGGTGATCACCGTTCGACAGAATAAGGACGTAGCCATGGTGATCCGGGAGACGGCCCACCGGAAGGAAGCATCCGTGATCCGGGTCCCGGTCCCAGAAGAAATTGAAGTCGTGGAAACAGCGACCCGATTTTTCTTGGCCGGTGAACGGTATTCCGTGGCACTTCCGGGGTATCATCAGGCAGAGAATGCCTCAATAGCACTGACCGTAGCCCGGACCTATCAGCCCCAAATTACCCAACCGGTCATACAAAAAGGACTGGATACCATCCGGTGGCCAGGGCGTATGCAATGTTTGTCACGGAAACCGCTGCTCTATTATGATGTTGCCCACAATGCGCACGGCATCCATTCCATGCTACAGACGCTGGCGTCCATACGTCCCTCGAAGCCGGTAGGTTTGTTGGCCCTGAAAGGAGATAAGGATATAGTTGATATTGCCGGGGTTGTGCGAGGGAGGTTTTCCCGCCTGATAGTATCATCCCTGCCCGACGCCGATCTAATTCCGGCGGAGACCCTGGCCCGGGAATTGACGCAGCAAAAGGTTGATGTGGATGGTGTTCTCCCCTTTTCAGCCGCCATAACAGCCTTGGCAACTGCCGCTGGTCGGGACCGGCCGGGAGTGATATTTGGCAGTCATTATATTGGAAAAGCAGTATTTAGCGCGTTTGAATTTCCCTTTGACACGGGAAGGATTTAACGTAATTTACTTCTTCGGATTTTTATTCTCTTCGAAGGATATTTCGTTTAGCGCGCAATCCCCCACAAAAACGTAAGTCTAAACCACAAGGTTTGTAAATGGATATTAATGAATTACAAGCCCTGAAAATCAAGGAATTGACCAAGCTGGCACGAGACTTGGACATCCAAGGATACTCAGGACTCAATAAGCAGGAATTAATTGTCAAGATTCTTCAGGCAAGCGTGGAGAAACAGGGAGACCTGTTTGCCCGCGGTACGCTGGAAGTATTATCCGACGGTTACGGTTTCCTGCGCAGCCCAGATTTTAATTATTTACCGGGACCCGATGATATATATGTCAGCCCTTCCCAGATTAAACGTTTTGGTTTGCGCACCGGTCATCTCATTGCGGGACAGATTCGTCCGCCCAAAGCCAAGGAGCGGTTTTATGCTCTGCTGAAAGTCGATTTAATCAATGACCGACCGCCGTCGGAAATATCCAACGCCATTCTGTTTGAAAATCTTACCCCTACATTTCCGGAAGAAAAATTCAATCTGGAAGGGGACCCGAAAAATTTATCCATGCGGATCATGGACATGATTTCTCCCGTGGGAAAAGGACAGCGGGGATTAATTGTCGCCCAGCCCAAAACCGGAAAAACCGTGCTGTTGCAAAAAATTGCCAATGCTATTCGTACCAACCATCCTGACACGAGAATGCTTATTCTGTTGATTGATGAACGGCCGGAAGAAGTGACTGACATGAAACGGAATGTGGATGCGGAAGTGGTGAGCTCCACTTTTGATGAACCGCCGGAGCGACATGTATCGGTGGCTGAAATGGCTTTGCAAAAAGCCAAAAGGATGGTGGAATTCGGTGAGGATGTTGTCATTCTGTTGGACAGTATCACCCGCCTGGCGCGGGCCCATAATGCCGTCATCCCCCATAGTGGAAAAATTCTTTCCGGTGGAGTTGATGCCAATGCCTTAAAAAAGCCGAAACAATTTTTTGGTGCCGCTCGTAATACGGAAGAAGGTGGGAGTCTTACTATTATTGCTACGGCTCTGATTGATACCGGCAGTCGAATGGATGATGTCATTTTTGAAGAATTCAAAGGAACTGGTAATCTGGAATTAGTTCTGGATCGTCGTCTGAGCGACAGACGTATTTACCCATCTTTCGATATTATCAGGTCAGGAACCAGACGTGAAGAATTATTGTTACCCAAGAAAACACTGGGCCGGATGTGGATCCTGCGTAAACTGCTCAATGAAATGAATGTAATTGAAGCCATGGAATTTTTACAGGACCGTATACGGCGCACCAAATCCAATGATGAATTCTTGGATAATATGAACGGGTGACAAATCATTAGCAGATACTAACATATTCATGAGGTATAGTAATGGAATCAAAGCGTGTTAAAGTACCATCCGTTGCGGTAAAAATCGTAACCGATAAACCCGTTAAGAAAACCCCTTATCAGGTAAAAGGGGTCATCATGCGACAATTTCCCGATGAAGAAATTGTACCAATGCTGGATGGGCGGTACCGGGAAAAATTCCTTTATCCGCGGGTCCAGGTCAAAATCCTGAATGAGCAGATTTATCTTCTTGGATTGAATGAAGGTGTGGCGCCCATAATGTCCCTGATTGATAAGTTTGACTTTCTTGATTTTGGCAACATTACTTTTCAGGTTTTAGGTGCCGATGTAGATAAAAACGACAATCGGTTTCAACCGACCAATCGTCTGATCCGCTATCGTTTTATTACACCGTGGGTGGCGTTAAATCAGATTACAGGAAGTCGGTATCGTTTCTTGAACAATGCCGAAAGGGCCGTATTTCTTAATCGGCTGTTGGGACAAAACATTGTCTTTCTGGCCCGGGAAATGGGAATGGAAATTCAGAAAAAGGTATATACCAAGACATCCCTCACGTCCCTGTTCCCGAAACCGGTAGATGAACATAACTGGGGTGCTTTCACCGGTGAATTTCGTACGAACTTCGTATTACCCAACTATATTGGTGTTGGTAACGGTATTACCCGGGGCTATGGCACGATCTACGGCCTGTTCAATCCGGACATGTTCCATTTCGATGAAGGCAACCTGTCCGAGGAAGCCGTCGATGACAGTGGGATTGAGGAAATATCGGAAAATGACACCGAACTGGAAGAAGTCAGTGTTGATGATGTTCCGACTCCTCGCAAGCGCCGTCCAGCCTCAAAAAAGAAGGGCCGTAAGGTTCTTAGCGAAGAATTCGACATTGAGGAAGAGGAAGACACCAGTGACGAAGACGCAAAGTTCAATCGCCCGGAATATCATTCCAAGCAACACGACTTTTAGGAACGGTCCCAGAGCATGTTTGCCGATCGAGTTGCGAAAATTCGCCCATCGTTCACCCTTCAGATGGCCAGCAAAGCTGCCGAATTACTGGAGGCCGGCCGGGATGTTATCAATTTCAGCGTAGGTGAACCCGATTTCAATACGCCGGAGAATATCCGTCGTACCGCCCATGATGCCATAGAGAACGGTTATACGAAATACACGGCCGGACAGGGCATGATGGAATTGCGCCAGGCGATTTGCAGTAAATTTGCCCGGGAAAACAATCTGACTTACACACCGGATCAGGTGTTGGTTTCCAATGGCGAAAAACAGAGTTTATCGCTGGCCTGTCAAGCCCTGTTTCAGGACGGTGATGAAGTCATTATTTTTACGCCGTACTGGGTGTCGTTTCCGGAATTTGTACGGCTGGCAGATGCGACTCCGGTGTTGGTGCGGACGAATGCCGACCGACAATTTGAACCAGACTGGGACGATCTGGAACGGAACATATCACCGCGGACAAAAGGGGTGATCATCAATTCTCCTTCCAATCCCACAGGCGGCGTATGGTCGAATGAAGCCGTTCATCGTCTGCTCACCATTGCTGCCGACCAGAACTGGACCGTTATTGCAGATGAATGCTATGAACGACTGGTATATGATGGCGTCTTTACCAGCGCGGAAGCGTTGAACGATGTGGGCGCAACCATCATTACATGCATGAGTTTATCCAAATCCTATGCCATGACCGGCTGGCGGATCGGATATGCCGCCGGTGCAACCAGTATTATCAAAGCGATGAGTAAAATTCAGGGACAGGCCACATCTTGTGCCAATGCCATCGGCCAAAAAGCGGCGGTAGAAGCATTAACGGGCGATCAATCGGCAGTGGAAACCATGCGCCAGACGTTTCAGTCGCGGCGGGATATCATGATATCCCTCTTGCGGGCTATTCCGGATGTGAAATGTGTGGTTCCTCACGGGGCTTTTTATGCCTTTCCCGATCTGTCCGCCTATATGAATAAAAAAAATGGTACCCGAATCATCAAAGATTCTTTTGCCTTATCCGATTATCTGTTGGAAATGGCCACGGTCGTTACGGTACCTGGGGACGGTTTTGGTGCCCCGGGACACATCCGCTTTTCTTTTGCCACCGGAGCGGAACAAATCCGTAGAGGAATAGAGCGGGTACAGAATGCATTACGTAAATTAGAGTAGTTACAGGAGTAAAGGATGAAACCGAATATCCATCCCGAATACAAAAAAGGTACGGTTACCTGTGTTTGTGGTAATTCGTTTGAGGTTTACAGTACCGTTGGCGAACAGCGGGTTGAAATCTGCAATAAATGTCATCCCTTTTTTACCGGGAAACAGAAACTGGTTGATACCGCCGGACGTATTGAGAAGTTCAAGAAAAAATACAACCAGGCAAAAAAGTAGTTTATTAATCAGAGTATGACTTCTCGATCCTCCAGTAGGCGGGAAGTCATTTTTCTGCCCATGATAAAGCGAATTTTACGAATTCTGGTTGCCAAGCCTACCATTCTGGTTGGGGGACAGGCTGTGATCGAAGGTGTCATGATGCGGGTGCCGGGGGCCTATGCTACAGCCGTACGTACTCCGGAAGGAACCATCTCAGTCGATCGTCACCCGTTTACGTCCCGGGCGGAAACGTCACGAATATGGAAATGGCCCGTATTCCGGGGTATCATCGGGCTGTTCGAAGCGATGAAAATCGGATTCAGCACCCTGCAGTGGTCGGCCGATATTGCCTTGCCGGAAGAAGAACAATCCGATAAGGACAACCGTTGGAGCAATGCCTTATCCACATTGTTTGCCGTGGTGCTGGCAGTGTCCCTGTTCATGATAATTCCCTACGTTCTAACCACCTATGTCTTTCATCTGGAAAAATCCGCTTTATCCTTCAATCTGATGGCCGGGCTGCTGCGCATTACCTTCTTTGTGGTGTATTTATTGATTATTTCACTACTAAAGGATGTCAAACGGCTCTTCATGAATCATGGAGCCGAACATAAGGTGGTATACAATTTTGAATCCGGCCGTGAAATTACGGTGGAAAATGCTCAGTCTTTTCAAACCCAACATCCCCGTTGTGGAACAAGCTTTATGTTTATTGTCCTGATGGTGGCGATTCTGGTGTTTGCCATCGTAGATACCATCGCCATGGCCATGGTGGGACAATTGTCGGTTCCGGTACGACTGCTCATGCATTTGCCTTTGATTCCACTGGTGGCCGGTCTGGCTTATGAAGGAATTAAGCTTTCTTCCCGGCGTGGCGACAAATTGCTGTTCCGTATTTTACGGGCTCCCGGTCTCTGGCTCCAGAACATTACCACTAGCGAACCGGAAGACGGAATGGTTGAAGTGGCCATCGTGGCTTTAAAATCGGCTTTCGGCGACCGCTTTAAGGAATTTGAAGGACGGAAATATCAGGCCGAGGCCGTCTGATGGAAGAGAAAATCAAGCAGATTATTGACCGTTACCAGTTGTTGGGTGAACAAATGTCCAACCCGGAGATTTATTCCGATCAGAAAAAAATGAAAGAGCTGGCACAGGAACACAGCCACCTGAAAGAAATTGTCACCTGCGGAAAACAATATCTCGATGTTTCGGCTCACCTGAGGGAAGATCGGGAAGTCCTGGCGGGACAGGATAATGAGCTGAAGGAGTTGGTACAGGGAGAAATCCCGGAGCTGGAAGAAGAAAAGCGGGAACTGGAAGCCCAGTTGAAATTATTGATGTTGCCCAAGGATCCCAATGATGACAAGAATATCATAGTAGAAATCCGAGCGGGCACCGGTGGGGACGAAGCTGCCTTGTTTGGGGCGGACCTGTTTCGCATGTACACCCGCTATGCCGAACGCCGGGGATGGAAGACGGAAATTCTCGACTCCAACAGTACGGGAATGGGCGGTTTGAAGGAAGTCATATTCTCCATGGAAGGTAAAGGGGTGTATGGTCAGATGAAATTCGAAAGCGGCGTTCACCGAGTTCAGCGGGTTCCCAAAACGGAAACCAGCGGACGAGTGCACACGTCGGCGGCTACCGTGGCCGTTTTACCAGAAGCCGAAGAAGCGGATGTTGAGGTGGTGGAATCCGATCTGAAAATTGATACATATCGTGCCAGCGGAGCCGGGGGACAGCATGTGAATAAAACAGAATCGGCCATTCGGATCACCCATGTTCCCACTGGTCTGGTCGTAACATGCCAGGATGAAAAATCACAGCATAAAAACCGTGCTTCAGCCATGAAAGTACTCCGATCCCGATTACTGGCCCTGGAGCAGGAGAGGATTGCCAAGGAACGGGCCGAAGAGCGTAAAATGCAAGTCAGCACCGGTGACCGTTCTGCCAAGATCCGGACATATAATTTTCCTCAGGGCCGAGTCACGGACCACCGTATAAACCTCACGTTGTATAATCTGGAAGCAACAATGGACGGCGATATCGGGAATTTGATTGAACAGTTAAGGCTGGCAGATCAGCAGGCCCGTCTGGCGGCTATCGGGGAAAGTTTTTCGAGCTGACCCCCCCTTTTTTTCTTTATTTTACTGACAAACTCTTTTCAGCCCGGATTATGAGTCGTTCCCGGAAAGGTATTATTCATTCTAAATTGCCCGTGTAACATGGTACTGGAAAAATCCATCTGGCGCGTTATCGATATCATCAAGTGGGCGGAATCCTATTTCGCGGAAAAGGGCTTTTCCCATCCCCGCCGGGAAATCGAATGGTTGCTACAGGATCTACTTCATTGCCAGCGCATGGATATTTATCTCCGATTCGATGAACCGCTGAGCCAATCCCAGCTCAGCACTCTGCGATCCTGGATCAAACGCCGCCTGAATCGCGAACCGCTGCAATATATTACCGGCAAGACAGAATTTTATGGACTGCCGTTCCATATTACACCTGCCGTTCTCATTCCCCGGCCAGAGACGGAAAGACTGGTTGATGTGGCCATCCATACCCTAATTGGTATCCCTGACCCGAAGATTCTGGATATTGGCACCGGAACCGGCTGTCTGGCCCTGGCTCTGGCACATGAAATTAAGTCGTCCCGGGTGATGGCAACTGATATTTCGGAGGATGTTTTAACCCTGGCCGAACGAAACAGAAAAGAATTGGGATTGGAAAATGTGGAACTGATTCAATCCGATATTCTGACAGAAATACCGGGGGAAGGGTTTGATGCTGTTATTTGCAATCCCCCGTATGTACCTGCGATTGAAATGGATTCCCTCATGCCGGATGTCCAGGATTTTGAACCGGTCACGGCCCTGACGGACGGGGCGGATGGCCTCACATTTTACAGTCGGCTGGCTGAAATCGGTTCCACTCTGGTTCGACCTGGTGGCTGGCTTCTGCTGGAGGTGGGACTGGGTCAACATCCCGAACGGGCTAAGGCCTGTTTTGCATCCTCAGCAGACTTCCTAACCGAGCTGATACCGGATTATAACGGTGATCCCCGCGTCTTGAAAGTGCAGGTGCGCCAATCATGACCATGAAATACCTGTTTGCCCTGGTAAATTTAATTCGTCCCCTGAATTGTGTTATCGGCGCTCTTACCATTGTGGTCACGGCCGTGCTGACACGGTCCACCGATCAGCGGGGATTGATGATGTTGGGTGGGTTGGTAGTCTTTCTTTATAATGCCGGTGCCAACGCCATCAATGATTATTACGACTATGCCACGGACCGGATAAATCGTCCCCGGCGTCCAATTGCGTCCGGCCTCCTGTCCCGGAAAACGGGGTTATGGACCAGCGTGGTGCTTTTCAGTCTGGGGAGCCTACTGGCATTGCAGTTGCCGGTGCCGGCCATGATCGTTGCCATTCTTCTCGCTCTGCCCCTGTTGGTGGGATATAGTGTCCTCCTAAAGGGGCGACCTCTGGTCGGAAACCTGACAGTGGCTTTTATTCTGGGACTGGTCTTTGTTTTTGGCGGTTTGATCTTCGGGGACTATCAGACTATGCTGATTCCGGCCACACTGGCTTTCGTGCTGACGGTTCTGCGGGAATTAATAAAGGATATGGAAGATGTTCGCGGTGACCGGGAACAAGGTTTGCGCACGTTTCCCGTGGTAGCGGGCCTGCCCCGTTCAGCCGCCCTGGTGCGGGTCATTGCTTTTATCACGGGTATATTAATGCTAATTCCCAGTTGGTTCGGCATTTATAACGATATCTATCTCTGGATAGTCCTGGGTGGAATTCACCTTCCCCTGCTTTATATTCTGAATCAATTTCATTCCGGGGTGGCGGTTCCATCTGTCCGGTTTGCGGCACAATTGCTGAAATTCAGTACCATTGCCGGCGTGCTCGCGGTGTATATGGGATCCCTGTGAATGTCTGACAACCGGAAACTGAGAATGCAATCCAAAAGTAGAAATTATTATTACCAAGGATCTGATTGGGAGATATAATGAGAATTCTTCTTCTTGCCCTTTTCCTTCTGACCGGAGGGATTTCACAGGAAACAGATAGCGGTTTAACATTGGAGCGTTATCCCATTCTGATATTACCGGCAATCGGTGATTCAACCAATGCTCCCATTGCTGAGGATCTGACCCGGTTACTCAGCACCGAAGCGACAGCGCTACAACGGTTTAATGTCATTGACCATACCCAGCTGGAATCGGTTCTAGCAGAACAGGCCCTCCAGATGAGCGGTATTGTTCGCGATGAGGATGTGGTGGAATTTGGCCGTCTGGCGGCCGCACGTGAAGCTCTGGTGCTGCGGGTTCTGAATTTCGGTCAGAAGGGTGTCCCACCGGAGGATGAAGAGGAGGAGGATGAGAAAGATCGCGCCAAAGCCCGGGAATACGGTTTGTTCGGAATTGTGGTGAAAGGTATTGTGGACGCGATTGTGGATAAAGAACTGGAAGACGTGGAACGTTATCCAGACAATATCCAGACGATTATTCAGGCTGAGGTCAGTAAACTGGATATTGAATCGGGCAAATCCGTGGCTTCCTTCAAAGTGGTGGTCCTGCATACCGGTGGTAACCGTGATAAATCATTGAGTGCGGCCCTGAGCCAGGCTGCCCGTGAGATGTCGTCCGAATTACGTAAGCTTTATCTCCTGAACAGTGAAGTCCTGGAAGTGAACGGCGATGAAGTTACCTTGCTCTTGGGGAAAAATCTGGGTATCCGGCCGGGAATTCAATTTGATATTGTATCGCGACCACAAGAACGCCAGCTCCGGGGACGTTCAATTACATTGCCGGGACGATCCGTGGGGCGGGTGCTAGTGGAAACGGTGAGTCCCGATGCCAGTCAGGGGCGGATATTGCGGTACTGGGAACCGCTGCAACCCGGATACAGGGCGGTGGAAACACTGAAACCGGTTGTTGGTCTTGGTATGACATTGACCCTGGCACCGGACATCAGGTTCTACCGACTTCAGGTGTTGCCCAATCCCTTACCTTTCCAGAAATTCATTATTCAGGGACTGTTCTCCTTGGGTATGATGAAAGACACCAGAAACGATATGGATTTTTCGCTGGGTTTCGGGCTTCAACTGGGTCATAATGTGTATTATCATTCCCAACGGGCCCTGGGAATAACGGTTTCCCTTCCTTTGCATGTAGCCTTTCGCAGCGACGATGAATCCAATATGGTTGCGATGCCTGTATTTGCACCCGGAATCGGCGCTGTGCTGAAATTTCAAATGGATCGCAGGCGTGATTTGATACTAGCCATTGATGTCGTCTCCATGTCCACAACCGGGAGGTGGAAATATTCCAAGGACAATGAAGACGGAAATACGGACACCTTCGATGCGATCTGGCATGATACGACCCCGGACATTCGTCCGGAGGGATTGTATTTTTCTGTCGGTTACCGTTTCCTGACGTTGTAAACATTGCATCGCTCAGCTCTGTTGCAGCAACTTCGGGCGTATGAACCGGATACGACGCAGGAAGCGGTCATACGGGATGAAATCATTTCTTTTGTTCGGGCCAATGAACATTGTTTTGAGCGGTCAAATCCCGGCGGTCACTTAACCGGTTCGGCTTGGATTATCAACAGTAATCGGCAGCGGGTACTGCTGGTCCATCATCGCAAACTGGGGAAATGGATTCAACCCGGTGGTCATGCCGATGGACAGACGGATTTGAGTCAGGTGGCGTACCGGGAAGCATTAGAAGAAACGGGGATCAAGGACCTTCGACTGGTAGCACCGGATATATTTGATCTGGATATTCATCCCATTCCGGTCCGCAGGGACGAACCGGATCATTTCCACTATGATGTCCGCTATCTCTTTATTGCCGGACCGGAAGACGGGCCGATCCGAAATCATGAATCTCTGGCAGTCCGTTGGATTGACCTGACGGCGGTACATGAATATAATTCCGGTTCGTCGCTGCGGCGCATGATCGAAAAAATCCACACCCGCTTTCCGGGATCATAATTGTACTTTTCTTTGAAAGAGTTATGCTGTAAAATAGTAAGTGATTACTTACTAAATGATGACAGAAAAGAAACAATACATCCTTGCGGCGGCCCTGGATCTCTTTTCCCGGCAGGGCATTAACAAGACAACTACGGCAGAAATCGCCCAAACGGCCGGTGTCTCGGAAGGCCTCGTATTCCGTCACTTCCAACATAAGCAGGGATTGGTGGATACTCTTTGGGAACAATGCCAAAACCATGTTGCACAACATTGTCAACCGCTATTGCAGTCGTCCCTGCCGCCCCGGAATGCTCTGCAGCAGATTATGTCACTGCCCTTTGATCTGAAAACGGCAGATTTTCCTTTTTGGAAAGTCCTGTACCGGCTGACCTGGCACTATCCGGCCGATCGGCCTTCGCCGCTGGAATTATTGCGGATCAGATTGGAAAATATTTTTTCGGTTCTTGGTCATACCGATGCTGCCGCGGAGGCCCAGACGGTATTGATGATACTGGATGGTGTTGTGCTGTCACGCTTATATAGGACGTTGCCGGGACGTGAAACATTACGGCGCTGTTTACTGGAAAAATATGATCTGGACGAATGGTAAGAAAAAGAATACTCTAACGGAACAAGTCTTTTACAGCGGTCACCTTACCGTCGGCCTGCGGATTGGGAATCAGTCCAAGGATTTTTGCGATTATGGGATATACCATGATATTTTGAATTTCAGCCCGCTGATAAGCATTTTTAAAGGCCGGTCCGTCGGCGATGAAGATGGCTTGCATACTCCGTAATTGATTGTCATATCCGTGCGTGGCGCCCCGGGTCAGGGAAGCAAGATATTCAGGGTCATGGGCCCGCTTCAGGTTGGGGATGCTCCAACCTTCATCGGCAACGAGTAATACATCCTTGATACGATAATGATTCCGGTAATGGTACCGCTTCGGGATATCTGCTTTGCGGTATGCATTTAGGTGGGGAATGCGGTTCAACTGTCTAACTAGTCGGCGGGCGCGCCATCCCTTGACTGGATAGAGAAAGGAAAAAGGCCCGGATCGTTCCTGGGTAATTCCAGTCAGATCAATCTTTTCAGGGAATTGGATGATTTTTTCCGGAGAAAGATCCACCATGCCATGATCGCTAACAACGATAATATTTAATCGGTCATAAATGGGAAGAGCCACCATGGTGCGCATGATGTATCCTAGTAAAGAATCCAAGGCCGCCACTTTTTGTTCCGTTTCGGCGGATCGGACACCGAAATGGTGACTGGTTTCATCCGGTTCGTGAAAATACAGGGTTACCAAATGGGGGCGACGGTTTTCTGGCAGGGAAAACCAGGCGGCTACCGAATCAACCCGGTCGAAAAAGGGCATGTGATGGTCATACCGTTTCCAGATGGAAGGTTGAAGACCTGCGACAGGGGCCTCAGAACCGACCCAGAACATGGATGCGGATTTTACGCCCTGTTGTTCGGCCGTAACCCAGATGGGTTCTCCACCGTAGAATCGCGCATCTTCCACTTTGGTGCGGTCACTTAACCGGTAGGTTTCATCCAATTTTTCATCATAGAAGTAATTGTCGATCAGGCCATGATTTTCGATATACATTCCGGTTGCCAGTGTATAATGGTTGGGAAATGTCTTGGTAACATAAACCGGTTGCATATGTTCGGCCCGGACACCGGCCTCAGCCAGCGCGTGAAAATGGGGTGTAGGGTACCAGTCCAAATAGTCAGCTCGAAAACCATCAAAGGAAATGAGCAAAACATAGGGAACATCACGGTCCTGGCCCAGGGCCAGGCTCCAAAGCGATAGAAAAACAAGGCAGATACGTTGTATCATCTGAAGTCCTCCCGAGAAGTTGTGTCGGGCCAGGGTACGAACAGGAGAATTGTTCGTGGATGCTTATCCGTGATGATGATGAAGCCTTGGTCACCGTAACGGGCAATACCTTCCCAGTTATGCGACTGCGAATCACTTGGTGGAATATTCAGCGGTGGTGTAGGTGTGACAAAAATATGGTTGTCACGATATTCCATTTCCAGGAGGCGTTCCACGGCTGTGCCCGGTTTCACGGCCTTACCGCCCGGTAGAAAAGGATCCGGGGCTGGTTTCAATAGTCGGTAATCACCGGGCCAGAGATAGTTGATGACCCAGAATTTTCCCGTCTCATCCATGTCTGTGGCATCGGTGATGCGATATTCTATGGTGGGAAAGGGTATTTTATCAACGACCTGTAAATCCGGTCCTAATACCGGTTGCCAGGGATCTTCGTTGACTCGAGCACCATTTGCTTCGTAAAGGGGAATGTATTGACCATCCACGCTGATCAGGGATTCGTAAGCCATATTGCGTTTTTTCCGCGGAGTCATAATTTCGACGGTGCGGGAAGGGTCAAGTGAAATGCCTTTTTCAAGCGATGGGAATTGTCCCTGAATGGCCAGTGCTGACATTTCATGGCCATGGTTAATTTCCACCATGAGAGTTACCAGTGTATCCTCGATCAGTATGGCTTCGAACCCTTCAAATCCGGAAATGAGCTGTTTGAATTCATCTCCCAGGAACGGCACCCTGATTGGTTGGACGGGGGGATGAGCCGGGTTTTCCAGACAGGAAGCAATGTCAGGCCGCGATAGTGCCACGATGTAGCCGGTGGGATACTGGGGCAATAGGATCAGATAATCCCGGTACCAGGCCAATGCGGAGTATTCCAGTTCAGGCTGATTGAACGGAGATGGTAGAGGGATCTCCACCGGCGGGTCGGCGCCTCGCAGACCGGACAGGAAAGCCAACAACAAAAATTGAATTAATCGCACATTTTTTTGCATTGAACCAGTAAATTCCTTCAAATTCAAGGGTCTAAGTTGAACAGGGACGAGGAACAATTCAAAGTGTTACGTTATCAGATGGTGGCAACACAATTACGGTCCCGCGGTATACGGGACGAACGTGTTCTGGCGGCCATGGAAACGGTTCCACGCCACCGGTTTATTCCCTCCGGAGATCGTTACCGGGCCTATGAAGACGGTCCCCTGCCCATCGGATACGGTCAGACAATCAGTCAACCATATATCGTCGCTTTCATGACGGAATGTCTGTCGGTAGCGAAAAATACTTCCATTCTGGAAATCGGTACCGGCTGCGGCTATCAGACAGCCATTCTGGCCACGCTGGGTGCACGGTTGGTCAGTGTAGAACGGATAGCGGAACTGGCCGACAAAGCCCGGCAGCGTCTTGAACAATTGGGGTTTCACGGTATCAGAATCATTCATGGCGACGGGTTTGACGGATATCCCGATGATGCCCCCTATGACCGGATCATGGTGACGGCTGCACCACGGACCGTACCCGAGCCGCTGGTGGAACAATTGGCACCGGGCGGAATCATGGTATTGCCGGTGGGACGTTCACTGTTACGTCAGCATCTTGAAATAGTGGAAAAGGATAATGACGGCAAGGTGCGGACGATTCAGTCTATTGGTGTCCGATTTGTATCCATGGTTTAACGCCAACCTTTTCTGGATTAATTCCGCAACGAAGCCTTGGAGAAGGTCCCTTCGGGGATATCGACATCAAATGCAATATCTTCGATGATAATTTCCGTGCCTTTCCCTTTTGAAAGGGCATCTTTGTACAGAATTCTACGGGGATACCACCGTCCGTCTACCAACATGACCTCTTTTACGGTGGTTGTTTTCAACAGTGTCCCGCTGCGGGCAAACCGTTCTTCCCGCAATGCGATATGTCGTAGTTTATCCACAATCAGAAGGCGCTGGTAATAGGCCACAGCTTCAGTCCTTGCGGTGAGTCTGAGCCGCCAACAATCCCGCCCCTGAAACCCCTCTGAGCCCAGGATTTCTACCTGATACATATCGGTGAGCCGTTGGTCCTCCAGCATGTCTTCATACGAAAGGTCGGAGCCCATGAGAGATTGTCTCAGCATATGACCTGCGATGCGAATCACCCGGTCGGATTGAGGCGAATAGACCCAGAGCTGATCGTTCACCTTTAGCATTTTTGTCCCTTTTTCCCGTGGCGGTGCAATATATTCGGTAAAGGATTTGGTATTGCCCTGAATCAGGGATTTGGCAGTGACCGTACGGGTCGTCCGGCGGCCGTGAATCACCAACGTGATCGTGGCAGAGCGGTTACCGGCCACGGCATTATGATCCAGCGCCCGGAGGATATCATCTCCTGAACGGGATTGTCCGGACAAAAAGGTCAATAGTAAAACGCATAGTACATAAACCATCTCAGACTTCCAGTTCTTTGAATAGTTGAGCCGTTTGACGACGATAGATTCCAATTCCGGCCAGTGCTGTCCCCAAGACAGTGGCCATCGTGCCGGGAATAAAACCAATATACCAGGTCTCTGGTGTTATGGAGGCCCGGAATACGGTAGGAACCATCATATGAATGTTTTTCATCAATCCGCTGATGTCCAGTCCAACGGTTTGCAACCAGTAGGCGCAGATCAACCCCAGGGCAGTACCGAAAACTGAACCGGCCAGACCCACGGCCAGCGATTCATAAATCATGGAGCGGTAAATATGACCCTTAGGTTCTCCAATGGCCAGGCGAATCCCCACTTCTCCATACCGGCGAAGACCGCCTAACAGACCGATATTCCACAAAACCAGGGACATGACAGTGGCAAAAATTCCGATGATGATCAATCCCATTTTATCAGCTATATCCAGATATTCACCAAGGCCGCTGGTTTTTCTAAGCGTCGCCATGAAAGGTGAAAATTCATCATCAGGATTGGAATAGCGCTGATTGAAGTCGCTTGCGATGGCCCGGGCTAGAGGATCATTGTATTTTCGTTGCGGAAAGAACCCGAGTATTTCACCAGCTGCATCAGCCATATCCAATGCAGCCCGAATGTCGGATATATCCGCAATGATTGCTCCCCGATCCATGGCCTGGATGCCAAACCTTACCGTTCCGGCCAGAGTAAAATTATAGATACTCATTCCGCCGTACATGGTGGAACTCAACAAGGACACCGATTGCCCTGGTTCAAGGTGTAATTTTTCTGCCAACCCATCACTAATGAGAATTTCCCCCGGATGTTGCGGCAGATGTCCCTGCACCAGGGACGATGCGATATTTAGGGTTTCTGTTTCTCGTGTTTCGGAATGCAATAGATCCACACCCATTCCCATGATCATTCCCTGGGCCCGGGTTTCTCCCATTTCACCGGGAACATCCAGAATGCCACCAAAATGAATACGCGGAACCCAGGTCATGTCAGGAAAATCGCGCTGTAGGCGATCAACCAGGACAGTGATTTCCAGCAGGGCCAGATCATTGGCTTCCTGACTGGTATTTTCTGCCATGGAGCGGGTCGTGATCTTTACATGTCCGGAGGAAAAACGGGCGTTATAATCAATCATATCAGTGAGAACACCGTGCAAGTAGGCCTGCATGAAGACGGTAATCCACACACCGATGGTAACAACCAGCACCGGGAAAAGACTCCGTTGGCGATCGCGCAGCAAACCGCGGACCAGAAAACCGATCATTGGATTTTCCCCCGGAGAGCGTCCGTTGGTTTCATTTTTACGATTCGTCGGGCCGGCAGGTAACTGACAAAGGTGGTTGTGGTCAGGACGATACACGTTGTCGTCAGAATCAGACCTAAACTGTACACCGGGTAAATGGTTTCAGCGATGGTAAGTCCGAAATCATCGGTTCCGGCCGGCATGGTCCACCCTACCACAGCCTGGTATCCCAATAGGGGTATTCCGTAAAGAGCCGCCAGCAGGGCGGCCAACACCGAGTGGATGGCACCTTCGGTCGTAAACAACATGACGACTTGCCGTCGCGTCATTCCCAGGGCAATATGGGTGCCGATTTCCTTCTGCCGACGGAAAATGGATAGCACCTGGGTGTCGAAAATAGCCAGCATGGCCAGCGAGAGCAGGATAATAAAAAATATCTTACCCCCGATGGATTTCATGGCGATCATGTTCCGGATTTCCTCAAGCAGGAAATCATAGTCCTTGAATTCCCAGCCGGGGAAGGCGCCAAGATATCCGGTTTCCGGGGAAGTCACCAGCAACGTGGCATGGTTTTCCAATTGCATCATGCTTTGTAAATCCGTTAACGGTAACCACAGAGAAGCCTGATCCATCGTCAGTACGTTGGTTTTGAAAATGTAGACGATTACGATTTCCGTGGCATCGAATGTTCCGTAGTTGTCCCGCCAACGCACCGTGACCAGGTCGCCTACCCGAAGATGATTATCCCGGGCCATACGTTGACCGATGATGGCGGGTATGGTATGACCATTAGTTTGCAAATAAGCAGTAGGTAACTTCAGGATGGTCTGTTCCGGCGGAATGCCTTTCAGAATAATATTCTGCATTCGGCCCTGGGGGTAAATGGCGGCAGGGACGAATAACAGTGGGACCAATCGGCCCCGGGAAATTTCAGTGACAATGGAAGGCGACAGTGCCGTATGGCTGCTGTCAAGTGTATAGGGATCATAGGGGTCGTAGTTTTGCTCCCAGTAAACACCGCCACCGATTTCCCAATCGATGGTATCGCGCTGGGCCTGCTGATCCCAGCCGTTGAGCAGTCCTTTGTTCCAGATAATAACAA
>JBHHUC010000128.1:0-2218 GCA_046861395.1 Fidelibacterota bacterium
TGGGGAATGCCACCATTGAACCTACTCACCAATTCGGACTCAATTTCCAATTCTAAAAAAGATTGTCTGATATGAAAAACATAGAAAAAACCATTCTGATTCTTACGACGTGCGGTGGGCTGATATTCGCCATCAATAATCCGGGCTTGACTCCACCGGACACACCGACCATTTATGCCACGGCTGAACACGGGCAGGTCATAGTATCCTGGGGAAATGAAGCTCTGGAATCCATCGACGCCTATACCGGCTATTCCGATTTTGAAGGGTACCGCGTATATCGCAGTCTGGACGGTGGCCAGACCTGGGGTGGGGCTGATGATCGGCTCTATGACTTTGATGGGAATTTCATAGGCTGGAAACCCTACGCCCAATTTGACCTGAATGCCGATGAGGATGCCGATCATTGTATTTATACTTACCTGAGCTGTGGGACCGGGCCGAAACGGGAAATCAGCATCGAAGGACCTGACCCCTACAATGCCCGATTTAACCTGGGGACGAACACGGGTCTGGCCAACGGTTTCATCGATGAAAATGTATTTGACGGCATAGAGTACACGTATTGCGTCACGGCCTATGATATTGGATTGCGCACGTATACAGTGGAATTCACCGATGCGGACGGCGATGGCATTTTTACAGCCGATACAACTTGGTCTCCCACTAATCCAGATCATTTTGTTATCCGGGATACGCTGGACGATGGTTCCGTTATCGAAACAGGATTCCGTAGTCTTGAGAGTCCGCTTGGGACTTCCGCGGCGGACCGGAACTTCATTACGGTTGTCCCCGGTTATACCGCTAGTAACATCACCTTCCCGGACCGGAATGAAGTCACCAGTTTTCTGCGACCCGATCCGGCGAATATCGGGAATGGAGATATTTCCTATTTCATCGTCGATTACGATAATCTGAGTAGCGGTATTCTGAAATTCGAAGTGAATGCCTGGCCGGGGGAAAGTCCGGTGGAAAACATGGCCATGGAAGATCCGCGCATTTACGTATATGATGTGTCCGACACCATCAATCAAACCCCGCTGAATGTGGTTGAATATGATACTGCCGGCCTGTCGGCCGCCCGGAAGGATTCCCTCCTGGCCATGCCCGGTGCAGTGATGTCGGGTAGCGTTATCGAAGTCCCGGACTACGTGGCCTCGTTCATTCCCACCAACGGAAATCAGAATTTATGGAGTGAAGTCTTTGAGGGAATTCGGGTGAAATATGAAAATTTGCCTCAGTCCATCATTGATCTACCGGAAGATTTTACCCCGATCTATGAACTGGAATGGCACGCCGATTCCTCCGTCATCAAGGCCGTCAGCATTGTTTTGAATTATCAGAGTTCCAATGCCTACACGCTGAAGCCGAATTTTGACTATCGCATTGATTTTTCGGAAACTGTTCTGGATACACCCACGGCGACCGTACCGCCGGCAGGCTGTATCGGTCATGGCATGTTTAAGGCTGAATTACCGTTCCGGGTGACGAATATTACCAGTGGCCGTAAGGTGGATGTTTCCCACATCGACAAGGGCGTGAATGGTTCGCCGGATCCCCTGAATCCCGATCCCGGCTATGTCGATTGTACCTGGACCCAGAATGAGCTGATCCAGTTTGAACGTGATTCCATTCTGGTGGATACCACCCTGGAAACCAAGAAGACATACACCATTAATATTTATTTCAATACTGCGGAAGCCTATCCGGGTCTCGATACTGTTTGGGTAGAAGGGATTTCCTATCCGGAAGGTAGTCGGGTGTTCCATGAAGGTATGGTCTGGCGTGCTTCACGGGATATTCTGGAAAGTGTCGAACCAATTGCTTTCATTGATGACAATAATGATGGCACTAATGAAAATCCCTGGAAGCTGAATTATCCCTGGCATGATGGTGATTTTGTCATCATTCGTACGAAAAAATTCTTTGTAGATGGAGATTCCTGGGTGGCGGATATGGCTCTACTGGGAAAATCACAAGCTGTCACAGAGGAAAATCTGAAGGAAATATCTGTCGTTCCCAATCCGTATATCGTGCATTCAAAATTCAATGAAACGAGCACATCCCGAAAATTGCGGTTTACCCATTTACCACAGCAATGCCGGATTCAAATCTTTACCATTAGCGGGGAACGTGTGTATTCTTTTGACCACAATGATCAGTATGACGGCAATGCGTGGTGGGATTTACGGACGGAGAACAACCAGGAGGTTGCGCC
>JBHHUC010000019.1:0-35941 GCA_046861395.1 Fidelibacterota bacterium
CCGACTCAACTATACTCTCAGTAAGAATAAAACTTCGTTACGGGTGAAAGGGTTTATGGGGCGTTACTGGTCAGCGGATGATTTACCCCGCCAGGAACAATTCAATATCGCCGGTGCAAATGCACAAGATCGCTATGCTTATCCTTACACCCGTCATCCGGACAGCTTCTATGGTATCAGTGATTTCAGCAATCATATCTATGTTCCCGGGGATGGAGGTATTCGGGGACTCACCGGCCAGGCGGCAGTGTTGTCTTCTCAGATCATCAGTGTGAATGTGGATATGAGTTATACAATTGTGAGAACGCCCGTTAAGATTACCGGAGCGATATTTGCCGGTGTCGGCACAATATGGTCCGATCACTACGGTTTAGCGGATGGTGATGCAGCCGGCGCAGGAGGTCTGTCGGTCATCCTCGAAAAATCGGTTTGGGAACGTCCCCTTTACTTGCGGATAGATGTACCGGCCTGGACGGTATGGAGCCGAACTGTATCCGGTGAAGACCAGTCCTACACGTATCTGATCAGTTTTTCCCGGTCAATTTAACATTTTGGAACCGTACGGAATTCGTCGAAAATGTGATCCAGCTATCCTATGGTAAAAAAACTATCTTTATGATGTTGACAAAATAAATGGATGGTGTAAATTTCGCAGTATATATTCGACATTCAAGTCAATAAAGCATTGCAACGAATCACTGAAAATATAACTAGGAGGGATCCATGTTGAAAAGTTTGCAGTCCGCTGTGAGTTTGTTCCTTATTGTAACGGGCTCAATGGCATTTGCTCAGAATGCAGAATTGTGTGCTCCGTTTGGAGTATCCGTTTTTGGTGGAGATTCTGAGACAATCATCACTTGGGCAGAACCAATCGGGAATGTTGGTTGCGGAGACATGGGGATTCCTTCCCTGCCATTTACTGATGTGAATTCTAATGTTGGTTTATCCGATGACTGGGATGTCTCCGGTTCTGACGGTGCCGACTTTGCTTATACGCTGAATGTTGCTTCTCCGGTCGTCTTGACGATCGATTTATGTTCGGCTTCGACGGATTACGATACCAAGCTGGAAGTCTTCACGGCCGATGGGGCCTGTGTGGCCACTTCCACCGGATACTATGATGATGACGGTCCGTTTGGTACATGCACCGAAAGTCCCGCTCCCTATACTCCCAGTTTACTGGAAAATGTATCTTTAAGCGCCGGCCAATACTATATTGTAGTTGATGGTTACGGTGGTGCGGAAGGGAATTATGAAATAACCGTTACACAGACCGGTCGTGCCGACCACTTTGATTACAAAGAAGCCGTAGCTGAGGAAGCAGAAAAAATTCGTTCCCTCGGCGGCGGACGGGAAGAAATTGACGCTCTCTGGGCCGATGCCCGTGATCATGGTGTCAATCCAAATCCGACCCGTGATATTCCGCCGGAATGTGGAACCTTCCTTCGTTACAATGTTTATGATGCCGGTACCGGTACTTTAATCGATACGGTTTCCGGTGGTACCACATCCTACCAGCATACCGGATTAACCAATGGCCAGGAATACTGCTATTTTGTGACCGCCGTTTACTCCGAAGGTGAATCCGCCAACTCGGATACGGCCTGTGCTATCCCGGCTCCCTTCGTACCGGATCCACCCACCAATGCCGCCGCTACCATCGGCGATGAAGAACTGACGCTTTCCTGGACCGATCCCTCCGTTCCTCAATTAGGCGTCGGATATGTGGAAACATTTGAAAATGCCGATTTAGCCGCCCTTTGGACCTGGGAAGGTGAGCGTTGGTCAATTGCAGATGGCGTTGGCAACCCTGGCTGGGGCGCGCGTTTTTACTGGTCACCTTCAGTTCAGACTTATGACGAAAGTATGTATTCCCCCATGATGCCCATTGGAGATACTACCGATATTATCGTTACCTATGATTTATTCTTAAGCGATTTCGGGTCAACCGGTCTGGAACATTTATCGGTCGAAATTATGGTCGACACTGCCTGGGTGATTCTGGCAGACTATGATAATTCGACTAACCTTGAATGGGCCACCTATACGCATACAGTTACAGGAATCAGTGGTTCTACCCAATTGCGTCTCCATGCCTACGGCGATGATTCATTTGAAATCAACTGGTGGTATGTCGACAATATCGGCATTCTACCATCCACCAGCCGTGAAATCGGTAACAGTTCCATCGTAGCCACCAGTGATTATTTACCCGGCACTACAATGGATTTGAATTTCCATTTGAATTACGCCTCATCCGATGTTGAATATCTGGACGGTGCTTACCTGGTCCTGCCGGTAGGGTTTACGGTCAACAGCGCCACGGATATCGGCGGCCTGCTGTATAATGGCTTAACCGGCGATACACTATTCTGGGGCGAATGGAATGATGATGGTTTTGGCGAACAGTTCGCCGATGCCGATTTCTCCGTCAATGTTACGATTGCCGGTGGAACGGCCGGTCCGCAAACAGCTTATTGGGGCTTATCCGGTGATACCTGGGGTAGTGATCCTCATGATACGACCGGCACTCTTACCATCAATGAATCCACCTTTAATGAATATGATTTTGTTGGATACAATGTGTACCTGGACGGCGTATTGCAGAATACTGCTCCCACAAATCAAACTTTTTGGTTGTTCTCCAATTTAACCAATCTGGTAACCTATGAATTAGGCGTTTCCGCTGTCCATTATCCGGCCTATGAGAGTGACACGGTGCTCGTTTCTGCAGCTCCGCAGTATCTCTTTGGTGATATTGCTGGATACATTCTTGATCCCAATGGGGATCCACTGGACAGTGCGGTTGTAACAGCCGGTGGTCTGAGTGATACTACCGGTGCGGACGGATATTATTTCCTTTGGAACCTATTACCGGGAACGTATACCGTCAAGGCAACCCGGGATGGGTTTGAATTCACGGAAGATGTTGCCGAAGTGCTGGCCAGTCCCGATCCTACACTGGTCGATCTGACATTGCAACCCGCCCTGGCCCGTGCCAGTGGCGTTATAGCCATGGGTGGAGATCATCTGGTTGATCTGATCTGGCGTCTGCCCGGCGGTGAAACGGAATACGATCTCTGGTATTATGATGATATCATTGAAGCGCAAATCGGTTGTGGAGGAGGATGTGAATTCGGTGTACGCTTTACGCCACCGTCCTATCCCGCTGAATTGCTCAGTTTACTCATCACCGTACAGGGTGATGCCAGTGTGGTTGACGGAAATATCATTGCCTACATTGATCCGGCCGGTGCCGCTGCTGGTCCGGTAGGAGATTTTGTCACCCTGGCCACGGGATTGGATCTATCCAGTCCGGACGGATCAATGACACAATACTTCGTTGATTTAAGCGGTGTAGGTTTTGTGATCCCTTCGGGTGATGCCTACATTATGATTCAGGAAAACAATTCCGGATTCATGGGTATTGGTAATGACATTGATCCTCAGTCTCCTGAATTTTATGATCGTAACTGGGTATTTGCCGGCGGAGCCTATACGACAATTTTTGATGCCGTTGGTGGTGATCCGACATTAACCGGTGATTTCGGAATGCTGGGGACTTTCTTCGGTGCTCCGGGGCGGTCCGTCACGGCCGATGCCGGTGGTAATGAAGTTACTTTGCCGGAAATAGACCTGGTCGCAACCGCTCAGCCGGGTGTATTCCTGGTGCAATCCCCCGATCCGGTTGAAAACCGTTCCGTGGGATCCAATCCTGAGAATGTCAGTCTGCTGACCGACCCCTATGTCCCGACTCCGGCCGTTGAAACAGCCCGTGAAGACAGCCTGGTCGGCTTTAAGGTCTTCCAGGTGACTGGCCTCGGTGATACATTGGTGACGCAGACCGTGGGACAGGATACAACAGCGACCATTTTGGTTCCGGAAAATTATGTGGAATACTGCTACAATGTGAAAGCAGTCTGGCAAACGGATCTCTACGGTGTGCTGGATTCCAAACCCTCTGGTGAGGCCTGTACCGTACCGTACACGACCGGTGATGCCGATTTCGACAGTGATGTTGATTTGAGCGATTTGGTGGCAGTGGTTGATTTCATTCTGGAAATCGCTACACCCACGGCTGACCAATTCCGGAATACTGATGTTAATATGGATGGAGCAATCAACATTGCCGATGTGGTGATGATTGTGGATATCATTTACGGTGGAAGTGCGAGGATGATGGCCTTTGATGCTGATGCACTTGCGACCCTGGAATTGGCTCCAATCGGTACCGACGCTTTCCGCGTTAATCTGGATTATTCCGGAATGGTTCGTGGACTGCAATTCTCCCTGGAGTATGACGCCGATCAAATGTCATTACGTTCACCTCAACTGGTAAGAGCGCAGGACGATGTTATCGTATCTGTAAATGAATCGGAAAAAGGTGTAATGAATGTGGTTTTAATTAATCTTGGCGGTGGTGCACTGGATATTTCCTCCGGTTCCGTTCTGACCATACCGCTTGATTTTACCGGGAATGGCAATAAATCATCGGCTAAAATTGCTCTGAGTAATACCGTTCTGGCCGGTCCAACTGGTGAGTTAATTCCCGTGGCCGTAAAATCCGGCACCATTGATGTTGCCGTGATGCCCGGAACATTTGCCCTGCATCAGAATTATCCGAATCCGTTTAACCCGGTGACGGAAATTCGCTTTGATTTACCTGATGTCAGCAATGTTACCCTGACGGTATATAACCTGATGGGTCAGAAAATCCATACGCTGGTAAGTGGCGAACTGGAAGCGGGTTTTCATTCCATCATCTGGAATGGTACAAATGCCATGGGTAACCCGGTGTCTTCCGGAATGTATTTCTACATGATTGATGCCGAAAACTTCCACGATATGAAGAAGATGGTTTTACTGAAATAGTTAAAACCTGACAGAATCCAAGTAAAACAGCCCCGAACTCCGGGGCTGTTTTATTTTTAGGGAACAAGACTATCCGTTCAACGTAATGCAGACAAATTATATAACAATGATTTGGAGATTTTCATGACTAAAAAGTTCTTCATTTTTTTCATCGCCGCGTTTTCGCTGGCAGTCAGTCAAAACCCTATTGTCAATCAATTCAGCCAGGCCCTGGCCGATATTGCCGAACGAGCAAATCCGGCAGTAGTCACGATTAAGATTGAAAAAACCATTCGTATGGATACGTTTCATAATAATTCCCCTTTTGAAGAAAGGTTTATGCCGTTCTTTCAATTTCCTCGTGAATTCAATAGTAATGCATTGGGATCCGGGGTCATCGTGGACGCGAAAAACGGATACGTCCTGACCAATAATCACGTCGTAGAGGGAGCCGATGATATTATCATTACCTTAATTGATAAACGGGAATTCAAAGGTGAAATTATCGGTACCGATCCAAAATCAGATCTGGCCGTTGTTAAAATTGATGGCGATGATCTTACTGCTCTTCCCCTAGGAAATTCAGATAAAATCCGAGTCGGGGAATGGGTCTTGGCCATTGGCAGCCCTTTCTCTCCAAATTTAAGCCATACCGTCACAGCCGGCATTATAAGTGCTCTGGGTCGTAGTAATATCATTTCGAATCAAAACTATGAGGATTTCATTCAAACGGACGCGGCCATTAATCCCGGAAATAGTGGTGGTGCCTTATTAAATATGAAAGGTGAATTGATTGGTATCAATACCGCGATTGCTTCCGGTGGGGTGGAAAAAGCCAATCGCGGGGTAGGATTTGCCATTCCTTCCAATATGGCCAAAAAGGTCATGAGTGATTTATTGGAGTACGGGTATGTTGTTCGTTCCTGGTTGGGCGTCATCATTCAACCCATTAACCCGAAAGTGGCCAAAGGTCTGGATCTTGATTTCCTGGATGGTGCCCTTGTTGGGAACGTTATGGAAGACAGTCCGGCGGATAAAGCTCGTATCAGGGAAGGAGATGTCATCATCGAATTCCAGGGTGTACACGTAAAAGATCCGTCTCATCTGAAAAATATTGTTTCGTCAACGCGTCCGGGAACCAAGGCACGGGTTGTGGTATATCGTGACGGGAAGAAGAAGGAAATTAAAGTCACTCTGGAGGAGCTGGAAAATGAACCACGGGTCTTTGCCGGTAAAATGCCGGGCGGCGGAAACTATGGTATGCAGGTTCAGGATTTATCACCGTCGATAGCGGAACAGTATGGCTTGGATAATGATGAAAAAGGTGTAATCGTTACCGACGTGAGTCGCCGCAGTCAGGCCGAAAAAGCTGGTATCATGATTGGCGACCTGATTACTCGGATCGGTCGTAAGAATGTTTCTTCCGTTAAAGAATTCCGGGAACTCATGGGAACGGCCGCGAAGGATGATACGATTATCCTGTTGGTAAAACGTGACGGCATATCGCGGTTCTACACACTGGATCTTAAGTAGGATATTTCAATTATTTCACAGGGTAAGGCTCCCGGAAGGGAGCCTTTTTCTTGTTGTCTATTCATTGGAAAACCTTTTTCCTGCCAGTAATTTCCTGCTCTGAATAATATTTGAAAATAGGTATTTACACGAGAAATGACGATCAGGAAAGTTGATCCCAAAGTAGACTTTGTAGCCCTTGAACACCGGATTCTTGAGTTCTGGAAAAAGCACAGTATTTTTGAAAAACGGCGGGCCGCCAATGAAGGAAAACAACGCTGGAGTTTTCTGGATGGGCCCATAACCGCCAATAATCCCATGGGCGTTCATCATGCCTGGGGCAGAACGCTGAAGGATATTTATCAGCGCTACCATGCCATGAAAGGCTATGATTTACGCTACCAGAATGGGTTTGATTGCCAAGGATTGTGGGTGGAAGTTGAAGTGGAAAAGGAGCTGGGCTTCAAAACCAAGCGCGAAATTGAAGAATTCGGGATTGAGAAATTTGTCAATCTCTGTAAAGCGCGGGTCGAAAAATATTCACAGATCCAAACCGAACAATCCATCCGACTGGGATATTGGATGGATTGGGATAATTCCTATTATACCATGTCCGATGAGAATAATTACACCATTTGGGCTTTTCTGAAAAAATTATTCGACCAGGGGAAAATATACCGGGGAAATGATGTTGTGCCATGGAGTGGAAGATCCGGTACATCGTATTCCCAGATGGAAATCATCGAAGGCCGGAAGCTGGTGGCCCATGAAGCGGTATTTGTGCGTTTCCCTTTACGAAACCGGACGAAAGAATATTTACTTGTTTGGACTACCACTCCCTGGACCCTGACTTCCAATGTTGCCGCCGCTGTCAATGTTGATCTGGATTACGTAGCCCTGCGGGCCGTTGACGGATCAATTTATTATTTCGCCAAGGATAATCTGAAATATTCCCGCCTGGAAAAACAGTATAAGGAAAAGAAGAACTGGGTGGATGGTGTTCCCAAGTTGAAAACAATTGAACAAATATTCAAGGAGCACGGCGGTTATACCATTGAACGCACCTTAAAAGGGGCTGAAATGGTTGGTTGGGAATATGAGGGGCCATTTGATCATCTGGATCCCCAGCGATCTCCGGGTGGCTATCCCTATGTTGATTCGCAGCTGAAGGAACAGGGCATTCGTGGGGTTGATTGCCACCGTGTCATTGATGGGGGAAAGGACCGGGAAGGTAACGCCATCGTGGTGGCGGGTGAAGGAACGGGTATTGTACACATTGCACCGGGTTGTGGCGACATTGATCATCGTATTGGAAAGCAAAAGGGATTAGTTAATATTGCTCCGTTGGACGAAGAATCCAAATATATTGATGGTTTTGGCTGGTTAACCGGCCGACGGGCCACGGATGAAGAAACGAAAAATGCCATCATCAACGACTTGAAAGAACGGGGTATTCTGGTCTATGCCGAACAATATCCTCACATCTATCCCCATTGCTGGCGGTCGGGGGATGAACTTGTATTCCGGATTGTCGACGAATGGTATATCAATATGGACTGGCGGGATAAAATTAAAAAAATTGTCGATGATATCGAATGGAAACCGGAATGGGGCCGGGACCGTGAGCATGAATGGTTGGATAACATGGGCGATTGGATGATATCCAAAAAACGGTTTTGGGGGTTGGCTCTTCCGATTTGGACCTTTCCGGATGGTAGCTTCTACGTCGTGGGGTCAAAAGAAGAATTAAAAGAACTGGCGGTGGAAGGCTGGGAAGAATTTGAAGGCCACAGCCCTCACCGACCCTGGATTGATAAAGTCAAGATCCGTCATCCGGAGACCGGACTGGTCGGCACCCGGATCAAGGATGTGGGGAATCCCTGGCTGGATGCTGGTATTGTCCCTTATTCGACGATGGGATATTTGTCCGATCGAGAGTATTGGAAAAAATGGTTCCCAGCCGATTTCATTACGGAATGCTTTCCGGGACAATTTCGGAATTGGTTTTACTCTCTGTTGGCCATGAGCGCCTTGCTGGAAGGAAAAGCGCCATTTAAAACCTTGTTGGGACATGCTCTGGTAAAAGATGAAACCGGCAGGGATATGCATAAGTCCTGGGGGAATGCGATCTGGTTCGATGAGGCAGCCGAAAAAATGGGTGTTGATGTTATGCGCTGGATGTATACCAATCAGAACGTGGAACATAATTTACTGTTTGGTTATAAACACGCCGACGAAGTCCGGAAGAAACTCATCACTCTCTGGAATGTGTATTCCTTTTTTGCCACATATGCTGCCGTGGATGGATTTTCGCCCCGACCGGATGAACTTAAGAATCAAAAACTAAATTTACTGGATCGTTGGGTTCTGGCGAAACTGCATAAACTTATTGGGGATGCCGATCGTCACATAAACCACTTCCAGGCTGATCGTTTCATGCGGAAAGTGGACCGGTTCATGGAGGACCTTTCCAACTGGTATGTCCGACGCAATCGGCGCCGTTTCTGGAAGAGCGAAGACGACAGCGATAAGCAGGCCGCTTACTATACCCTGTATGAGGTCCTGGTAAACCTGATCAAACTCCTGGCTCCGGTTTTGCCCTTTGTAACGGAAGAAATATATCAGAATATTGTGCGCAATGCATTACCCGATGCCCCGGAAAGTGTTCATCTCTGTGATTTCCCCGTCGCTGATGACAGCTGGATTGATGAATCCGTAATAACCAACGTGGATGCATTGAAACGTGTGATTGAGCTGGGTCGATCAGCCCGGAATAAAGCCAATCTGAAGATCCGGCAACCCCTGGAGCAAATAACCGTGGTCCTGGATGATGACGCGGTGGCTGATTTCCTGCTGGAACACAAGGATATACTCCTGGATGAATTAAACGTGAAACATATGAGACGTGGTAAGGACGAATCAGAATTGATCGAACGGCAGATTAAACCCAATCTTCCGGTTCTTGGTCAGCAATTTGGACGGGAACTGCCGCAGATCAGATTGGCCTTGGCTGAAACTGATTCCAGCCAGCTTATCCGTGAAATGCAGGAAAATGGCGGATATTCGTTGGAGGTTAACGGGAAAGTAGTTAAGCTTGGACCGGATACCATCATGGTTGAAGTCACTTCCAGACCAGGATATACGGCGGCGGAAAGTAATGGCCTTGTCGTAGGGCTCACGACCGCTCTGTCTGATGCGCTCAAAAGGGAAGGTTTGGTCCGTGATGTGATTCGATTCGTACAAATCTTGCGAAAGGATGCCGGATTTGCGGTGGAAGATCGCATCATGATTTATGCCGATTTCCCTGCTGAAATTCATTCCGCAATCCAGGACTTTTATGATTATTTTTGCACGGAAACGCTAACTGTTGGAATGGATACTTATGCTCCCGGTGAATTTTCACGGGAAATAACGGTTCGTGATCAGTCATTTATGATTGGGATGAAACGTGTGAGTGTTAATTGAGAGGAAACCATGACTAAGAAAACAAGATATACCAAAGCTGAATTAAGAAAATTTAAAACAGCGATTCTGAAGAAGATGGACCAGGTAGCTTCCGAAATGGAGGAAATAAAGGATGGTATTACTGATACAGGTCCTTCCGGTAGCCGGATGTCACCGGATTCTATTTACAGTCTCCACATGGCTGATGCCGGAACCGATTCCCATGAAAGAGAAAAGAATTACCTTCTTATGACGCGGGAGAATAATCATTACCGGAATCTGAGCAATGCACTGGAGCGGATCGAGGATGGAACTTTCGGAATTTGTGTGGAATGTGCCAATGAACCCAAAAACCTTTGTCCCACGTGTCCCTTGATTCCGGAAGAACGTTTACTGGAAGTCCCCAATGCATCGAAATGTGTCGCAGTCAAGGAGCGTGATAAGCTTAACTTATTATGATAGTTCTCCTGGTAACCGTCTTTCTGGTAGTGCTGGACCAGGGGACAAAATACCTGATCCGGAATAATCTTGACTTATTTGAATCGGTTCCGGTAATAGACGGCTTTTTTCACCTGACCTACGTCACCAATGATGGTATGGCCTTTGGAATTAATTTCCCCGGTGGATTTTACCTGTTTACCGTAGCATCCATAATTATGTCCATTGTCCTGATTATTTATTTATGGACCGAACGGCGTAGTCACATCATGTTACGACTATCTCTGGCGCTAATTCTTAGCGGTGCTCTTGGAAATCTCATAGACCGGTTGTGGTTCCGGTCGGTGGTAGACTTCCTGGACTTTATTTTTGCCGGTTGGCACTTTTATATCTTTAATATTGCCGATTCCGGTGTTACGGTCGGAATGATTTTGTTTCTTTTTTATTCCTTTATTATTGAACCACGTCTCAAACGTTCAGCGTCTCATTGAAACGATTGCAATTCCATGATGCGCCGGACGGCGTACGTTTAGATAAATTTCTGGCCGATAGCATTTCCGAATTGTCACGGACAAAACTGAATCAACTCATTCGATCGGGGACGGTGCGGGTTAACGGTGCCGTTGAAAAACCAAGCTATCAATTGACTCCGGATGATAAAATCACCATCATCTATGACAAGGATGAAGACCATAGCACCCAACCGGAACCACAGGACATTCCACTGGATATTCTGTATGAAGATGATGCGATTATTGTTGTGAACAAACCACCGGGACTGGTAGTCCATCCCGGAGCCGGGCAACGTGATAAAACATTGGTGAACGGTCTGCTGTTTCATTTTAAGACTCTGTCGAACTTGAATGGTGAAAACCGTCCTGGTATTATCCATCGCCTGGATAAGGATACTTCCGGCGTTATACTGGTAGCCAAGACCAACCTGGCCCATCGCAGGATTGCCGAACAATTTGAACAGCGGATGGTTGAAAAAGTTTATACAGGAATCACCTGGGGTGAATGGCAGGAAGGGGAAGGGACAATATGTGAACCGATTGGGAGAAACCGGTCCGACCCCACGACTTTTTCCGTGCAGGAAACAGGACGCAGTGCCATTACGGCCTATAAAGTGGATTTCCAAAGTCGCTATTTGAGTAAAGTGTTGTTTTATCCCAAGACGGGGAGGACGCATCAGATTCGTGTTCACGCGAATTGGATGCATCACCCCATATTTGGTGATGAAAAATATGGCGGCGGCCTGAACCGGATAAAAGGATTTATGACTGAAACTGGAAATATTCTAAAAAAGTTAATAAATTATGGTAGAAGACATGCGCTTCATGCGACCACCATATCCTTTATGCATCCCGACACTGGTGAAAAACTATCTTTTTCAGCTCCGATTCCGAATGACATGAAAATGATCCTAGATACGATGGAGCATGATGGGAAAATCTGATAAAGCGATCCTGACGGATTATCTGGGATATTTGGCACAGGAACGAAAATATTCGAACTTTACGATTACCGCCTATCGTAGGGATATTGAACGGTTCATTTGTTTTTATGAATCGTATCGCAGTCGGAGCATTGATGATTTTTCGGCGGTTGATAAGACGACCATTCGACATTTTATGGGACATGAATTCGAAGCGGGCTACAAACCACGTACTGTCGCTCGCCGGCTGGCCTCATTAAAATCATTCTTTAAGTATTTAGTGACCAGCGAGCAATTAAAAACCAACCCGGCGGCAGGTATCCGATCGCCCAAGATTGGGCGCACATTACCGTCTTACCACAATGAAACAGTCATCCAACGTTTGATGGAAAGACCGGATCGGGATACGCTTACCGGTATCAGAGATCGGGCCATTCTGGAATTGTTTTACAGTACCGGCATGCGTCTGGGAGAACTGGTCTCCCTGACTTTGGGAGATCTTGATATGCAGCGTAAACTAGTCAAAGTCCGGGGCAAGGGGAATAAGGAACGGTTGATCCCCTTCGGTCAATCGGCCGGGCAGGCCTTGCGGGTGTATTTTTCCAAACGTGGATTGAATGAAAAGTCGGCCGGTTCATTGCCCGTATTTACTGGACATCATTCCCGACCACTGGCTGCCGTAACGGTGCAACAGCGGGTGCGTCAATATTTAAAGCAGGTTGCCAGTACCCAACGTTTAGGGCCTCACTCCTTGCGGCACACATTTGCCACTCACCTTCTTGACCACGGGGCGGATATCCGGGCGGTGAAAGAATTATTGGGGCATAGCAGTTTATCTTCCACACAGGTGTATACCCATATCCAGCCTGAAAAAATGAAAAAAATCTACCAACAAGCTCATCCGCATGGATCAAAATAGGAGATAATATGGATTTATCGTATGTTGGCATCACCTCAGGGGGTGATATAGAACGGAATATCGCAGTTGAAGCACTCATTGAACAGGCCATCCTGCATGGTGAAGGATCACTGGGAATGAAGGGAACCCTCCTTGTGGATACTGGGAAATATACCGGTCGTTCGCCCAATGATAAATTTTTTGTCGAAGAGGATTTTTCCAAAGATAACCTGTGGTGGGGACCGGTAAACCGGCCCGTATCTACGGACGTTTTTGAATTGCTTTCCGCTAAAGTACAGGACTATTACAACCAAAATGCCGATGGCCGCGGCCTATTCGTGTTTGACGGTTATTCGGGGGCGGATCCTGAAAACCGATTGAATGTACGCATCATTGCCAAAAAGGCCTGGCAGGCTATTTTTGCCAACAACATGTTTATCCGACCGGAACGGCAGGAACTCAAGGATTTCAAACCGGAGTTTACGATTATCAATGCGTCCGAAGTCTTTGATGATGACTGGCAGGAACATGGATTGAATTCACCGACCTTTATCTTCTTTAACCTGGAAAAACGACTGGCCATCATTGGTGGCTCCGAATATGGTGGTGAAATGAAGAAGGGTATTTTCTCCATCATGCATTACTATTTACCCCTGAAGGGTGTTTTGACGATGCATTGCTCTGCCAACGTGGACAGTGATGGGGAAAACCCGGCTATTTTCTTCGGTCTGTCCGGTACGGGGAAAACCACCCTCAGTACGGACCCGAAACGTCCGCTGATCGGCGATGATGAGCACGGCTGGTCGGATAATGGGATCTTTAATCTGGAAGGCGGCTGTTATGCCAAGGCCATCCATTTGAATCCAGAGTTTGAACCGGAAATCTATGGTGCCATCCGCCATGGCTCTCTCACCGAAAATGTCGTGTTTGATCCGCAAACACGGGAAATCGATTTTGATGACAATTCCAAAACGGAAAACACACGTGTCTGCTACCCTCTGGAGTTCATTGGGAATTCAGTCGCTGCCAAAGGAAAACCCAGTATCGCTGGTCATCCCAAAACTATAATTCTCTTGGCCTGCGATGCCTATGGCATTTTGCCACCTGTAGCACGATTAACTCCGGAACAAACTATGTATCATTTCATCAATGGATATACAGCCCGGGTAGCGGGAACGGAAAGAGGTGTAACCGAGCCGACCGCTGTATTTTCACCCTGCTACGGCGGACCTTTTCTGACCCTGCATCCTTTGAAATATGCTGAATTATTACGCGAGAAAATGAAAAAATACAACGTGGCGGCTTATCTGGTCAATACCGGCTGGGTAGGCGGTGATGCTTCATCCGGGATTAAACGGATCAGTTTGCCCATTACGCGCAGCATTATTGATACCATACTGGACCAGTCAATTCTGAAAGCGGATTTTGTAAAGGATCCGGTGTTCGGTTTCGAAACGCCTGTGCGCTTGGGACATTTAACCGATGATGTCCTGCTCCCGGCCAAGGCCTGGAAGAACCAGGCGGCCTATAAGCGCTCCGCCCGGATACTGGCAGAAAAATTCCGTGAGAATTATGCCATGTACGATATGGGCGACCCTGCCATCAGGGATGCAGGACCCAAATTGTAATTAAAACCATCATAAGGAGGATATCTTGAATATCGAATTCACGGCCCGACATTTCCGTGCTCCGAATAACCTGAGACAGTACGCGGAAAATGAAGTACAACGAAGAAATTTTATGACCGTCCCATTCAATGTCAGGTGATCCTGTATCACGAAAAGGAAGAATTCACGGCTGAGCTGAATCTATCGGTACCGCAGCGGAAGTTTAATGTAAAGGAAACAACGGATAATATCACCAAGTCCATTGATAAAGCCGTGTCCACCATGATAAGCAGGGTATCAAAATTCAAAGACAAACAGCATAATTTCTAGATCAGGCTTCGCCATGAAAGCTGTCATACCGGTCGCCGGGTATGGAACCCGGCTATTACCCCATACTCGTATCTACAATAAAGCCTTGTTGCCCGTGGCCGGTAAAGCGGCATTGGACTTCATCCTGGAACCGATGCTGAACAGCGGATTTGCGGACATTACCTTTATTGTGGGACATCTGGGGGACCAGATCAGGGAACACATGAAGACCCATTCCGGTTCATTCCGTTTTATTGAACAGAAAGAGCGCCTGGGGTTGGGGCATGCCGTCCTTCAGGGACTGGGTGACAGCCATGAGCCCGTGCTGGTGCAGTTAGGCGATACCATTTTTCCCCTGGACTATCAGCAGTTCACCGATCGTGATACCAATTGCATTGTCGTCGGGGAAGTAGATGACCCAAGACGATTCGGGACTATTAATACGGATGGAAAAACAATCAGCGGATTTTACGAAAAAGATCCGCACCCTCCGACCAATCTGGCCATTGCCGGTCTGTACTATTTTGCTGATGAATCCCTCTTGAAACACGGGCTTGAAACTTTAATTGCCAGAGAGATAAAAACCGGAGGCGAATATCAATTGACTGACGCCATGGCATTAATGCTGGGCGCAGGGCAGCACTTTGAATATCGTAAGGTGGATAGGTGGTACGATGTGGGCGTTCCGGATTCTTACATCCGGGTAAACCGGGCGCTCTTAACGTCAAACCATGGTGAATATCCTGGTACCACAATTCGAGAACCTGTTCACGTGGGAAACAATTGTCGCATAGAAGATTCCACCATTGGACCCTATGTCACAATTATGGATAATTGTACGATAAACAATTGTAAATTGATCGACTGTATTGTGCTGACTGACAGTCAATTGACCAACAAAGAATATCAAGAAAAAATCATTGGAAAGGATGGCAGTGATATCTGCTGATAGACGTCATACATGAATATATTTCATTTCACAAGTGAATCGGTCACGGAAGGACACCCGGATAAGGTATGTGATGCGATTTCAGATGCAATCTTAGACGATTTATTAACACAGGATCCGGAATCACGGGTGGCCTGTGAAAGTTTGGCGACCAAAGGCTTGGTTGTGGTGAGCGGCGAAGTAAATACCCGGGGATTTTCCGAAGTGGAACGGATTGTGAAGGAAACGCTGCGGACTATCGGATATACTGATACGGCCTACGGAATGGACGATGAAACCGTCCGTGTGATTTCTTCTCTCCATCAGCAAAGCAGGGAAATCGCACAGGGCGTGATCGAATCGGAAGATCGTGAACAGGGAGCTGGAGATCAAGGTCTCATGTTTGGTTTCGCCTGTGATGAAACGCCGCAACTCATGCCGTTACCCATTTTCCTGGCCCACAGGCTGACCGAAAAACTGGCGCTAATGCGTAAGAGCAAGGAATTGCCCTGGCTGCGTCCAGATGGCAAATCGCAGGTCTCCGTCGAATATCAGAATGGGCGGCCGGTGAATGTATCCAAGACCGTAATTGCCACACAGCATGATGACATGCTGGACCGGTTTGGCACGGAAGAAAAGGAACATACGTTCGTGGAAGAGGAAGTGATTCGGCAGATTATTACTCCCGTCTTTGAAGAACATAATATTCAGTTCGAGCACAACTTTATTGTCAATGGAACGGGTCGCTTTGTCCATGGTGGACCGGATGCCGATACCGGCCTGACCGGTCGGAAAATTATTGTGGATACCTACGGAGGATATGCTCCCCACGGTGGGGGTGCTTTCAGTGGCAAAGACCCGTCCAAAGTGGATCGATCAGCGACCTACATGGCGCGCTATATCGCCAAGAATATTGTGGCGGCTGAATTGGCAACCAAATGCGAAGTTCAGTTATCGTACAGCATCGGTATTGCCGAACCCACATCGCTCTATGTCCGCTCCTTTGGTACGGGAAAGGTCTCCGATGAGCAATTGACCACTCTGGTTCGGAAAGTCTTTCCTGTCAAACCGGCTGAAATAATCTCCCATCTGAAATTGAAGCATCCCCGGTATTATGAAACATCGGCCTATGGCCACTTTGGTCGGGAAAAGGATTTGTTTACGTGGGAAGCCACCGATATGATTGACGAAATTCATAACAATTTATAAGAGAACAACATTATGGAAACCATAAAAACAACAACTCCCATCACAGACGATATTGCCTACAAAATACGGGATATCGGTCTGGCGGAATCAGGCCGGAAGGCCATCAACATTGCCGAGAAGGAAATGCCCGGTCTAATGTCCGTGCGGAAGAAATACGGTCCCGAAAAACCATTGTCAGGGTACCGGATTACCGGATCACTCCACATGACAGTGGAAACGGCCGTACTCATCGAATCGCTCAAGGACCTGGGTGCTGATGTTCGCTGGGCCAGCTGCAATATTTTTTCCACCCAGGATCATGCCGCAGCCGCCATTGCTGCCACGGGAACCCCCGTGTTTGCCTGGAAAGGCGAATCCCTGGAAGAATACTGGTGGTGCACACTGCAGGCCCTGACCTTTCACGGATCTGACGGACCTCAATTAATCGTTGATGACGGTGGAGATGCGACTTTATTGATTCATGAAGGATATACGTTAGAAGAGTACTATGCCAAACATGGTACGGTGCCTGATATCACCACAACGGTGGAAGAGGAAATCATCATTGCCAAAATTCTGCGGGAGGTACTGGCCAAGAATCCTCTGCACTGGCATCATGTGGTGGAAAATATGATTGGTGCATCGGAAGAAACCACAACCGGGGTAAACCGTCTTCTGCGGATGGAAAAGAACAATACATTGCTTTTTCCCGTGTATAATGTGAATGACTCGGTGACCAAATCCAAGTTTGATAATGTCTATGGTTGTCGCGAATCACTGGCCGATGGAATTAAACGTGCCACGGATGTCATGATTGCCGGCAAGACCGTCCTGGTCTGTGGCTATGGTGACGTGGGCCGCGGTTGTGCCCAGTCCATGCGCGGCTATGGCGCCCGGGTGCTGGTGACCGAAATCGACCCGATCTGTGCTTTGCAGGCGGCCATGGAAGGATTTGAGGTTGTGACGGTAGAACAAGCCCTGGTTGAGGCTAATATTTATGTGACGGCCACAGGAAACCGGGATGTCATTACGTTGCAACACATGAAGCAAATGAAAGATCAGACCATTGTGTGTAATATTGGTCATTTTGACAATGAAATTCAGGTCAATGAACTGAACACCGATCCTGAGGTCACCAAGGAAACCATAAAACCGCAAGTGGACCGCTACTCCTTTGCCGACGGTCATGCCATTTATTTGCTGGCGGAAGGCCGGCTGGTAAACCTGGGCTGTGCTACTGGACATCCTAGTTTCGTTATGTCAAATTCGTTTTCCAATCAGGTTTTGGCGCAGATCGCGCTGGTTCGCGATACACCGCCGGTCGGCGTCTATCGTCTGCCGAAAAAGCTGGATGAAGAAGTGGCCCGGTTGCATTTGGAGCAGTTGGGTGTCACCCTGACCGAGCTTACGGATGAGCAGGCGGACTACATTGGTGTTGCCAAAGACGGTCCCTATAAACCGGATCATTACCGCTATTAGGTTATGCCTTTAATTTTTATCTTTTCCAAATCTATTAATATATTAGGACTTGCTGATCCTGAAATCGTTGCATAAACTCCGAAGTATTTATTGAGGGAAAGGAGACAAATTTGCCAAAATGCACCTGTGGAACTTTACCATTTACGGTCAATACGGAAAATCCTGATTTTTATTATTCCCTGCCTGATGGTCATGTGCTGCAAGTATTGATGCAGGAGCATTTCAATATTCTTCGCTACACTCTGGATCTGGAAATGGCCTTGGACGAATTAAAGGGAATAGATACGATCCCGGATGATAATACACTGATTCGTGATCTACACAGCCAGGCCGATCATTTATTGTCCACGGAGCGGCATCATATCCGGGAAGAAGTTGCAATCCTGCTATCTCTTGATGAGATCGAAGGGGCCTCCAACCATTGGAATATCCGGACCGATCATGATGAAATCCGTTTAATTAAACGTCACTTTGCCAAATTGGTACGTAGCCTGTATACTACACCTTTGCCATCCATAAAGGATGAAATTAATTCCACCGGCCGGACCATTATTACACGGTTAAAAACCCATATCAAAAATGAAGACAATGAATTGTATCCTTTGGCCTATGCACGCATTCCTGCTGAAAACTGGCCGGAACTCAAGGCGAAATGTGATAAAGTAGGCTATTGCTGTTTTACGCCCCCGCCGAATTAATCGTCGGGTTTTCTACTCTTTCGCTTTAATTTTCCCTCCAATTTTTCCCTATGGATACCATCGATCTATCGGCCATTTTCCTAATTGGATTCCTGAGCAGTTTCAGTCATTGTCTGGGCATGTGCGGCGGTTTCGTCATGGCTTACGCAGTAAAGGACACGAGCCGAAAACGGCTGGCATTCCTATGGCCCCATGTGCTGTATAATACCGGCCGGGTAATCACGTATAGTATGATTGGTGCGGTCCTGGGATGGATCGGTGAAGAATTGAGCGACCGTGTTTCCATGGCCCAGGCCTTATTATTTATACTGGCCGGTGCTATTATGGTACTGTTGGCAGTGGACATGCTGGGATGGATGAAACGATTCACGTTTGGTAATAATCTGTTTTCTACCGGTTTCAAACGAATACTGGGAAAATTATTAGGACAAATTTCCGGCCCCAATATGTTTTTCTATGGTCTGATTCTGGGTTTCATTCCCTGCGGACTGGTGGCCGTGGCGGGTGCCAAAGCCATTGCCACGGGAAGTGTCCCGGGCGGGATGCTGACCATGTTTGTATTTGGACTGGGAACCATTCCGGCTTTGTTTCTGCTGGGATTAGGAACCCGGCTGTTTACTGTCCGGTTTCGCAATCGGGTTTTCAGGTTGGCGGCCATTTTCATCCTTCTGTTCGGCCTACTGACTGTCATAAAGGGAACCTATAAATTGACGGGAACACCCATACCGGGAGGACATCATTCCATGCCGCACATTTCACCAATGACTATGCCTGAATGATGGCGGAACAACGGACGATATCCTGTTATCATTGTGGTCTGGATTGCGGCCGTCATCCCGTATATTCCGATCAGAAGGCATTTTGCTGTAAAGGATGCAGAACGGCTTACGATATTCTTTCGGCCAATGACCTTGCGCAATATTACACTCTGAATGTCCAACCCGGCACCACTCCGGTAGACACCGCCACACTGGAACGATTTGCATTTCTGGATGATGATAAAATCCTGAATCATTATCTGAATTTCAAGCAGGGTAATTTTGCCAATACAACACTGCATATTCCCGCAATGCATTGTAGTTCCTGTATCTGGTTGCTGGAGAATCTCTACCGGATTCAACCCGGCATTACAGTATCAAAGGTAGATTTTCTCAGAAAACAAATCAATATCTCATTTAACACGTCGGTCATTTCCTTCCGCGAAATTATTCAACTCCTTACTACCTTGGGATACGAACCAGAGCTCAGTAAATCTACCGTGCCGGACCGCGAGACAAAGACCTATTTCCGCAAACTCTACGTAAAAATCGGCATTGCAGGATTTGCTTTTGCCAATATCATGTTGTTGAGTCTGCCGGACTATTTTGCCGGACAGGGAGAAATCCCTGATGGGTTTATCCGATTTTTCGGGTTTTTGAACATTCTCCTTAGTATTCCTGTCATGGTATTCAGCGCCAGTGAATTCCTTGTTTCCGGCTGGAGGGGATTCAAGAGTAGAACCGCCAATATGGATATTCCCATTTCCATCGGAATTCTGGTTCTGTTTCTCCGTAGTCTGCTGGAAATACTATCAGGAGCCGGGCAGGGATGGATGGACAGCCTGTCGGGACTCGTCTTTTTTTTGCTGTTGGGAAGATTATTTCAGGAAAAAACCTATCAGGCCTTGTCATTCGACCAGGATTACCGCTCCTACCTGCCTCTGTCGGTGATGAAAAAGGAGGGAGAGTGGGAAGTGAATATTCCCATCGGAGATTTAACTCCCGGCGACCGTGTTTATATCCGAAATAATGAAATCATACCGGCTGACTCCATTTTGATGACCGGAGATGCCCAGATTGATTATTCCTTCATTACCGGGGAAGATACATTGCAGAAATTCACAGCGGGCGATATGCTCTATGCTGGGGGTCGCCAATCCGGGAATCTACTGGAAATGAAAGTGGTGAAACCGGTGGATCAGAGTTATTTGACACAATTATGGGATAATGACACGTATAAACGTGACGCTTCCCGTAGCATAACAGGCTTGGCGGATACGGTGGCTAAATATTTCACGGCTATTATTCTGACCATCGCGCTGGTAACATTTTTCTATTGGTTCCCGTCCGGCTGGCAACATGCATTGACCACTAGTACGGCAGTTCTCATCATTGCCTGTCCCTGTGCTCTGGCCCTGACAATTCCCTTTACCTTCGGAACCACCATGCGACTTTTAGGACGTCATGGCTTCTATTTGAAGAATACCCGGGTGATCGAGTATATGGTTGCCATCGATCGGATCATCTTTGATAAAACAGGAACTCTGACAGAATCATCCGGTGTAGCCATTCGGTTTGAACCGGAGCCGGGAGAGAAGGATTTATCCCGGGATGAATTGGTCATGATCCGATCCCTTGTACGCCATTCCACTCATCCTCTGAGCCGGAAACTGGTGACCTGGCTGCCGGTACCTACCCACCATTTTACGCCCCGTCAGTTCGAAGAAATTTCCGGCCGGGGATTATCCGGCATTGTTGACGGCCGGATGGTGAAAATCGGGTCGGCGGAATTCGCCGGGACTCACCGGTCAGCGGACCGTGCCACCGCGAATGTGAGTGTATCCATTGAAGGAACACTCCGCGGCAGTTTTCATATCAAAACACGATATCGTACCGGCCTGCGTCAAACCCTGGAAAAACTGGGACACCATTATAAATTGGATTTATTGTCGGGAGACAATGACCGGGAAGCCGGAAGACTGCGGGAACTTTTTCCCCATTGGTCGGCCCTGAAATTCTTTCAGTCACCGGAGGAAAAACGAAACCACGTATTTTTGCGTCAAGAAGCCGGAGAAAAGATCATGATGGTGGGGGACGGGATTAATGATGCCGGTGCCCTGCGGCAAAGCGATGTCGGTATGTCCATTTCAGAAAATATCCATGCTTTTTCTCCCGCCAGCGATATTTTGTTCGATGCCCGTCATTTTTCCCTGTTTCCGGAAATGCTGACCCTGACAAACCAATCCATCGCTGTGGTCAAGGTTGGCTACGGCATTTCGTTTCTGTATAATATCTTTGGAATATCCTTTGCCGTAAAAGGCTATTTATCACCGCTTGTTGCTGCCATCCTGATGCCCGTGAGTTCTATTACGGTTGTTACTTTTGCCACAGTAAGTATGATCATAATCGGGAAATTTGTATTGTCACGAAAAAGGGGTGATTAAACTGAATTACTGTTTTCCCCGATTCTGATTGCCCGGTAAATTTCGGACGTGAGTGTACTTCCATTTCTCATCCTTGCCAGTCTCTTGGTAGCCATTGGGTTCCTGATTGCTTTCCTTTGGGCTGTGCGAAACGGCCAATATGAGGACGCGTACACGCCATCCGTGCGGATGCTGCTTGATGATAAACACAAACAACCCGAAGAAGAGGATAAACATGGGAATTGAATCCTTCAAGTATGATAATCGAATCGTGAAATACTTTGGATTGGCAACGGTCGTATGGGGACTGGTGGCCTTTCTGGTGGGGGTGACAATCGCTCTGCAACTGGTGCATCCAATGTTCAACTTTAAACTATCTTTTCTCACCTTCGGTCGTTTGCGTCCCCTGCACACCAACGCCGCCATTTTTGCTTTTGTGGGCAACGGTATTTTCATGGGTGTCTATTATTCACTGCAACGTCTGCTGAAAACCCGAATATTCAGCGATGCTCTGAGTTATATTCATTTCTGGGGTTGGCAACTCATTATCGTTGCTGCGGCACTGACCCTGCCTCTGGGTTATACTGTGGGAAAAGAATATGCCGAACTGGAATGGCCCATCGATATTGCCATCACGATTATCTGGGTCATTTTCGGAATCAATATGCTGGGAACCATCATGCGACGTCGGGAACGGCACATGTATGTTGCCGTTTGGTTCTATATTGCCACCTTTTTTACCGTCGCATTATTGCATGTCGTTAATTCTCTGGAACTGCCCGTTTCTTTCCTGAAGAGTTATCCGGTATTTGCCGGTGTTCAGGATGCCCTGGTCCAGTGGTGGTACGGGCATAATGCAGTGGCCTTTTTCCTAACGACACCTTATCTGGGATTGATGTATTACTTTCTGCCCAAGGCGGCCAACCGTCCCGTGTTTTCCTATCGTTTATCCATTGTCCATTTCTGGGCCCTGATCTTCATTTACATCTGGGCCGGACCGCACCACCTGCTCTACACAGCCTTGCCCGACTGGGTACAATCCCTGGGGACGACTTTTTCCATTATGCTGATTGCGCCGTCCTGGGGCGGTATGCTGAATGGTTTGCTGACCCTGAGAGGCGCCTGGGATCGCGTCCGTCAGGATCCCATCCTGAAATTCATGGTCGTGGCGGTGACGGCCTACGGTATGTCAACCTTTGAAGGTCCCATGATGTCTCTGAAAAACGTGAATGCCCTGACCCACTACACCGACTGGGTCATTGCCCACGTCCACATTGGCGCCCTGGGCTGGAACGGACTACTGACCATCGGAATTCTGTACTGGTTGATTCCCCGCCTGTGGAATACGAAACTGTATTCCGTGAAAATGGCCAATCTTCACTTCTGGCTGGCGACCATGGGTATTATATTTTACGCTATTCCCCTGTATTGGGGCGCCGTCACCCAGAGTCTGATGTGGCGGGAATTCAATGATGCCGGCATGTTGACCTATCCCAATTTCCTGGAAACGGTGCGACAGATCATTCCCATGTACACCCTGCGGGTTGTGGGGGGGACGCTTTTCCTCACCGGTGGAATTATCATGGTCATAAACCTGGTGAAAACGGCGGCCAGCGGAACCTTTGAAAATGATGAAGCGGCCGAAGCACCAGCGCTGGAAAATCTCACGGCCTGGGAATTAGGTAATACTAATGAATATAAACACCGCTGGATTGAACGTCGTCCGGTTCAGTTCTCCCTATTAGTCTTAGTGGCCGTGCTTATTGGCGGTTTGGTGGAAATTATTCCCATGCAATTGATTAAAAGCAATGTTCCCACAATTGCCAGTGTAAAACCTTATACACCGCTGGAACTGCAGGGCAGGGATATTTATATCAGTGAAGGATGTTATGTTTGCCATTCACAAATGATTCGTCCTTTCCGCTCTGAAACAGAACGATACGGTGAATATTCGAAATCCGGTGAATTTGTCTATGATCATCCCTTCCAATGGGGCTCCAAACGCACCGGCCCTGATTTACATCGCATTGGCGGAAAATATCCCGATGCCTGGCATTTCAATCATATGCAGGATCCCCAATCCACATCGCCGGGATCCATCATGCCGCCCTATCCCTGGCTCATGAGAAACAAGATTGACCTGGAATCCACAGCAAAGAAAATTCGCGTCATGCAAACCCTGGGCGTTCCCTACCCCGATGGCTATGATCAACAGGCCGAAGCCGACCTGGAACGACAAGCCCGCGCCATTGCAAAAAATCTCAATAATCAGGGCGTATCCAGTGTGGAATGGGATACACGCATCATGGCCCTCATCGCCTACCTGCAGCGGTTGGGAACAGATATCAAGGTGACGCAATGATCCGGGAATTATTATCATCCATCGACGGGGTTGGTATTTATCCCACGATTGCCTTGTTTATATTTATGGGAATTTTCCTGGCGGCCGTGGTTCATGCCTATCAAATGGATAAAGATTATGCTAAAGAAATGAGTGAATTACCCCTGGACAAATCCAAGGGTGACAACAGGAGTTCGTCATGACAACGAAACAGAAAGATGTTTTACTTTCACATGATTATGATGGTATTCAGGAACTGGACAATGATTTACCCCCGTGGTGGTTATACTTATTTTATCTATCCATCATATTTTCGGTCGTATATATGGTACATTATCATGTCACCGGGACCGGTGATTTGATGATTGAGGAATACCGGAAGGAGTTGAATCCGGCCGCCTCATCATTCTTTGATATTTCCTATCATTCACCATATTACAAACGGGGTGCGACGGTAGTGAAAGAAACGACAGGCACGACAATGGAGGAAGCGGTGACGGAGGAAGAACCGGTTCTGGCCCTGTCATCCTTGACCGACGAAGCCAGCCTGGCCAAGGGTAAATCCATTTATACCACAAACTGTGCTGTCTGCCATGGTCCGCAGGGTGAAGGAGGTATCGGTCCCAACATGACGGATAATTATTATATTCATGGCGGAACCATCAATGATATGGTCAAAATCATCAACGTAGGCGTGCCGGCCAAGGGTATGATTCCTTGGGACAAAACATTGACGCCGGAACAGATCCTTGAAGTGGCCAGCTATCTGGTGACCTTACGTAATACCAATGTTCCCAATGGGAAAGCACCTCAGGGTGAAGCCTATCGTGGTGAATAATTTCCATTCTGCCCCGAATTATCCAATGCCATTTCCTGTTGAAATGGCATTTTCTTTATCAAATCTTTCTCAGTTACCCCTGGAAAGAATAAGAGCCGTATGAATCGTCCCCCGCATTCAGTCTCTGATTCGGAGATTGCCGACAACGCCGTATTCAGAGATCATGTCGCCACCGTAGATGAGGCGGGCAACCGGATCTGGATTTACCCTAAAAAACCAATAGGCAAATTCTACAATGCCCGTACCTATGTGAGTTGGGTCTTGCTGGCCATACTGTTCCTGGGGCCATTTATTTCCATTAACGGCCGACCCTTACTGTTATTGAATTTCCTGGAACGGAAATTCATTATTCTGGGTATTGTTTTCTGGCCGCAGGATTTGCATTTATTCGGATTGGCACTGATCACATTTATCGTATTCATCATTCTTTTTACGGCTGCTTTCGGCCGCATTTTCTGTGGATGGGCCTGTCCACAGACTATATTTATGGAGATGGTATTCCGGAAAATCGAATATCTGATTGATGGCGACGCCAGGGAACAGCGAAAATTGTCCAAAGCACCGTGGACCATGAAAAAAATCATGAAGCGTGTTATTAAACTATCCGTTTTCTTTACCATTTCGGTGATTATCAGTAATGTTTTTCTGGCCTATATCATTGGCAAGGACGCTCTGTTGGATATCATTATGGCACCTCCCAGCGAACATTTAGGCGGTTTTATCGCCATGCTTATTTTCAGTTTATTATTTTTCGGCGTGTTCGCATGGTTCCGGGAGCAGGCCTGTACCATGGTTTGTCCCTACGGTCGTTTTCAATCGGTATTACTGGATCAAAATTCCATTGTCGTCCATTATGATTTTCTGCGGGGAGAACCTCGCGGAAAGGGAAAACGGAAAGAAGGCTCTGCTGGCCTGGGCGATTGCATTGATTGCCACGCCTGCGTGGATGTTTGTCCCACCGGAATTGACATCCGCAATGGCACTCAGTTGGAATGCGTGAATTGCACGGCTTGTATCGATGCCTGCGATGATATTATGACGAAGGTGAATCGACCGACGGGTCTGATTAAATATGCGTCATATAACGGAATAAAATCGGGAACAAAGAAAATCTGGAATGCCAGGGTCCTGGCTTACTCCGGCATTCTGGTGACACTGATTGGTTTACTCATCTTTTTACTGTCCACCCGGGTTCCGGTTGAAACCACCATCCTGCGCACACCGGGAGTACTTTACCAGATGGTTGGAGATGACGTGGTGCGAAATTTATACAACGTCAAGCTGGTGAATAAAACTTGGGAACCCAAAAACATCGAACTCCGCATTGTGGATCCGCCGGAAGCCCGCATCGTCATGATTTCGGCCTTATCCATTCCGCCGGATCATCTGGGACAGTCGGCCTTTTTCATCGATATGGACCGCACCCAGATCACACGGCATAATATACCAGTCCAACTGGACATCATTGCCAACAGTACTGTAATCGAAACCATAACCACAACTTTTATTGCACCGGAATAAGACGGAATGAACTGGACGCAGCGTTATAAATGGGGTATCATTATCCTCATCCTGGTATTTCTGGCCTTTAACGCCTGGCTTATCAACATGTCATTTTCACAGGATATTTCCCTGGTAGATGATAATTATTACGAAAAGGATCTGGCCTATCAGGGAATCATCGAAGAACTACAGCGCACCCAGGTGCTCAATGAAACAATTCGCGTCACACTGGACAAGGATAATATTCAGGTTATCTTGCCTCAGGATTGGATCACTGACCTCCAATCAGGGACGATACGGTTCTATCGTCCTTCTGATGCAAAAATGGACCGCCAATGGCCGCTTTCACCTGATGCGGAAGGGTTGCAGAACATCCCGGCCGACGGTTTACGGGCGGGACGTTGGATTGTAAAAATACGCTGGCTGATGAATGATCAATGGTACCGGATGGAACAGGTGCTGATGTTGTAACGAATCGGTTTCGCGTTTATTCGCGAAACTGGAACAGCAGATATAAGCTGCTGCAAAACAGCAAAACCGCTCCCAGCTGATGGAGTAATGCTACCGCAAGTTGAACAGCTGTCAATAGCGTTATGATTCCCAGGGTGAACTGTAGCAGCACAATGGCCAGAATGGCTTGTCGGGCCAGGGACTGTGGCCGGGTGCGTGTTTCCCTTCTCAATCCCTGATAAATGATGACCACCAGGATGACCAGAACAATGGCCAAGGACCGGTGGATAAATTGTATGGTCATTTCCGATTGCAGAAGATTCAGCCACCAGGGATCCTGTAGCCAGAGCCCCTCCGGAATGATAGCGCCGTTCATGAGCGGGTAGGTATTCCAGCTAAACCCGGCCTTGAGCCCGGCCGTGAAGGCACCGTATAGGATTTGCACCAGTGTCACCACGGGAAGAAGGAAAATGGCGGATCGCAGGAGACGGGAAATTGCCACTGTTTCACGCCGGCTGTAATAAGTTAGATAGGTCCAGTAAATATAACCGATGATTATAAATGCCAGCAGGAGGTGAGCCGCTAACCGGTAATGACTGACAAACGGTTTATCCACTAATCCGCTTATTACCATATACCAGCCCATGAAACCCTGTCCGGCACCCAGAAGGAACATGATGATGAGATTTCGATCCATGCCGTGGGGGATGAGTTTCCTGTATTTGAAGAAGCAATAGGGAATAATAAATACCAGCCCGATCAGTCGTCCGATGAGACGATGCAGATATTCCCAGAAAAATATATCCTTGAACTCCGTTACGGTCATATGGCGGTTGAGCAGACGATATTCGGGGTATTGTTGATAATGAGCGAATTCTTCCTGCCATTCTGCATCCGACAGGGGGGGAATGACACCGTGGATGGGTTTCCAGTCCACAATGGATAAACCGGAATGGGTCAGGCGCGTAATTCCGCCAATGAGAACCATGATAAATACCAGGATACAAGCTGTCAGCAGCCAATAAGGGATTTGTTTATGGCGGGACACGGTGGGGATTGAGGTTATTGGTCCGAATTGCGCTTCAGGAAATTCATTTCCTTCAAATCGGCCAAAGATTTGTTTTGGAAAATTTCTATGATGGGTGCTTTTGTGTCTTTCCAAACGTAATGCACGGGACAAGGATTCCCGGAGCCGCATTCACTAAGGCCTAGAATGCATTTATCCAGGAAGTTTTCCCCTTCCATTAGCACGACGATTTCAATCAGTTTGAGATCTTCCGGGCGTTTGATAAGTCGCACACCACCGCGCGGGCCGGTGTGTGAAGCAAGGATGTTATTCCGAATGAGTACCTGCGCCAGTTTTGCGGTCTGGAAATAGGGTAGGTTGAGTTCACTGGCAATTTCCCGTAAGCGAAAATACCGATCGGTTTCGTGATCCATCAGAAAGAAAATGACTTTAATGGCATTTTCGGAGGCTTTTGATAATAGCATGAATAATCCCTGTGATTACAGTACTCAAATGTGAATACACAAGGTAAATTACATAACAATATTACAGGATGAAAAGCTGTGGAAAAAAACCGTAACACCTTCTTCCTTGTCATGCTGTTGCTGGTCCAGACCATCAGTTGGGGACAATCGGGTGTCATTCGTAATTACCGGGACGGAATCAAATTTCTCTTCACCCGATCCGAGAATATATCTCTAATGGGAGGTACGTTATTATTATCCCTGGCGGCCTTGCCTGTTGATCCGGCGGTTAAGCGTTATGCCCAGGACAAGGGTTTAATGTCGGATGACCTGGCCCGAGTAGGAGACGGGTTCGGCGGTGCCTACGGTCATTGGATATTACTGGGTGGACAAACCGTGGATTATCTGATTCATTCCCGCTCCCGAACCGCGTTCCGGGAAGAAATCACCTATTCCCTGGCAGCGCTCAGTTTTAATGGTTTTACCACGGTAGTTCTGAAGGAATTGGTGGGACGGGAGCGTCCCAACGGCCGGGGGAATCGGTCTTATCCCTCCGGGCATACTTCCCATAGTTTTACCATTGCCACTATCTGTCAGGAATTATATGGCCCGAAAATCGGTTTGCCGGTCTATGGTATGGCAGTGTTGGTGGCTCTCAGTCGAATTCACGATAATAAACATTATTTATCGGATGTGATCATGGGGGCAGGGTTGGGCACTGCCATCGGGCGGGGATTTGCGCAAAGTTATCTGAAAGAGAATGTTACCGTGGACGTCACTCCGGTAACAGTGAGGATTTCAATATGGTTATAAAAAGGGCTCAGAAATCTGAGCCCTTCATTTATGCAACATTCAGGACATCATTCATTGTTTTCACAATGCTATCTTTCGGCAAAGCGCCCACCGCCATCTGCGGCTTGTCGTTCAGAGGAACAAACAACATGGAAGGAATGCTTCGGATACCGAAGGCTCCGGCCAATTCCTGTTCCTTTTCCGTGTCGACTTTATAAATATCCACCTTCCCGGCGTATTCTTCAGAAATTTCATCCAGAATCGGTGCAACCATCTTGCATGGTCCGCACCAATCGGCATAAAAATCGATAATGCAAGGACGCTCACCTTCAAATTTCCAATCCGAATTCTTTTCGTAATCGAATACTTTTTCCTGAAATCTTGTTTTTGTTAAATGTTCAACCATTTGATTCTCCGACTTTGTTATTGGTGCTTAATGGATGGCAGTGACGGAGAATGGTTACACCGTTTCATAAGATGGGTCTTAGCCATGACATTTCATTCGGTTGCTGGAAAGAGATGGACATCGCGTTGCGGAAAGGGCAGCGTAATCTTTTCCTGATCGAAGCGCAGCTTGATATCTTCATTCAGACGAAACTTCACCGGCCAGTAGTCAGCGGCTTTCACCCAGGGACGCACCGTCAATTCGACGCAGCTTTCGCCCAGGTTGGCAACGGCCACTAAAGGAGCCGGGTCTGACAAGATTTCCGGGTACGAAGAAAGGATATCCAGGATGACATCTCTGGCGTTCTGAATCGAATCGTCGTAACTGATCCCGACCGTCAGATTGATTCGGCGCCGGTCTTCGGCGGAATAGTTGGTAATATTATCATTCAGCAACTTGGAATTGGGAACGATTACCCGTGTATTGTCAACCGTAAGCAGGACGGTATTGAGGACCTGGATTTCCTTGACCGTACCGCCCACGCCGGCGCCCTGGATATAATCTCCGATCTTGAAGGGACGAAAAATCAGCATGAGAATCCCGGCTGCGAGATTAGAAAGTGATCCCTGGAATGCCAAAGCAATGGCCAGACCGGCAGCGCCCAGGATGGCGATGAAGGATCCGGTCTGAATCCCCAATTGTCCCAGAGCGGATATCAGTGTGAAAACCAGAACGATTACATAGGCCAGGTTGGCGGTAAAGGACGTGATGGTTTCATCTATGCGGGATTTTTGCAGGGCGCGCGTTGTTCCTTTTTTCAGCAGGGATGCCACCATCCGCCCCAGAATGATAATGATGACGGCCCACAGCAGGTTCAGTCCGTAGCCTGTAATGATTTTTGTCATGGTTATCCCCAATTGCTGGAAATCAACATGCATAATGCCTCCCGGTTATGATTGGATTTAATACAGTTCGTATTTGACCAGGCGCCCATCAAGCCCGCCGTTCTCCAGTGGGATTTTCCGGTTGGGTCGAAGACCCACCTGTTTTATAAGGGATCGATCACCGAAATAAATAAAGGCGGTGGAGCCGCTGCATTTCTGCTTCAGAAAATCACCTACGTTGCGGTAAAAGGACACCTTGTCAAAATCTTTTGCCATGCGCAGACCGTAGGGCGGATTACAAATAATGGTTTTCCCTTTCAGGGCATCATGGCGGAAAAAGTCCTGGGGCTTGACAGTGACGAATTGTTTCGCAGCCAGTGCTTCCAGATTAACTGCGCTGGCCCGGACGGCCATATGGGACAAGTCGCTGCCAGAGATCAATCCAGCCTTGATGGGTCGAAGCCCGGCGTCATACTTTTTCTTTACCTTCTGCCAGGTGGCGTCATGAAAGTCCGGCAGCCGCATAAAACCGAAGCGCCGGCGCAAGGTAGCTGCAGGCATCCGGGTGGCAGCCATGTAAGCTTCACACAGGATGGTACCCGAACCGCAGAAAGGGTCGATGAGAGGTGTAGCCTTATTCCAGCCGGAGAAGGCAATCATGGCAGCCGCTACCGTTTCCTGCATGGGGGCTTCTACTACTGCTTTGCGGTAGCCGCGCCGATGTAATGATCCCCCGGACGTATCAATACTGAGGGTCGCCTTGTTATTCATGATGTAGAGATGGATCCGAACATCGGCTGAGCGAGTATCGACGGATGGTCGTTGGCCCGTTTTACGGCGGAACCGGTCGGCAATGGCATCCTTGACTTTCAGGGCGGCAAATTGAGAATGGCGTATGGTGCTGTTTCCCACGGAACCATAGACAGCAAAAGTATCGGCCGATGTGAGAAAATCTTCCCAGGGAATGTCATAGGCTGTTTTGTACAATATTTTTTCGTCGCGACAATCGAATACAATCAGCGGCGCCAGAATACGATTGATGAGGCGGGTATTATAGTTAATGGCATACATGATGGCCGGGAGAGCCGTAAAGAACAAACCCCGGTAGGTGACCTTGATGTCATCTGCCCCCAGTTGTTGCAATTCCTGCCGGGCCAGTGTTTTAACATCCTCACCGGTCTGGGCGAAATAGCGGTTATCGCGCTGATATAAATAGGGTGCTGTCACCGGGTGGGGCAGGGACGTGAAAATGGGTTCTGTGAAAGAAATGGCATGGTGGAATTTAGCGCCGTCCCGGTGCAGGTAGTGTTAAAACCGACTGACAATTTCTTCGAGGGGCAAACGGGTCAGGCGGGGTACAACGGTTCCATCCGCCGGATAGCCACAAACGAGGATCATGTAGGGGCGTTCGGAAGCGGGACGGTCCAGTATATCGTTGAGAAAGCCCATGGGACTGGGAGTATAGGTGAGCGTAGCAACACCGGCCAAATGGAGGGCAGTGATCAGGATTCCCGTGGCCAGTCCCACTGATTCAACCGGATAGTAGGTTTTGTGCGGTTGGCCTTTCCAAAGCACCGCTTTTTTCAGGTTTACTACAATGAGGCAGGGAGCAGAATCGAGGAATGATTTATGTTCATCGGTACCCAGGGGCCGTAAGACGTCAAGCCATTCTTCCGGAGCGCGTTCGGAATAAAATTCTCGCTCATTTGCCTCAGCTTGCTGGCGAATTTGCTGGCGAATTTTCGGATCCCTCACGACTACAAAATGCCAGGGTTGAAGATTAGCACCACTGGGAGCAGTTCCGGCAGCGGCAATAGCATAATCAATGACTTCATTCGGAATCGCATCGGGCGCGAAGGTACGTACGGTACGACGGGCGGATACTTTGGTGTAAAATTCCTTGGCGGCCTTGATCATGTCCTGCTCAGGTTTCCTTTTGAACTGTAAGTGTATTGGTGGTTTCATAATCATCCTAGATATTTCCATGAAATTAAGGAAAAAGAAGAGAAAATAAATCCAGCGGTTTATCAATTTTCATTCTTTTATTCTTTCAAATAGGCCAAGAAATAGAAAATCAATCTATAAAGAGGGGATGATAAATTCACTTTCTGGAATTCTCCGGTTTTGCTGATCCTATTGTTTGGTCTGTCCGGCATCATGCAAAGGATCCGTCCAGGAAAGAATTGAAGATTAAAGGACTGGGATTTATAGATGATATCCTTGTTCGGTCGAAATCATCGGATCTCAGGAGGAAGTGGTGGTAGTGAGGAGGTGTTCGTCAGCGCGGGACAGCGTTCAAATATATTTCAGTTTTTGCTTTTTTACTTTGGGGCTGGTAAAGCACGTTCGGTCATTTCCAGTAACATGCTCAACCAGTCCCTGTCCTCAAGTTTTTCCTCCACCACCAGCGCCGGTTTTCCACCAGGGTAGGGCGGTGCTTCGGGAAGGTTCGGGGCAAACTCTATCCCGGCCGTTGTCTTTTTGACATAAAGAATATTGGCACAGACCAGAGCCACAACCTTGTTGTTGATATATATGGCATATTCACCAAACATTTTCCGGTAGCGTACCGGATAGGGACTTTCGATCTGATCGACAATATAGATCACTGTTTGTTCGTCACTGCCCATGGGCGTCCAATCCAATATCTACCACACCGTCAGGTTGATAACCCCATCTCCGGATCGATTCACCCCAGGCCTTTTCAATCTTTTCTACTTCTACCGGTGTGAGTGTATAATGATTCTTCTGATAATCCTTTTGGGAATCCAGATAGGCCGAAAACGCAGGCCGGGCTGTTTCGAACCCCGGCAGGTTCAATGCTTGGTATATTCGCTCAAGTTCAACCAGGGGATGCTTTTCAAAGTTCTCAAAACGCATTTCGACCAGTTGTTCGGGAGGAATCAGGGATTTATCTTTTTCGTACCGTTTCAAGATCATCCTGTAGATGTCCAGGATTGCCGCATCCATTTCCTCGGACGAAATATCCCGAAACTGCCAGTCCCGGATGTAGGCCCGGTAGAAATTCCGGATGGAGGGAAACATGACATAGGGATTACGTGTGATGAAAATGAATCTGGCATCTGGAAAGAGATCCAGCAGGAGGGGGACCCGGGCGGTATCAGGCGGATTCTTGATAATCAGTGGTTTGCCACCGTTCGCCAGGGTGCAGGCCTGCAGGAGGGTGCGATAGGCCGGGCCCCAGCGCCGTTGCGCTATTTCTCCGTTGGGACCGTTGAACAGAACCGATTCCTCCACCGTTTCCAATAAACGGTCGGGCCAACAAAATCCCTGATAAAATCCCAGGGGCAGTTGATTTCCCAGGGCGTGTTCTGGTTCTTCCGGTGATTCCGGAGTGACACGGAGGTTGTCCATGGGACGTTTGTCATGGAGGAAGAGACTGAACAGGTTCCGAACCGGCCGCCCCAGAAAGAAGAGATCTGGCACCAGGGCTTGGGTGGTGGATAAATATCCCCACTGGGAATCCTGCGTGATCACATTCATGAAATGAGTACCACCGCAACGATAGTGTCCAAGGACAAAAATCGGTGGTATAGTTATGGGTGTTTTATGAATCTGGGAGTTAAAAAGCAGGCGCTGGAGGCCACGCAGCGGGGTAAAAAGCAGGGTCATGAAGGTGACGTAGATCGCCCGCGGCAGATAATGAACCTCCACGGGAGGATATTTTGCTAATAACTGCAACCAGCTCCGGAAAGTGCCTCCGGCAAGGGGATTTTCGGCGATTTTCATTTCCTGTCAATTTACAGTGGTTCCTATCAATTCGAAAAAGAATTAGCGATAAAAAATTGATAAAACCACACGCGATCCGGCAGTCGTGTGATAAACAAAGATGTACATGCATTCCTGCAGTGGTGGCCGTGCCAGGAAGATCAGCAGGCCATAGAGATGCCTGGAGAAGAAAGAGAAGTGATAAAATCAAAAGATGGTTATTATTCATTTTGACCCCCTGTCTAACGCGGGCACATAATACTATTTTTTAAGAACAACAATTTCAGGATGAAAAGACGAACCAAATGGTATCAGTGTTGCCTGGATAATTTTCGTTATACTCCCACTTTGGAGTGGATTGACCGTGTCAATCCATTCAGTAATATGGTTGGTGGAGTCCATGGCCATTAATACGGTTAATGGAGTCCATAGCAGTGTATTATTGGTAATCCGCGAATACGTACTGCAGGTTGTGAACCCCCGCCACTTGTCAAGCACGTAGAGGTTTGAAGTGGACCCCAAAAACTACCTGCCCATCGTAGGAACGTAGATGGGGACAGTGGCTTAGTGTAAATTCTGCTTATTCCAAAATCAAAAGGAATAGCACCTGCCTGCCGGAGCCTTGGCGCAGGCAGGGAAATGAGTAAGAAAAGACGAAACCATTCAGCCGCATTTAAAGCCAAAGTAGCCCTGGATGCTATCAAAGGTGATAAAACCTTGAGTGAATTGGCTACTCAGTATTCACTTCATCCCAACCAAATCCAACAATGCCTGCCTGTCGTAATGACAATGCAGACAGGGAAGAAGAAATTGTTGGAAGGTTCAAAAGATATATTCGGTTCTTCCGAAAAAGTGCGTAAGGATACCGAATCTGAGATCAAAGAACTCCATGCTAAAATTGGTCAGCTTCCCGATGGGTCGGGAGAACGGGATTTTTTAGCCACCTGTCCCTTCGGGAAAGCGTTTGGTCGTTAAGCCTGGAGGAACGCAGAACCATGATACTAGACGATCAAACACTCCCCAAGACGACCAAGTGTGATTTGCTATCTGTCAACCGATCCAGTCTGTATTATCATCCCACAAGTAGTTCTCCTGATCCTGAGGAACAAACACTCTGTTTTCTCTTGGACAAATTGCACATGAAGTATCCCTGGATGGGGAGTCGCAGTTTACGGGACCAGATAAATCGTAGTGATGAAATAGATATCATTGTCAATCGTAAACGTATTCAACGGTTAATGAGGATGATGGGGATTCATTCCACGGCACCAAAACCCAATACCAGTCAACCGGGTAACCAGCATAAGATCTTTCCATATCTTCTCAGGAACGTTACGATTGATCATCCGAACCAGGTTTGGTGTACCGATATCACATACGTCCCGATGGCCAAAGGATTCCTCTATCTGGTGGCCATTATGGATTGGCATAGCCGTAAGGTATTAAGTTGGCGGCTATCCAATAGTCTGGACACAGCATTCTGCATTGATGCATTACAGGAAGCATTGGTCAAATACGGAAATCCGGAAATCTTCAATACGGATCAAGGTGCTCAGTTTACCAGTGAGGATTTCACCAGCA
>JBHHUC010000003.1:0-82316 GCA_046861395.1 Fidelibacterota bacterium
TCGTCTTCCTCCTCGGCGGCGCCCACGTAGCGGCCCGGGGTCAGCACATAGTCGTTTTTGCGGATTTCTTCCAGTGCAGCGGATTTGCAAAAGCCGGGGATGTCTTCATACCCCTTTTCTCCATTTTTGGGGTTCTCTTGCCATTTGTGGAAGGTATCGGCGATTTGGGCGATGTCTTCGGCGGAAAAATCGCGCAGCACGCGGTCTTTCATATAACCCATCTTGCGGGCGTCGATAAACAGCACCTCCCCGCGGCGGTCGCGTTTGCCGTCCCGCGCCTGTTTGTTGCGCGTCAAAAACCAGATGCAGGCGGGAATCTGCGTATTGGTAAACAATTGCCCGGGCAGGGCCACCAGGCATTCCACCCGGTCGGCTTCCACCATGTTTTTGCGGATATGGCCTTCGCCGGATGTGTTGGAACTCATCGAGCCGTTGGCCAGCAGCAGGGCCATACTGCCGTTGGGGTTCAGGTGGTAAAGCATGTGCTGCATCCAGGCAAAATTGGCAGTGCGCGGCGGCGGGGTGCCGTATTGCCAGCGCGGGTCGCCTTCCAAAGCGGCGTTCCACCAGTCCTTCATATTAAAAGGCGGATTGGCCATCACGTAATCGGCTTTCAAATCCGGGTGCTGGTCGTTGCTGAAACTGTCCGCCGGTTCCCGGCCGAAATTAAAATCCAGTCCGCGGATCACCATATTCATGGCCGCCAGTTGCCAGGTGGTGTGGTTGTATTCCTGCCCGTAAATGGACACATTGCCGATGTTGCCGTTATGGGCTTGGATGAATGTGTCGCTCTGCACAAAAAAACCGCCGCTGCCCATGGCCGGGTCATACACCCGTCCCTTAAACGGCTGCAGCATTTCCACAATCAGGCTGACGATGGATTTGGGGGTGTAGAACTGCCCGCCCTTTTTCCCTTCCGCCAGGGCGAACTGCCCCAGGAAATATTCATACACATGTCCCAAAATATCCTTGGCGCCCAGGGTTTCGTGATGAAAGGGGATGGTGGCGATCAGGTCGATCAGTTCCCCCAGCCGGGACTGGTCCACCTGCAGCCGGCTGTAGGTTTTGTTGAGTATGCCTTTCAGTTTGGGATTGTCCTTTTCGATGGCTTCCAGCGCGTCGTCGATCAGCCGTCCCACGCTGCTGAATTTGTATTTGGTAGTTTCGCCGTTGGTGATGTCGATTTCCGTGCCCGGCGCCAGTTTGGCGTTATTCTGCAGGGTTTCCCAGCGCGCCAGCGCCGGCACCCAGAACACGTTCTTCTCGGTGTAGTAATCGCGGATTTCCAGTTCGGCAGCAAAATCTTTTTCATATTCTTCCCGACTGTCGTAATCATCGGGATCGAGAAAATACTCGTGTTTGGGATTTTTGAACTGTTCGGCCAACTCCTCGCGGCGCATTTCAAAAGCGTCGGACACATATTTGATAAAGATCAGTCCCAGCACCACGTGTTTGTAATTGGCGGCGTCCAGCATGGGCAATAGTTTGTTGGCCGCGGCCCACAGTTTGCTTTCCAGTTGGCTCAGAAATTCCTGTTCGGTTTGTTTCATCTAATTGTCCTGATTAAATTGAAAAAAGTAGTTGAAAGGTATTAAATCTGAATTATTGAAAAAGGATGTTTTTTTGTAAATGAGTGTATGCATTTATATTTGTATTCACAAAGTATATCTAAGCATTTAACTACTAAAAATACTGAATTATTTTTTGGCACTGAATCATGATATTTAGAATTTTTTCGCTATGACTGTCCTCATCGTCGAAAATGAAATATTTTTTATTATAGTTTTCTTGGGCCAAATATTATTCTCCGATAAAATTCCGAATATCAAACCGGCTAATCATTATGAGTATCTCCAACCCTCCGGAATCATACAAAGAATCGTCATTCTGGTTCGGTGGAATGTAAAGCATTTCAAAATAATAAACAAGGTCGGCCCAATATCCCGGAGAGCAATGTGTAATTTCCAGCCATGGAAAAAAGGACAATACACCTGCGCCGGGCCCGGGACAAGGATGCCGATTTCCTGGCTGCCGGAAATATCGCCCTGGCCCGGGAAACAGAAAACAAAGCATTACCCCAATCCACGGTCCTCGAGGGCGTGAAAACCGTGTTACGTCATCCGAACCACGGTTTTTACGTTATTGCGGAAATTGATCATCAACCCATGGGCCAATTGCTGGTAACCTATGAATGGTCGGATTGGAGAAACGGACTCTTCTGGTGGCTGCAATCCGTTTACATCCTGCCCCAATGGCGGGGCCAGGGCCTTTTCCGCCAGCTTCAGGATTATGTGATTCAGGCGGCCAAGGACGATCCCAAGGTATGCGGTTTGCGATTGTATGTGGAACGGGACAATAGGCGGGCCAAAAGCATCTATACCCACCTGGGGTGGCAAACCACATCCTATGAATTGCTGGAAATGGACTGGTCCCCATGAAACCGTTGATCATCGGTTCCATCCGACTGGATACTCCCATCCTACTTGCACCCATGGCTGGGGTGACCGACTATGCCTTTCGGATTTTATGTCGCGAATTCGGCGCCGCGATGGTGTATTCGGAATTCGTTTCGGCCCACGGGATCATCCGCGAAAATGCCAAAACATTGGATTTGATTCGCTTCACGCCGGAAGAACGCCCCATCGGCATCCAGATTTTCGGCGACAGGCCAGATGTGATGGCTCAGGCCGCCGGATACGTCCAGAAAACATTCCAGCCTGATCTTGTTGATATCAATTATGGTTGTCCGGTTCCAAAAGTAACCAGGAAGGGAGCCGGATCTGCCGCCCTCAGGGATTTATGTCTGATGGACGATATAACAGCCGCCGTTGTGGAAGCCGTCCCTGAAATTCCAGTCACGGTAAAAATGCGGGCCGGCTGGGATTCCCGCTCCATCGTCATACCCGAGGTCGGGCAGCGGTTGGAACGAGCCGGCGTGGCAGCCATTACCCTCCACCCCCGCACAACGGTGCAAAAATATACCGGGAAAGCGGACTGGCCGCTGATCCGGGAACTGAAGCAGGCGGTAGACATTCCGGTCATTGGCAACGGGGATATCGAATCACCGGAGGATGTCGTACGAATGTTAGACGAAACGGGCTGTGACGGTGTCATGATCGGACGGGCCGCCCTGGGCAATCCCTGGATTTTCACCCAGATCATGCAATATTTGAATGGGAATCCTATTTCCGACGTAACATTGCCGGAACGGGTTCGCATCTGCAACCGACATCTGGATTTAATGATCATGGATAAAGGGGAAAGAATCGCCCTCAATCTCATGAAAAAACATTTTGGCTGGTATATCAAGGGATATCCCGGTGCGGCAACCGACCGCAAACATCTTGTCATGGCCACCGAACTGACGGAAATACGAGCCCTGCTCCGGCAAATCGAACAGAAATCCTGAGGCCCTGGATTCCCTTTCCCGTCCGGCGCCCGAAGAAACCTACGGTTCGGGATTATTCCATTCCGTTCTGTTGCCTAACGACAATTCCAAACGGTAAATTTTCATTCATTTTTAGTCTGCTTTTTTCCCATAACACGAAGGATTACGAATGTCGAACGCGAAGGTAAAAGTTCCAACTCCCGTGAATGAACCGGTTAAATCGTACCGTCCGGGTTCGTCCGAAAAAATATTATTGAAAACCGCCCTGAATGATCTAGCATCCAAAACCATTGAAATTCCCCTTATCATCGGTGGAAAGGAAATCAGGACCGGAAAAACCGCTACCTGTGTCATGCCCCATCAGCATGATCATGTCCTGGGCACCTACCATCTGGCTGGAGAAGCGGAAGTTCAATTGGCGATTGCCGCCTCACAGAAAGCATGGATCGAATGGTCCGAAACGCCTTGGGAACAACGGGTGGCAGTCTTCAAGAAAATGGCTTCTTTGTTACAGGGACCCTATCGTTATCTCCTCAATGCCGCCACCATGCTCAATGTGAGCAAGAATGCTTTCCAGGCGGAAATCGATTCGGCCTGCGAATTGATCGATTTTTTCAATTTCAATGCCAGTTTTGCTCAGGAATTGTATGAAATCCAGCCCCTGTATTCTCCGGACGGCATGTGGAATTATGTGGAGCACCGGCCCCTGGAAGGTTTCATTTTCGCTGTAACACCATTTAATTTTGTAAGCATTGCCGGTAATTTGCCCACGGCCCCGGTGCTGATGGGGAACGTTGCCTTGTGGAAACCGGCCTCTTCCGCTGTTTATCCGGCCTATTACCTCATGAAACTTTTTCAGGAAGCGGGACTCCCTGACGGCGTCATCAATTTCGTGCCGGGTCCCGGGAGTAAAGTAGGCCCCATTGTCATGGACGACCCGGCCTTTGCCGGTGTGCATTTTACCGGATCGACGGCCGTGTTCCAGAGCATGTGGCAATCCATCGGGAAAAACATCTCCCGGTATAAATCCTATCCCCGGATCGTAGGGGAAACGGGCGGGAAGGATTTCTGCATCGTACATGAATCGGCCGACCTTGAGGGTGTCGTCACTGCCATGGTCAGGGGTGCCTTCGAATATCAGGGACAGAAATGTTCAGCCCTTTCCCGGGCCTACGTTCCCCGGACACTCTGGCCCCGTTTACAGTCCCGGCTGCTGGACGAAATCAGTACGATCAAGATGGGCGATGTGAATGATTTTTCCCATTTCATGAATGCCGTCATTGATGAAGCTGCCTTTACCACAATTACCGGTTATATCGACTATGCCAAAGCCGCTTCCGAGGCAACCATCATTGCCGGTGGCGGTTATGATAAGAGTGAAGGATATTTCATCGAACCAACAGTGATTCTTACAGAAGATCCCCTTTTCAAGACCATGCGGGAAGAAATATTCGGTCCCGTCCTCACCATTTATGTTTATGATCCCCTGAAGTGGTCCGATACCCTGGTATTGGTGGACCGGACGTCCCCCTATGCCCTTACGGGCTGTGTCTTTGCCAATGACCGCCAGGCCATCATCGAAGCTTCCCGGGCTTTAACGCACAGTGCAGGCAATTTCTATATCAATGATAAACCCACAGGAGCCGTGGTGGGACAACAACCCTTTGGCGGCGGCCGGGCTTCGGGCACCAATGACAAGGCCGGCTCCCTATTTAACCTGATGCGGTGGGTCTCACAGAGGACGATAAAAGAAACCTTCGTCCCGCCCACCAGTTATCGGTATCCCTTCATGGAAGAAGATTAATCCTAAGTGTTACGATGATTCCGATTAATTACTTTCAACGGCTGATCATACCATCACGGATTACCTCGTTTCAGTAAGCTGAATGGTTTCGGAATCACACGTTTACCCAAATAATTAGGAGCAAAAAGAATGAAAAAAACAAATGTACTGGTCATGGGAGCTGCCGGGCGCGACTTCCATAATTTCAACGTTGTCTATCGGAACAATGAAAACGTTAATGTCGTGGCTTTCACGGCTACGCAGATTCCCGATATCGATGGACGCGTATATCCCCCGGAACTGGCCGGCTCCCTGTATCCCGACGGAATTAAGATTTATGACGAAGCCGATCTGGACACCCTTATCCGGGATCTGAATGTCGATGAAGTGGTATTTTCATACTCGGATATCGCCCATGAGGATGTGATGCACAAGGCTTCACGGGTTATTGCATCCGGTGCTCATTTCAAGGTCCTGGGCGCCAGACCCACTCAGATCAAATCAACGAAGCCCGTCATTGGTATAGGGGCAGTTCGTACGGGTTGCGGAAAAAGTCAGACCACCCGGAAAGTGGCCGAAATTCTGAAAGCCGCCGGGAAAAAAGTGGCCGCCATCCGCCATCCCATGCCCTACGGTGATCTGAACAAGCAACGGGTTCAGCGCTTCGCATCCCTGGATGATCTGAAAAAACACGATTGTACCATTGAAGAGATGGAAGAATATGAGCCGCATATCAATTCGGGTACCATTATCTATGCCGGCGTTGATTATGAAGCGATCCTGCGCGAAGCAGAGAAGGAAGCCGACGTCATCCTCTGGGATGGGGGCAACAATGACATGTCTTTCTATCACACGGATTTATACATCGTCGTTGTGGATCCTCACCGGCCGGGACATGAACTGGCCTATTACCCAGGTGAAACCAACCTCCTGATGGCCGATGTGGTTGTCATCAATAAAATCGATTCGGCGGACGCGGAAGATGTTGACGAAGTCCGTTGGAATGTACGTGAAACCAATCCCGGTGCCCGGATCATTGAAGCCGCTTCGCCCATCGCGGTGGAAAATGCCGAATTGATTTATGGAAAAAGAGCGCTGGTCGTGGAAGATGGACCGACGCTGACCCACGGCGAAATGCAGTACGGTGCCGGAATGGTCGCCGCCGAGAAATTCGGTGCGGAAGATGTTGTTGATCCCCGTTCCTTTACCGTTGGAACAATCACCGAAACATTCGAAAAATATCCCGATATCGGTGAACTTCTGCCGGCCATGGGCTACGGTGAACAACAAATGAAGGACCTGGAAACCACCATCGCTCAGACCGATTGTGATGTGGTCATCATCGGCACGCCCATCGATCTGCGCCGCGTGATTGAGATTAAACAACCTTCGGTTCGCGTGACCTACGATTTACAGGAAATCGGAACACCGGACCTGAGCGACGTACTCAAACCCTTTACGAGCTAGCACGCTTGCGACCGCATCGTACAGTCATGGTTGCCTTGGGTGGCAATGCATTGTCACCCAAGGGCTCAGCCGGAGATATTCACGTTCAGTTCGCCCATACGCGGAAAAGCCTGGATGCCATTATGCATTTTGTGGACTTTGACTATAATATCTGCATCACGCATGGAAATGGTCCCCAGGTTGGCGATGAGTTGATGCGTATGGATCTGACTCACGATAAAATCCCCTCCCTACCCTTGGGGGTTTGCGTAGCTGGGACTCAGGGAACAATCGGATACATGATCCAACAGTCTCTGCAAAACCGCCTAAAACAGGTCGGTGTAGAACGGGAAGTCGTTACGCTGATTACTCAGGTCATCGTCGACCGGGATGATCCGTCCATTCAAAATCCGACAAAGTTCATCGGCCAACGCTATTCGGAAGAAAAAGCCCGTGAAATGGCCCGTCAGTTCGGCTGGACCGTGAAGGAACAGAATCCGGGCGAATGGCGTCGTGTCGTTCCTTCGCCCCTGCCCCAATACATCATGCATGGTGTCAGTACCAAAACACTGGTCGATCATGGTACCATCGTTCTCTGTGCCGGCGGTGGTGGAATTCCGGCTTATTATGAGGACGAAAACACACTCGAAGGACTGGATGCCGTCATTGACAAAGACCTGGCGGCGGCTTTGATGGGACGTATCATTAAGGCCCATGAACTGTGGATCATCACCGACGTGGATCATGCCTATCTCGATTACAATTCGGATCGGCAACGACCGATTACCCGCTGTACAGCGGCGGAAGCCCAGACTTATCTGGAGCAAAATCAATTTCAGGAGGGCAGCATGGCACCGAAATTCCGTGCCGCTCTGTATTTCTTAAAATATCATGGAAAAAAAGTCATCATCACATCTATACCCAAGGTAAAAGATGCGATTGCTGGCGCTGCCGGGACTACCATCGTCCGGGCATAAACCATTAGGGAGGTATTGTGAAAATTCACGAATATCAGGGTAAGGAACTGTTCCGGCAGTTTCATGTGAACGTACCCGTCGGATTCCCTGCCTTTACCGTGGACGAAGCGGTAGCTGCAGCCCGACAAATCGGCACTTTTCCAGTCGTCGTCAAAGCCCAGATCCATGCCGGCGGGCGTGGTAAGGGCGGCGGCGTCAAGCTGGCAAACAACATGGATGAAGTACGGGAAACGGCAACAGCCATCCTGGGCATGCAACTGGTTACACATCAGACCGGTCCGGAGGGGAAAGAAGTACAACGCCTCCTCATAGAGTCCGGGGTAGCCATTGATCGCGAACTCTATGCCGGCATCGTTCTGGACCGGGCCACCAAACGGGATGTATTCATGGTCTCAACTGAAGGTGGCATGGAAATCGAAAAAGTGGCCGCGGATACACCGGAAAAAATTGTAAAGGAATGGATTGACCCGGCCGTAGGGCTGACACCCTTTCAGTGTCGCAAACTGGCCTTTGCCCTGGGCCTAAAGGGAAACCAGGTCCGGGCTGCGATAAAAATCTTTACCGCACTCTGGAATGTTTATGTGAAAAAAGACTGTTCCCTCATCGAAATCAATCCTCTGGTCGTAACCAAAGACGATGATGTCATTGCCATCGATGCCAAACTGAATTTTGACGACAATGCTCTTTTCCGGCAAAAGGATGTCCTGGACTATCGCGACCTGGCCGAAGAGGACCCGGCAGAAGTGAAAGCCAGTCAATACCACCTGAATTATATCAAATTGGACGGGAATGTCGGTTGCATGGTCAATGGCGCCGGACTGGCCATGGGAACCATGGATATCATTAAACTCAGTGGTGGTGAACCTGCCAATTTCCTTGATGTGGGTGGTGTGGCCAATCCGGAAACGGTGGCCAACGGTTTCAAACTGATCATTTCCGATGAGAATGTGAAATCGATTCTGATTAATATCTTCGGCGGCATTGTGCGGTGTGACCGCGTCGCCCAGGGCGTCATTGATGCCATGCATTCTGTCCAGGTCACTGTTCCGGTCGTCATCCGTCTGGAAGGCACCAATGCGCGGGAGGCAGCACAACTCCTGAACGATTCACCTCTGGATTTTATTGTTGCAACCAGTTTACAGGATGCCGCCGAGAAAGCAGTCGCAGCGGCCAGCAAGGAGTAGATAATGAGTGTTTTAGTCTCGAAAAATACCCGATTGATTGTCCAGGGCTTCACGGGCCAGGAAGGTACCTTTCATAGCCAGCAAATGATCGAATACGGTACCAATGTCGTCGCCGGCGTTACACCCAACAAGGGCGGTACCGTACACCTGGACCGTCCCGTCTTTAACACCGTAGCCGAAGCGGTTGAAAAAACCGGGGGAAATACTTCGGTCATTTTTGTTCCACCACCCTTTGCGGCCGATGCCATCATGGAAGCGGTGGATTCAGAATTGGAATTAGTCATTTGCATCACGGAAGGAATTCCGGTACGTGATATGGTGAAAGTCGCCCGGTACATGGAAGGAAAATCTACCCGGCTGGTGGGGCCGAATTGTCCCGGTGTCATTTCTCCCGGACAGGCCAAGGTCGGCATTATGCCCGGCTTCATTCATTCGTCGGGATCCATTGCCATCATGAGCCGGTCCGGAACACTGACCTATGAAGCAGTTCATCAAATCAGCCAATATGGCTTGGGTCAATCCACCGTAATCGGAATCGGCGGTGATCCCATTATTGGAACCACCTTTATCGATATGTTTGAAATGCTGGCCGATGATGACGATACAAACGGTGTCGTCATGATCGGTGAAATCGGTGGAACAGCCGAAGAGGAAGCGGCGGAATGGGTCGTGAAGAATCATTTTACCAAGCCTGTTGTATCCTTTATTGCCGGCCAGACCGCTCCGCCCGGACGTCGCATGGGACATGCCGGTGCCATCATCGCCGGTGGCAAGGGTACCGCCACGGAAAAAATGGCCGTTCTGAAAGAAGCCGGAATACACGTCGTAACCAGCCCTGCCGACATTGGGAAAACCATGGCCGGACTGGTAAAATAACAACACCATTAATTACAGGAGATATTTGTGGGAAATCGAACCTTTGCCATTATTAAACCCGATGCCGTCAGAAATGGTCATACCGGGAAAATTTATGATCGTATTCTGGCCGCCGGATTCACGGTGCTCGGCGCCAAACTGGTCCGCATGACCAAAGCCCAAGCGGAAGGATTCTATGCCGTACATCGGGGAAAACCCTTTTACGAAGAACTGACAACGTTCATGTCATCCGGACAGTGCATGGTATTGGCCCTGGAAAAAGAAAATGCCGTTTCGGCCTGGCGCGAAACCATCGGTGCCACCAATCCGGCGGACGCGGCCGAAGGAACCATCCGCAAGGATTTTGCCACCAGTCTGGGGGAAAATGCCGTTCATGGTTCAGACAGTGATGAAAATGCCAGCAAGGAAATCGGATTTTTCTTCACGGAGGCGGAATTAATTGCAAATCAATAAAGAGAGATTATTTGCTTTTTTCCAAATACCCGACCAAATTTTAGGGATAATTTCGGAGAGGAAATAGACTCTTGAAGGTTCAAAAACACATATTATTCATTTTCTTCCTGGGAATTTTTATATCGTGCGGCGATGACGAAATGCCCGGCACGGTCGGTGAGCCCATCACAATGGCTGCGGAATCCCTGGAATCCAGTAGTGATCTGGACATTTCCTGGAGCATTCTGGAACAACCTAGTGCCAGCTGGTTAAGTCCCGAAGATGCCCGGCTGTCCAGTGGTGGTTTGGAAGCGACATTCGTTCCCGATGAACCGGGGAAATATGTCTTTCAGGTTTCCATTTCGCAGTACGGTGATGAATTGTCGACACAGAGTTTTACCTATAATATTGAACCATCCACCGAAACCGCTGCCGCAGAACCTTATGAAGAAGTCACGGAAGACGAATGGTTGAGTACATCCCAGGATGAATCGACCGCAGTCGTTGCGGACGATACTGCGAAACCGGAACAGGTTCCTGAAACAACGATGGCGGTAACTCCCCCGCCCCCTCCGGCACCCCCGAAACAGGTCGTTAAACAAGCACCGAAGGTGATACCGGGAGCAACCATTCCCTATGACAAAACGCGCTTCACTATTCAGGTTGCGGCCCGGAACACACTGGAAGATGCCGAAAAAGTAGCCGCCGATTTGATAGACGCCGGGTTCGATGCCTATATCCAGAAAGCCACTTTTGTCGAAAACGACCAAACCTGGTACCGGGTCCGGGTCGGTAGTTATGACGATCGCAAAGTCGCTCAGGCTGTTGCAAATTCCATTCAGGAACAACATGAATTATCCACGTGGATTGACCACGTCAGATTAGACCAGTAACCAATCTATAAAGTAGGAGAAAACAATGGGACCGATGAAATTGTATTTCGATGTTCGTGATATTTTTCGTGCGCCACGGTTAGCTCTCAGCGGGAAAAAAATATTCATCTTCACTGTGGCAACTCTGATCGGATACGTTGCGTTCTGGCTCCTGGCCTATATTGCCATGGCGGCCTCCGGCATGGGCTTTTATGAGGCTTGGCAGCAATACGGTTTATACCCCTTCCTGGGATGTGCCACCTTATCTCTTTTTGGTAAAATCCTTTACTGGATCGGCACCCTGGTCCTGTTTTATGCCGTCAGTCTGGGATGTACCGCCGTTGCCCGGGTAACCTACAAGCAATTGAAGGGTGATGAATTCTATTCCGCCGGTGATGCGTTGAAATATCTAAAAAAACATTGGCATCCGGTCATCTTTACCTGGCTGTCATTTGTTCTGATCATATTTCTGTTCCTGATCGGTGCCGTGTTTTTTGCCCTTTTCGGTTACATACCATACATTGGTGAATTCCTGTTCGCCCTGCCCTATCTGCTATATTTCTTCGGCTCGCTCTTCACCCTATATACGGCTGTCGTTTTCCTGATTTCCTTCATTTATACCCCTGCCATTGTGGCTGCATACGAAGAAGATACGATGGGCGCCGTTTTCCAGAGCTATTCCATTACCTGGTCTCAGCCCTGGCGGATTTTGTTATACCATCTGGTTCTTCTTCCCATTGCCGCCATTGGGTATTATCTGTTTGAATTATTCTGGTTTGCCAGCTATAAATTCATCAACATAGTATTCGGTATGGGCTGGGTAAAATCCGTATTCGGTCTGGAATGGTTTACCAGTGGCAAGCTGGCCCAAATCGCCACTTGGGCCTGGAACACGGTTAATCCCTTCACCTGTGACGTTACCAAAACATGCTGTGGTTCCACCGTACATACCTGCAGTGACTGGACATTTTGTTCCTGGTTCGATATGGGTTCCACGACCCAGGTTGCTTCTCTGAGTGGGACTGAATATGTTGCCGGGTTCATTATCGCAGTTTTCCTCTTTTTATTAATCCTATCCGTTATCGGGTATGTTTTATCCATCTTTTCCGTCGGGGAAGTCCTGATGTTTGTCATTTTCAAGAAAAAGACGGATGATGATAATCTGCTGGAACGAAAAGACGAAGAAGAGCTGGAAGAAGAGGACGATGATGAAGATGATCTTCTTTCCGACAATGATGATGACGATTCAAGTGATGACAAATCAGCGGAAGAGGATACTACTGATGATTCCACCTCTGAAACGGAAACCGATTCAAGCGACGAAAAAAACGAATCTGACAAGGATTAAACGCTGTGGTTTGATTTTCCGTAGGCCTGTTTTTCCGGTTGAATAACAGGAGGTTATTCCTTAGTTTTCTTGGCTAAAAATGAAGCTATTACGATCAGAACTTAACCGGGGGCTTCATGAAGAGCTATTTGAAATCCCTGTTGCAATTCTCGAAGACGATGAATGTACTTTTCTGAAGCCTGTATTGCAGTGTACCGTTTCATCGCAAACGGTACCTACCGGTTTTAAACTCTTCGGCATGATTGACATGCCGATTGAATTGGTTTGCGATCGGTGCCTGGAAACGTTTTCCAGCCATTTTCATCCCCGGTTTGAAATCTGGCTTACGCCTGATCGACAAATTGCCGATGAATCATCGTTGGATATGCTGTGGTTTCCCGACTCGACCGATGAAATCGATCTCACCACGGTATTTCATGATGTCATCCTGATGGAGATTCCTTTCAAGAAACTCTGTACAGGTTCGTGTCAGGGATTATGCGACCAATGTGGGATAAATTTGAATCGCGACACCTGCACCTGTGAAAAACACAGCCGGGATCCGCGCTGGGATAAGTTAGAAAAACTGATAAACTGAATATGAGTGTTTGGAGCTGATATGGCACTGCCAAAAACAAGAATTTCCAAAGCCCGAGGACGCAAACGTCGTACTCATTATAAAGCGACTCCTGTCGCTGTCATGGATTGTCCGCAATGCGGTTCGCCCAAGATGCCGCATCGTGCCTGTCCTGATTGCGGTTATTACCGCGGCCGACCTGTTATTTCCGCCAAGGAATCCTGATATCGGATGATCATCGCTGTGGATGCCATGGGGGGAGACTTTGCCCCGGCTTCCGTCGTACAAGGTGTAATCCAGGCCATTGCCACTACGACCGATACCTTTCAGATCCTTCTATTGGGTGATAAAGAGGCAATTCGGCAACAGCTGGGCGATTTTCAATCTTCCCGCCTTGAGATATTACCAACGACTGAAATTGTCACCATGGATGACCGGGCCTCAAAAGTCATCAAGACCAAACCGGACTCATCCCTGGTCAAGGGAATCCGGTTGGTTCAGGATCAGGAGGCCGATGCCTTTGTCAGTGCCGGCAATACCGGCGCTGTTATGACCACTTCCCTGCTCACCTACGGCCGTATTAAAAATGTAAAGCGACCGGCCTTGAGCGCCTATATCCCTACGTTATCGGGCGGAAAAATTCTCTGCGATGTGGGCGCTAATCCCGATGTCAAACCTTATCATCTGCTGCAGTTTGCCATCATGGCCAGTTACTATTTTGAACATATTGAAGGGTATTCAAATCCCAAGATCGGCCTGATCAATATTGGCGCGGAAGAAACAAAGGGCAGTGAACTGTACCGGGAAACCCATCAATTGTTCAAATCCCAGTTACCGGGATTTATCGGCAATATCGAAGGGCGGAATATCATGGATTCTGAAGCTCACATCCTGATTTGCGATGGTTTTGTAGGGAACACGTTGCTGAAATTTGCCGAGGGATGGATAAAAATCTTCAGCGATGAGATCAAATCCAAACTGAGGGAAAATTACCGCTATCAGATCGGAGCCTACTTATTGAAACCCGTATTTAAATCACTTAATAAGAAATTTGATTATGAAGAACATGGCGGTACTCCCCTGCTGGGCGTGAATGGATTATCCATCATTACCCACGGAAGTGCCGGGCCGAAAGCTATTGCCAATTCCATTCTGGTCGCCCAAAAATGTATTAATGAAAACCTGGTTGGACATATTCAACAAAATGTTGAATCATATTTAGGAGTAATGAATTGAGAGCTACGATCACTGCCAGCGCACGGTATCTGCCGGAACAAGTCCTGACGAACCATGACCTGGAAAAAATGGTTGACACATCCGACGAATGGATCCGCACGCGGACCGGCATTATTGAGCGACATGTTGTTGCCAAAGGTCAGGCCACAGCTGATATGTCCACCAGAATCGCCCGCCAGTTACTGGAGAAATCCAACACGGATCCTTCTGAAATTGAGGCAATTATCGTTTGTACCGTCACACCGGATATGATATTCCCCTCCACAGCGGCATTGGTCCAGAACAATATTGGCGCAAAGAATTCCTGGGGCTTTGACCTTTCCGGGGCTTGTTCCGGGTTTTTATTCGGATTGGAAACCGGGGCCCGGTATATCGAATCCGGGAAATATAAGAAAGTCATTGTCATTGGAACGGATACCATGAGTTCCATCCTGGATTATACTGATCGGAACACCTGTGTCTTATTCGGGGATGGGGCCGGGGGTGTATTGCTAGAATCGGCTCAGGACGATGAAGGAATTTTTGATTCCATTCTGCGCGTTGACGGCTCCGGCGGTGAATTCCTGAAAATGCCCGGTGGGGGCTCCCTCTACGGAACGTCTCATGAGACGGTGGATCAGCGCATGCATTACATTCAGCAGGATGGTAAAGCCGTTTTCAAGTTTGCCGTCAAGGGCATGGCTGATATCAGCGCCAAGATTCTGGAAAGAAATGGATTGGATGGCAAGGATGTAAAACTCTTCATTCCCCATCAGGCCAACAAGCGCATTATCGATGCCGCCGCGCAACGGTGTCATCTGTCCGATGACCAGGTTTTAATCAATATTGATAAATATGGAAACACAACAGCCGGTACAATCCCCATTGGTATTGATGAAGCCCGAGAAATGGGACGATTGCAAAAAGGCGATATTTTACTTCTGGCTGCTTTTGGAGCAGGATTTACCTGGGGTAGTATCCTGATTCGCTGGGGACAGGCTGTATAATGAGCACGGCATTACTCTTTCCCGGACAGGCTTCCCAAAAGGTGGGTATGGGGCAGGATATCTTCGAGCAGACTGCGCTGGGGAAAACCTATTTCGGCCTCGCCAATGAAATCATGGGTGAAGATATTACGGCCCTGATATTCAATGGTCCGGAAGAAAAACTGCGGCAAACCAAATATACCCAGCCGGCCATTTATCTGGTCAGTGTCCTGTTGGGCGAACTCCTGCTCGAAAACGGACAAGATCCAGATTGCGCTGCCGGACACAGTCTGGGTGAATATTCCGCCCTGACGATTGCCGGTGCTTTTAACTTCTCCACCGGGTTTAAACTGGTGAAAATACGGGCCGAAGCCATGTATCAGGCCGGACAAAATTCCCCCGGAACCATGGCAGCCGTTATTGGCATGGATGAAGCGGCGGTTACCGACTTATGCCGGGAAGCGTCTTCCGGGAATGAAATCGTTGTGCCGGCCAATTTTAATTCTCCCGGGCAAATTGTAATTTCAGGTACAGTTCCGGCGGTAAAAAAAGCAATTGAAATCGGGCGGGAATTCGGAGCGAAAAAAATAGTGTTGCTGAATGTGTCAGGGGCCTTTCATTCGCCCTTAATGACACCGGCCCGCGAAGCACTTGAAAAAATGCTCAATGAAGTGGAAATTCAGGACGTACGATTTCCGGTTTATGCCAATGTAACGGCGGAACCCACTATTTCCAGTGACGATATACGTACGTATTTAATCGAACAACTGGAACAACCGGTACAATGGGAACGAACCGTAAAAAATATGGTTCAGTCCGGCGTTTCTTCTTTCCTTGAAGTCGGACCCGGTAAAGTATTGCAGGGATTGAACCGGCGGATTGACCGTCGTGTCCCTATGTCCGGAGTGGAAACATATCAGGAAGTGATGGAAATAAAACATGTTTAATCTAGAATCCAACGTCGCCATCGTAACCGGCGCTTCTCGCGGAATCGGTCAGGGAATTGCCGAAGAACTGGCAGCTGCCGGTGCCACTGTCATCTGCGTAAGCCGTTCTGCTGATGCCGTTGCGAAGGTTGCCGGGAAAATTCAACAGGCCGGCCATGCCGCCGATTCCCGGGCCTGTGACGTCGCAGCGGCTGACTCCTGGCAGGAATTAGTTTATTACACCCTTGAGAAGTATGGTCATATTGATATCCTGGTCAATAATGCTGGTGTCACCAAGGATACGTTATTAATGCGCATGTCGGAACAGGACTGGGACCTGGTTCTGGACATAAATTTAAAGGGGTCATTTAACGGTATTAAGGCCGTGACCCGCCCCATGATGAAGAACCGGTTTGGTCGCATCATTAATATTTCATCCGTAGTTGGATTAACCGGAAATGCCGGACAGGTGAACTATGCCGCGTCAAAGGCCGGTATCATTGGACTGACCAAAGCAACGGCAAAAGAATTGGCCTCCCGCGGAATCACCGTAAATTGTGTTGCTCCGGGATATATTGAAACGGATATGACAGAAGCCATTAACGAAAAGGCCAAAGCATTATTGCTGAACCAAATTCCCCTGGGACGGATTGGATCGGTAAACGATATTGCCCACATGGTACACTACTTATCGTCCCGGGAAGCCGGATATATAACCGGACAAACATTTACCGTCGATGGCGGTATGACAATGATATAACAAAAGGAGGTATAATGTCTACTTTCGATAAAGTAAAAGAAGTCATCGTAGATAAATTAGGTGTTGAAGAAGATAAAATAACCATGGAAGCTTCTTTCGTGGATGATCTGGGAGCTGATTCCCTCGACACCGTCGAATTAATCATGGAATTGGAAGAAGAATTCGGGATTGAAATTCCGGATGAAGATGCCGAAGCCATGACAACCGTGGGAGCAGCCGTAGAATATATTGACAACAAATCATAACCCTATGCAGCAAAAACGAGTCGTCATAACAGGGCTCGGTGCCTTGGCACCAAACGGGAATGATGTTGCTTCTTTCTGGGCAGCACTCATTGCCGGTAAAAGCGGTATCGGACCTATTTCTTCTTATGATACCGAGGGTCATATGGTAACCATTGCCGGTGAATTATCCGGCTTTGATCCGGAAGATTATCTTTCACGGCAGGAAGTTCGTAAACTGGATCGCTTCTCCATCCTGGCACTGATAGCGGCAGAACAGGCCGTGAAACATTCCGGGATCATGAGCAATTCCATTGATCCGGACCGGGTAGGCGTCATGCTGGGTACAGGTGTGGGGGGTATTCAAACACTGGAAGATCAGCATTCAGTATTCATGAATCGCGGTCCTAAGCGAATATCCCCGCAGTTTGTACCGAAAATGATTGCCAATATCGCCGCTGGACATATTTCCATCCGCTTTGGCTTCCAGGGCCCCAACCAGACGATTACATCAGCTTGTTCATCTGCCACGGATGCCATTGGTATTGCCTCGCGGATTATTCGCTACGGTGATGCCGATATCATGATCACCGGTGGATCGGAAGCCAGTGTTACCCCCCTGACTATAGCAGGATTCGCCAATATGCGTGCTTTGTCCCGCAATAATGACCATCCAACGAGAGCGAGTCGACCATTTGAAAAGAATCGCGATGGTTTTGTACTGGGTGAAGGTGCCGGTGTTATTGTCCTTGAATCCTTGGATCATGCCCGCCGGCGGGGAGCAGTAATCCTGGCGGAATTGGCCGGTTATGGTGCTACCGATGATGCCTTCCATGTTACGCAACCAGCCTCCGGCGGAGCTGGTGCCGTCAAGGCGATGCGACGGGCGGTTGAGGACGCCGGGCTAAACCTAACTGATATCGATTATATCAATGCCCACGGTACGTCCACTCCCTATAACGACCGCAACGAAACAGCCGCGATTAAGACCTTATTTGAGGATCACGCCGCTACGGTTAAAATCAGTTCTACCAAATCCATGACAGGGCATTTACTTGGAGCAGCTGGCGGTATTGAAGCCATTGCTGCGGTCAAGGCATTGCAGGAACAAATCCTGCCCCCAACTATCAATTATGATGAGCCGGATCCGGAATGTGATTTGGATTATACACCGAATACAGCTCAAAAGGCGTCCCTGAATACGGTTCTTTCCAATACATTTGGTTTCGGAGGACATAACGGCGTAATCTGTCTCAGGAGATGGGTGGAAGATTGAGTAAGCTGGGGTTCTTCCTCGGGAAAATATTTCCAGCCAGGCATCGCTTTAAAACTCTGGAATCAAATATTGGCTATCGTTTTAAAAATGTCAATTACCTGACTCAGGCGTTTACCCACCGTTCCATCGACCCCGAACCACGAAAAAATTACGAACGCCTGGAATTCCTGGGTGATGCTGTCATTGATATCATTATCAGCCGTGCTTTAATGCGCGAATATCCGGTCGGGGATGAAGGTCTGTTAACGCAGAAACGGGCGGCTCTGGTCCAGAAATCCTTCCTGGCCAACATGGGGAACCTGATCAATATTCTGGATTATCTAATTATCGATCCTACCGTTAATATGAGCGTAGAAAAAATTGCCGACCGCCAAAGTGCCAACTGCATGGAAGCTCTGGTGGGTGCCATGTACTTGGACGGCGGCATCCGTCCCTGTCGAAAATTTGTGCTCGATACTATATGGCGTCATCGCTCCGAAGCCTGGAAATCTACAAATTACAAGGGCCGGTTAATTGAATTCTGCCATTCCCAGTCTATTGCCAATCCCCGCTTTATTGTATCCAATGTCAGCGGACCGGAACATCAGAAAATGTTTGAAGTATTAGTGAAAATCGGATCCGACTCCTACCAGCCCGGAATCGGAAGCAATAAAAAAGCGGCCGAACAAGCCGCCGCCCAAAACGCCCTCGATTCCCTGCAGAGACAGTATTCCTGACTGATCAGGAAAGGTTCAATGCTCTGATTTTATCCCGCAAAATGGCCGCCTTCTCATAATTTTCATTCGCAATGGCTTGGGCCATTTCCGCCTGGAGCGTTTCCAATGAAATTTTCTTAGAATCTTCTTCCGAACCGGGGATCGTGCTCTGACGTTTCCTTTCAATAAAGCCGGCCTCTTCCATCACATGACGCTGTATGAAAATCGGCGATTTCATTCTCAGTGCCACAGCGATACAATCACTTGGACGAGCGTCGATATTGGCCTGTAATTTCGTTTCCTGGTTTTCCAGAATCAAACGGCTATAAAACACACCTTCAATCAGATCCGATACCTGCACTGCAACCAGATTATACTGTAAATCGGATATTATTTTTGTCATGAGATCATGTGTTGTGGGACGTTCCGTGGAAGCACCCTCCAGTGCCATGGCAATCGATTGAGCCTCAAACGGTCCCACCATCACCGGCATGATTCGGTCTGAGTCCACAGCCTTGAGAATCACAGCATAGGAACCAGAATCAGGGTGAAATCTTAATCGATCTACTTTAACGGGAATAAGGATATCCATCATCAATTTTCTTGCGCTAGTCTCTCTTTTAACATGGAAATTTTATGAACGGGCGTGGGATCGGTTCCATGTAAAACGGCACACCAGTAACTCAGCCAATCGGAAAGATGAATTAATTCCAGGAACCGGGTGAAATATGTGGTGGCCGTTCCGGAAAGATGGTATTGATTCTCCGGTAATCCGGTCAATACTTCCTCCGTAATCATTTGTCGCAGCGTTACATGCTCATGATCGGCTTCATCCTGCAGCCAGATGAGAGAAATCTTCTTTAGAATTGCAGTATTATTTTCCCACCCGACAATTTCATTATGGTTTAATTCGGGAAGTTCGTTATAAAAGGCCAACATTTTACTGTTTTCAGCCAGCTGCCCTTTTAACCGATTGGCTACGACGGCCAGTGAATTGGTTTGAGCATAGATGACCGGGAGTGTCTGATACATATTTCGAGCCATGGTAAAAATGGAATTTTCCTCACTGGCCAGCGAAAATTCTCCGCGCACCCGACTCAGGAAATCAATCGTTTCCTGCAAGTTGGATAGGAAGGGTTTATCGAACAGTTCAAAAGTGTCCAGTAAAAATAAGGTGGGTATGAATGAATACGCCAGTGCAGCCCGGGGTTGCAATCCGGCAGGAATCGTGACTTTATCCAAACCATGTTCCGTTAATACCCCCCCCAGTTTGCCACCGGTAGTTACACCGCAGATTTGGGCATTTTTTTCAAGGGCATCAGTAAAAGCGCTCAGCGTTTCTTCCGTATTTCCCGAATATGAGGAACAGATGACCAGTGTATTTTCATTCACCCAGGACGGTAATTCATAATGCCGCGAAACGACAATGGGGCATTTCAGATGTCGCTCCATGAGACCCCGTATCACATCACCCCCAATGGCGGAACCTCCCATTCCAGCAATGACCACATTATTAACGGGTGAATAATCCCGCTTAAGCACAATGGACTGCCCAATGTCTAGCGCTTCCTTCATGTGATCGGGAAAGTGATAGATGGCGGCAAACATGTTTCCTGGATCATTCTTATCAACGGTCATCATTATTTCTTTCTCTTTAAAACCATTTCGGTAAAATCATATAAATTTCGGCTTCCGGCTGCGATTCGGTCCAGTTCCTGATAAGCTTTATCAATGTAATCCCTGGCCAGATTCTCTGCTGTGGTCAGAATATCCCGTTCCTTGATAAAGGAATTCATTTTTCTTACCCGATCCACAACCGGCAGAGATTTCCAATCCAACCATAGTCGATCCCATTCCGAAGGGAATAAATCGCGCGCCATAATGGTAAGAACGGTTTGCTTTCCTGCTTCCACATCACTCCCCAGACTCTTGCCCATAATTCCTGCATCTGACACGATTTCCAGGATGTCATCCTGAATCTGAAACGCAATACCAAGATTCAACCCGAAGGAACGCAGGCAGGCCAGGACAGATGGTTCCTGATTCCCCAGGATCCCGCCCAGTTCGGCACACAGCCCGATCAACCAACCGGTCTTTTTCTCAATCATGAGAATATAATCATTCAGAGTTATACCTGATTTATTCTCAAATTCCTTGTCATAGGCCTGACCTTCACAAACAATGAGGGTGGCTTTATTGAAAGCACGTACTGCCGCCAGAGGATTGGTTTTTACACGGCTCATGATCAATTGGGCTAATGCATAGATCCCATCACCGGCCAGAATGGCAGTAGATTCGTCCCAGTGGATGTGAACCGTTTCCTGACCATGTCGCAATGTATCGGCATCCATGATATCATCGTGAACCAGAGTAAAGTTATGCAGCAGTTCCACTGCCAGGCCGGCATGTAAGGTATCGGTCTCGTCCGCTGCGAATTCCGCTCCTGTCAACATCACGAGAATTGGTCGCAACCGCTTTCCCTCTCCTTTAGTGACGTATCGCACCGGATCGTATAAATATTTGGGTTGCTCCGGAATATCCAGGTCAAACAAAACCTGATTCACATCGCTACGAAGTTGATCTACATGCTGATGAAAGGTTGACTTAATGACCGGCCTCCAGGGTAAATTCGCCAAATTCTGCCAATTTTCCCAGAACCAGCGACTTGTATTCTTCCATTTTTTCCGGTGATGTTGCTTCGAAACGACATACAATGACAGGCTGGGTATTGGAAGATCGCACCAGCCCCCATCCTTCCGGGAAATTAATTCTCACCCCGTCTACGGTACTGCAATCATAATTGGCGGTGAAATAGGCAACTGCTTTTTCGGTCATCTGGAATTTCACTTCATCATCTTTGGTTGCCATCCGCATTTCTGGAGTTGAATAGTAGGTGGGAATTTCCGCTTTCAACTGAGACAGGGATTTGCTTGAGTGTGATAACAATTCTACCAGTCGGGCGGCAACGTAGGTCGCATCGTCATACCCGAAATAATCATCGGCAAAAAAGATATGTCCGCTCATTTCGCCACCCAGTTTGCATTGGACTTCTGCCATTTTCTGTTTAATCAGAGAATGTCCCGTTTTCCACATAATCGGTTTACCATGCAAACGATTAATGACATCTTCCAATGCTTTGGAACATTTTACATCGAACAGAACTTCATCTCCCGGTTCGATGACATGAGGCAGAAAGATAGCCATCAATTGATCGGCCCATACAATATCTCCAGTTTCATCCACCACGCCTATACGGTCCGCATCTCCGTCAAAGGCTATGCCCACTTCATAATCACCGCCTTGCATTAATTGAATAAGATCCTTCAGGTTTTCCTTCACCGTCGGGTCCGGGTGATGATTGGGGAAACGGCCATCGACATTACAATATATTTCGGTTAAATCCGCGCCTAAGGCGGTAAAGATTTCCGGAGCATTTATTGCCCCGGCGGCATTGCCGCAATCCATCACAACCTTGACAGGACGTTCCAAGTGAATTTTCCTTTTCATCATCGTCAGATAATCAGGTTTAAGATCATAGCTTGCTTCCGATCCTTCACCTGTCTCAAAATCATTTTCTTCAATGATTTTACGGATGGACTGGATCATGTCACCGAACACAGCCTTTTTATCCAACGAAAGTTTGAATCCATTAAATTCCGGCGGATTGTGGCTTCCCGTAATCTGAACGGCTCCCCCCACATCCAATTTAAACATGCTGTAATAATTTACGGGCGTTGGCAGAATACCGATATTTATTACATCCAAACCGGTACTCACGGCACCAGCTTTGAAATCGTTTAGAAGCCGTTCGGTTGACAACCTAACATCACCACTCAGTGCGATTTCTTTCGCTCCGTGACGCAAAGCATAGGTTCCGAACCCTTTCCCTAATAACGTTACCACTTCCGAGGGAAAATCTTCATCGACTTTTCCCCGAATATCATATTCACGAAAAATAAACGGATTTATGTTCACATTTACCTCTATTCTATTGATAAAACTGCTGGTAAAATTACTCAGGACTATGGGGAATCGCATGTGTTAATGGCTGGTATTTTCACGTAAATATAGTTGTGTTTAACGGAGTGATACGGAATAATTTTTATTATGCAAAATCATTCCAGAATATTCTTTAGTCTGGTGCTAATTCCCTCTGTGGTAATGCTGGGTCAGCTAAGGTTAACCGTAAGCGAAACAATGCCTCTTCCAGGCGAAGGTCATCATATCTGGAGGGACAGCACCGTCATCTCATGGTCTTCTCGCCAAGTATTTTTAGAGAATACCTCATTTTATTCTACGGAAAATTCAATCCGTTCGGTTGTTCCCCTGCCGATAGGACAAGTTGGTATCGTGGAGGAAACATCACAGGATTACCTTTTACGTATTGTTGATCAACATGGAACGCCAGTTTTTACAACGACACTGGACGTTGCCGAAGATTATGGATTTCCCCGGATTGCCACCCTTCCCGATGGCACCCCGCTGCTGCTGAATGCGGTGGAACAGAAAATCGGGATTGGCGGGACATCCCCTTCCCTGCAGTGGTTCCCCCTGAGAACCGAGGACCGGGATCATGAAAAACAATTACTGACCACTTCTTTTGAAAATGATCAATTTTTTCTGGGCATGCCTCAGGCCGCACCGGGTAACCGCCTTTCCGTTCTCTATACTTTAAAGCATCATTCTCGTCCCGTAGCAATGGATAGTATATCGCTCTCTTTGCCGTATTTTTTCTTCCCTTTTCTCGATCAACTGGCCATAATCGGTTCTGATTTTTCTAATGATTACAGCCCGGAGAATCGACTTATCCTGTATAATCCGAAAGCCAGAATGATTTCAGCCGAAGTTCCCCTGCCAACCATACCAGGGGATTTCCGGGTTAAAGATCAGAAATTATATTTAATCTACAATGATCGGTTGGAAATTCTGAACCACCGGGGTCAAATCCTGACCACGTATACCTTTCCTGCACTAGTCCCAGTGGATGTTGCAATAAACGATGAATCCATTTTTATCATTGGCGGTCGTCACCCGGATTATATCGCCGGCCAGGTGGTTTACGATACGGCCCATCTCCTGCGCATCAGCAATCAGATTGATGAATATTTCATTCAAACAGACGGTCGAATAAGCGGCGGCAGAATCAACCGGCCCGGAAAGACCATTATCTTGTTAGCCAACCAACGCCTGTTACAGATTCTCATTCCTGATTGATGAAAAAGCATTTATTCCCCTTAATCATCCTTGGTGCTGTCTTAACAGGGCAGGACTATCCCTGGCCTTGCACCCCGGTAGATCAGCAGCATTGGATAAACGGTACGTTTTGCGAATGTCGCGAAGGAAGTTCCGGCGACCGGGATCATTTTCATGACGGTGTGGATATTGACCTCTATCAGGGAAATCCAGTTTATTCCGTTATCAATGGGACTGTAACCAGCATCGGTTCGCAATCGACCTACGGTATTAACGCCTGGATTCGAGTAGGACGCTATGCCTATGTCCATGTGAATCACAATCCTGCATTGAGTGTCGGTTCGTCAGTTGTGGCCGGTGAGACGGTCATCGGCTGGACCAACACTTGGAACCATATTCATTTTAAGGACGGCTATCCCGGAAATGAAATCAATGCCCTGCGGTTGAATGGCGGTCTCACACCACATGAGGATACTTATGCTCCGACTGTGGCCAATATCGGTTTCTACATTGATGGTACCGACATCCCCTTTCAGGATAACCGGGTCTACGGCGCAATTGATATTGTCAGCCGGGCCTACGACCGAACCGATTCAGGCCCCTTAGGAAATAATAATGGTATTTATAAGATTGGTTATGATATTCTGGATTCCACCGGAAATCTTGTCCATGGACCGGTAATTCCATACGAATTTGCCACCATTCCCGCCTCTGACGGATATATCACAAATGTCTATGCCCTGGGATCAAATACCAGTAATTATCGATACATTGTGACCAATAATGTCAGTTCCAATCAATCGTTGAATGTAACCAATTGGCCTTTGGGCCACTACACGGCCCGCGTTTTTACCTGGGATCAGTATTTACACGGTGACACGCTGATTCAACCCTTCCAAATCGTTACACCGGATGACACACCGCCAGCCGCCCCGGAGCTCCTGGCCCTCATCAAAGAAAGCAATGGTTTCCGATTGATCTGGCAACCTAATACCGAAGCTGATTTACTGGGCTATCGGTTATATTTTAGTTATGATAATCAGCAATGGTTCAACAATATAAACGAAACTCAGTTGGATGGTACTTCCAGTGAATTCATCACAACATCCTTCAGTAATGAATTAATCTATCTTCGGCTGACAGCCGTTGATAACGGACCTTTTCACAATGAGAGTGATTTTTCCTCCACTTTTGTCTTTCGAAAATCCGCCCCGGATAAAACCATCTTATTCATCGATGCCAGCCATCGGCAAAACGATCAATCCATTCCCAGCCTGGCACAAGCCATGGATCCATACTCAAATTTTGGTTTTGAAACTGTCACCGGTGAATTTCTGGCTTCCGACAGTCTAGACTTATCGACCAGACCGGTGTCGTGGCTCTCACTGGGAACGTCCCGAAATACGATTGAAAGTCATCTGATCACCTGGTTCGGCGCACAAAATATACCCGGAAATATTCCTGTTCTGTCGGGATCATATTCTACTCTGGCTCTGGCTGGAAATCCTGAGGGCGCCGCTTTGCTCACCGGGTTCGGTCTAGACAGCATCCGGGTAATCACCCCTTCACCAACTATTTCCGTAACAGCCGGCGGATTTCTGTCCTCACTGGGGACCTTTTCCTTTACCAGCGGGAATGATTCCTTAATCGTCGGTTTCCACAACCCAACGGTAAGTCCTTTACTCGTTCTGGATACGGGAGAATCCCTGGGCTGGCTGTATGAGGAGTTGGGTCCCGGCGTGTTATTGGGATTTTCTCCTCAGGATCTCCCCAATTTCCCGCAATTCGCCGAAATAATGCTAAATTACCTTTTCCCCGGCTGGGTGAGCAATGACCCCGTCCCAAGCTTACCCCAGTATTTTTCTGTTTCTGCCTATCCCAATCCGTTTAATTATTCCCTGTCGCTTACCGTCCGGGGAGAGGCGGGAGTTTATCATCTTACCGGCTGGGACATCCGCGGCACTCGCATTCTGGGAAAAACGGTTGTTCTCCCTGAATCCGGATCTAGAACCATTCAACTTCGTTCGGAATTTTCCCGCCTATCTTCAGGCCTTTATTTCCTCCAGGTCGTTTCGGAAAAGTTTACCTCATCACAGATAACGAAAGTGTTATTGGTCAAATGAAAAAAATATTCCTCGTCACAATTCTTCTCATCCTCACCGGTTGTACCGTTCATCCCGTCTTTGATCCGGCCACCGGCCTGTTACCTCTGGTCCACCGGATCAATTCTGCCATCAAGGCCTCCGGACTGGAAACCAATATCGGAATTTCGGTACGGTCGGCCAGAACCGGCAAAACACTCTATGCCTATAATGATCGTCATCTTTTCAATCCGGCCAGTAATAACAAGATATACACGGCCACGGCCGCTCTCCAGTTTCTGACGCCGGCCCATCGCTACCGTACCGGCCTCTACCTGCCACCGCAGCGGATGGCTTCCGATTCTCTCTCACGACTGACTCTGGTGGCGGCAGCCGATCCGGATTTCTATCCCCGGCACCTGGATTCCCTGGCAACAGTCCTGGCACAACATTTCAATGTTGTGGATACGATCATGATTGATAATACGATTCTGGATACGGTTTATTATGGGAACGGCTGGATGTGGGACGAAGGCTCCGGCTGGTATTCGGCCCAGATCGATGGAATGATTTTCAATGACAATTGTGTTGATTTTCACGTTTCCAACGGGGAACCCGGGAGCCCGCCGGATATCACAATCATTCCCCCGACGCAATACATTCAGATAGACAACAAGGCAGTTACGACCCACGACACGATAGATCTCGAGCCCTTTTCCATCCGGCGACACTGGTGGGAAGATAACAATAAGTTTGATGTCTGGGGGCACTTTTTCCGCACCGACAGCAATACGGCGGTGTATTACCGAAATATCCATGATCCGGCCCGATTCACGGGAACAGTCCTGAAAGAGATGTTAGAGGAAAAAGGCACTCTTGTCCGGGGACCGATCCTCGAACATTCTCTTTTCCCCGGTGATACGCTGTTTGCATATCATGAATCCGATTCCTTTCTGGTTTCCCTGGCAAACTTCCTGAAAGAAAGTGACAATCTGTCCGGTGAATCTTATCTGAAACTAATTGGCCATTATCAATCCGGGAATCCCGGATCATGGCCCGATGGATTGCTGGCAACCAAATCCTTTTTGGCCGATTCCGTTGGTCTGGACACCAGTGCCTTTTCCTATGTGGACGGTTCGGGCATATCCCGCTATAATTATTCTGCCCCACGGCATTTCACACAATTGTTGTACTGGATCTATCAGCGACCAGGATTCAAACAATCCTTTTTGGCATCCCTGCCTGTAGGCGGATGGGATGGCACCCTGGAAAACCGTATGCAGACGGGACAGGAATCCCAATATGTCCATGCCAAGACGGGAACGTTATCCGGTGCAAGCTGTTTGTCGGGGTACATTCTGAAACCGGGGAAAGAGCCGCTTGTTTTTTCCATCATGATGAATGGTTATGTGGACGAAGCCGGGCCCTACCGCGATCTGCAGGATGAAATCGTCAACATATTGTTACAACGGTGAGGACATGGAAATCATGAAACCCAAAGCGATTCACAAAGGCGATACCATCGGCGTAGTCTGTCCGTCAAAATGGGCTCCCGAAGATCAGGTGTACGCTGTAAAGCAATTATTTGAAGAACAGGGATATCGTGTTGTGTTGGGAAAAACCCCCTTTTTACGGGAAAACCAATACGCCGGAACGCCCGAGGAACGGGCTCGTGATATTGAAGCAATGTTTGCCAATCCCGAAATTGACGCCATTGTCTGTGCCCGGGGCGGTTACGGGGCCAATCGTGTCATTCCCTTACTCAATTATGATTTGATCCGGGACAATCCGAAAATCTTCATGGGATACAGTGATATTACTGCCCTGATTCATTCCATCCGGCAACGGTCGGGATTCATCACATTTCACGGTCCTATGTTTGTCACCTATAAAAACGGATTCATCTCTTATAACTGGAATATCTGGGAAGCCGTGATCAGCGGAAAAGCTCCTCTGCGGATGGAAAATCCCCATGAATTGAAACCCCATATTCTGAAGCCGGGATCGGCGGAAGGTATGCTCTCCGGAGGAAACCTGACTCTGATCAACAATCGCCTGGGAACGCCGGAACAGATCGATTTCCGTGATACGATTCTATTCCTGGAAGATATTGACGAATATTTATATGCCTTTGACCGTTATCTGGTCCATTTACGCCAATCAGGCACGGTTGAATCCATCCGGGCTTTGATCGTGGGTGAACTGGTAGATATGAAGGATGATTCCATTCCCTTCGGGAAATCAACGGACGAAATCATTATGGATGTTTTCGGAGACTTGAACATTCCCATCGTTTCCAACGTCGCCTGCGGTCACGGTGCTTATCAAATGACATTACCGGTTATACTGCCGGCAGAACTGAGTGTCACTTCAGATTCATTTGTCCTGACACTTCCCCAAGCTGCGGTTCGTCCTTAGATTGCCGCCAGGAGTCTTTGGATTTGAACGTGGTCCTCAACCAGTTCATTCAGCAGCTTCAGTTTATCATCATCTCCGGGACGGGTGACAGAAACCAGGTGTTCCACCCTTTTCGCCGCATTATAGGTATCATTCGGGACCAGGATCAGCGGAATATTGTTGGCCGATGCTTTGGCAATGATATTTGCCGGTGGAAGCAAATCATTGGTGAGAATGACACCGGCGCTTCCCGTTTCAATCGCCGCCAAAATCATGTCACTGCGATCACCGCTGGTAATAATCAGTTTTCCTGGTTTGCGGAATGATTGCATTCGCATGACCGAATCACCTGACATGGCACCCACAAACACTTTCGCCACCCTGTTCTGCATCCCATTTGTCCCGGCTATGACACGGGCGTGTAATAATTCCAGGATGGTGCTTATCGTGGGTCGATTCAGATGATCGTTTCGGGGAATCATGCCCCATACCGGTAGGGAGAAATTGTTTAATTCCTGCTGAAATTTCTCTCTGAACTGGTCTTTATGGTGAATTTTATTTACAACCAGCCCCAGCAGTTGGGTATCAAGACGGGAATTCAGCAGATCAAGATAATCCATATCATCGATAATCTGGTCGGCTGTTCCACTGGTGACAAGTATAATTCCGGCTTCGAGAGTATGGCTGAGTGAAATGGCATCCAGTCCCAGGGATCGTCCGGTGGCCAGAAATCCGCCTGTTTCGATTATGACCATATCGCGATCCTCAAACCGGGTCATTTGTTCTTGAATCTTCCGGATGACCGTTTTCGGCGTATAATCAAGCCGCAATTTGGAATGGTCGAAACCGATGGACAAGGCGCCAGGTTCAGTCTGCAATCCCATCAGCGACACCATCAATTCGGCATCATAATCCCACATTTGCTTATCATGGTAGAATAATCGATCACCAAAGGGTTTTAGATACCCTACGCGGCCCAAATGCGCACCCAGGCCTGCAATAAAACTGGTTTTCCCCGAATTGGGATAAAGGGAAGCAATAATCAATTTCTTCATTTGACACCTTCCTCGTTTAGGACAATACGAACATCCACCGCTTTGACACCCTGACCTTCATCATAGACGACCAGGGGATTAATTTCAATATCACTGATGCGCGGATCGGCGTTAAATATCGTAATAATCCGCTTCATCGCCGACACAATGGCCGGAATATCCTTGCGCTTCTGTCCCCGCACTCCCAGGAGCAGAGCATAAGCCCGGACATGCTTGATCATGGCGTAGAGGGTTTCATCGGATACCGGCAGGGCCCGGAAGACAACATCTTTCATGACTTCGACGTATATCCCGCCCAGGCCGAACATAATGATAGGACCGAACGTCGGGTCTTTCCGTACGCCGATTATGACTTCGGTCCCAGGAGCAATCTGTTCATCCAGTTCAATGCCCTGGATAACGGCATTTGGGCGGTGAGATTTACATTTTCGCATGATTATCTGCCAGCCATTGGCAACATCTTCGGAATGATTGATATTTAACAGAACACCGCCCACATCACTTTTATGCAGAATATCCTCTGAAACCACTTTCATCACGATGGGATATCCCATGGTTTCGGCCACCCGAATGGCTTCCGGCAAAGATGATAGCACAGCACTCTGAGGTCGTGGTATTCCCACTTCATCCAGAACGGCCTGTCCTTCATTGGCCAGGAGAAACGTCCGGTCTTCACGCCGTGCGTGGGAAATAATAGATTCGATAACGTGATTTGATTTCTTCTTGACAAACGATTGTACCGGTCGATTGACCGTATGAAAAAAGTGATAGATGGCCCCCAGGCTCGATACGGCCTGATAAACTTCACCGAAAACTGGAATATTCCGCTGCGTCAGAAGATCAATGCTTTGCTCAGTCTTCTCCCCGCCAAACATGGCAAAAATAATGGGCATGTTTTGTTTCATATACTCCGAATAAATGGAAGCAATCATCCGGCTTAACCGTTCCGCTGACATCATGGCCGTTTCACAATACAGCGCAATGACGGAATGGATTTTATCGTCCTCCAGGGCGCGTAACAGTGCTTTGCGGTAGTCTTCTTCCGTCGCCTCCCCTGTCAGATCCACCGGATTCTTCGTCGATCCGAATCCATGTACGACATCCTGGAATATTTCTCTGAGCCGGCTGAAATCCTCGTAGAGATGCACATGATATTTTTCACAGGCATCCGTTGCCAAGACACCGACACCGCCACCATTCGTAATAATAACGGTCCCCGGTCCCTGCGGCAGCGGAGTCTGGGAAAAAACCCGGCTCCAGTCCAGTGCTTCCTGTACATTTTCGGCTCTCAGAACACCAACCTGATCCATGATGGCGCTGAATATTTCATCCGAGCCAGCCAAAGACCCGGTATGGGATGCCGCCGCAATGGCACCACGGCGGGAACGGCCTGATTTAATCACAATGACTGGTTTTATCCGGGTCGCTTTGCGTAGTTGAGTGATGAGGCGATGGCCATCGTGTATTCCCTCGATATACATGAGAATGACACGCGTTAAATCATCTGTCACTAAATATTCCAGCAGATCACTTTCATCCAGGTCCGATTTATTGCCGACACTGATAATGGCACTCAATCCAATATTCTGGATGGCCGTTTTCCCAATCATGGCTACACCCAGGGCGCCGCTCTGGGTAATAATGGCTACCGAACCCGGTTTAATATCCCGCGGACCGAAGGAGGCATTCAGGTTGACGCCATGAGAATAATGTCCGAAAATATTGGGCCCCAGAATTCGCATCCCGTATTCATGGGCCAGAGATACCAGCTCTCGTTCCCGGTCCAGCTCTCCCACCTCGGAAAACCCCGAACTGATAACAGTCAAATACTGCACACCCCTTTCCCCGCAATGACTGGCGGCTTCAGCTACGCGCATAGCCGGTACAATAATGACGGCAACATCCGGTGTTTCCGGTAAATCATGAATCGACGAATAGATGGGTAACCCAAGAATTTCTCCTCCCTTGGGATTGACCGGATAGATTTTTCCCTCGTAGCCCCCGGCAATAATATTATCGATGACCTTATACCCGATTTTCCCGGCTGATGTTGACGCACCGATAATGGCAATGGATTGAGGATTGAATAAGGTCCGAATGGGCGGTGGTTCGCAGGCAGGCATTGATTTTTCTTATGACTAATGATGAGAACTAAAGGTAAAAGTTACTGAGTTTAGGGTAATGTTTCTATGTTTCCATTTTGATTTCTACCGGCATTACATTTACTTTACTTTCTTTATCTGGGAGGTATGATGCTGAATTACATCTGGCTGGGAATGGTTATCATTGCCGTGGTGGTTGGGTCATTTACAGGGAATATTGATGCAGTCACCCAGGCGGCAATTGATATGTCAAAAACAGCCGTTACCATTGCCATTGGTTTAATCGGAATTATGGCTTTATGGCTGGGAGTCATGAAAATCGCCGAGGAATCCGGGTTGATAAGATTGATCGCACTGGGACTCAAACCAATTACGGTACGGTTATTTCCGGATGTACCGCCGGATCATCCTGCCATGGGATCGATTATCTTGAATATGGCAGCCAATATCCTGGGGCTTGGTAATGCAGCCACACCGCTGGGCCTCAAGGCGATGGAAGAATTGCAGGAATTAAACGACGATAAGGAAACAGCATCGAATGCCATGATCACTTTCCTGGCGATTAATACCTCCAGTGTTCAGTTGATACTACCAGCCACGGTCATTGGACTGATGGGGACCGTAGCCAATCAAATATTTATTACCACCATTGTGGCTACCAGTATTTCTACAATCGTAGCGATTACAGCGGTCAAGTTCCTGGAAAAACGCAAACGATTCTCGTACCGGAAGGAAGAAGGGTCGATATGATAGATACCATCGTAGCGATTTTGAACGAAGGCTCCAAGTATATTATTCCCTTGTTGATCACCGGAATTCCCGCTTATGGATTATGGGTGAAGAAGGTAAAAGTCTATGAAGTCTTTGTCGAAGGGGCCAAAGACGGATTCACCATTGCCGTACGTATCATTCCCTATCTCGTGGCCATCCTGGTGGCCATCGGAATGTTTCGTGCTTCCGGTGCCCTTGATCTCATGCTGAAAGGTCTGGCTCCTTTCCTTAATCTCATTGGATTCCCACCGGAAAACCTTCCGCTGGCCCTCATGCGTCCCTTGTCAGGAAGTGGATCTCTGGGATTGTTGACTGACCTGGTAAACGAATACGGAGCCGACTCCCTGTTTGCCAAAATAGGAGCCACCATGTTCGGCTCGACCGAAACAACCTTCTACGTTCTGGCTGTTTATTTCGGTTCGGTAGGTATTAAGAAAACAAGACACGCATTACCGGCGGGATTACTGGCCGACCTGGCCGGTGTCCTGGCTGCTGTCTATATATGTAAACTTCTGTTTTAACCGCTATCCGGGAGTAATCTGGCCTTCCATGGATTTCTCCAGCCGTTGCGCCGTATCCAGAAATTCTGCCACGGTCAATTGCCGGATGAAAATAACGCCATGGGCGGCCCGTAATCGCGGATGTTCATTCCGGTACCAGAAATCGCGCCCCAAAATCAATTCCATCAACTGATGTTGCTCCACCCATATCTTTTGGGTAAGATCGCAAAACGGACCGTCCAGTTCATAGCTGGGATAGGAGGCATCTTTTTGACTCAGATAACAACTCATAAAGGTATCACGCATCACGGACATGGAATTCAGCGAAACGGGAACAATGATATCGGCCTCTGAGGGATCAAAGCGATACCAGACATTACGATAACCCCAGATTTTCACCTGAGAAAGATCTTTCTCCTTTTGCCAGGAACGAAGTGCTTCGGCAATCGTCTGCAATACTTTGTAATGCGTATCGGGTCCGCTGCCTTCCGGATCCATGGCCAGGGTTATGACCGTAGGATTGACTTCGCGTAACAGATCCAGTACAGGTGAAACATCACGCTGTTTCTGCGGATTTTCCGTAAAGATATCGCCGGTATAGAACCCCAGTCGCAAATGATGAACATCCTTAACCTGAACGCCATAATGGGCCCACACCAGTTCTTCCTCAAATTCGCGGATCATACCCTTAAGACGCTGGACATCCGGCGTATTTTTCTCACCGTCATAACAACGATCGAGATAATTAATTACTTCCGTGATCTGATTTTCCGTTTCCTCAATGGTTCGGGTTCCGTAAATGTCCACAACAGCCCGGACCAGCCGGTGGCACAAGCCCCGCAACTGACCCTCGAAGTTCTTCGATGCAATCCGGTCCAGATAGTGATACACATCCTTGTCCTGCTTTTTCCCATATCCCGTCGTAAAAAAGTTGGGATAGCGCATCATTTGAATTTGTCCGGTACGGATAAATGATACTGTTTTCTCCAGTATTTTTTTTACATAATGATTTGTTACCGACGTAAATCCCGATGTCATATTCACAAAGATGTTTTGATTGTCCGGCGAACGCACCAGGTGAATAACATGGGGTAAATACCCCAACATGATATCATCATGATGGGGGCCGGTATGCAGGAATGTTTCATTGGAATAAGGTTTGATACCCAGGGCAATCTTTTCCCGGAAAGAGGTCAGGATGGAATCAATGACCGTGGGTGAAATATCCGGTATTTTCTGTCCCACCGGGTGCGAACGTAATTGTTCGGGATTCAATTTTGTCCCAAAGGAATGTAAATCCTGACAAACCTGGATGAATACTTTTTCAATCATTTTACGAGACCAGGGCGCGGTGTTGACTTCCAGGGATCTGGAGTCCGTCAGAGCTGTGGCAGCGCCGCCGGTCAGGTAGAAACGTCCGTTTTCCAATCGCTGCAGAACACTGCCGGGGTATTTATTCTGCAGTGGATGTTCCAAAGCGTTTTTAACAATGGGGGCCTTGGCCTCTCCGGCAGCAATTATAATCGCGGTTGCATCTGGATTGGCGGTAATGGTTTGCAGTCCGATGGTAATGACGAGGCGATTCCGTGATATTTCAATTCCCCCCAAATCTGTTGCAGCAGCGGCCTGGGTCTCAAAATTGGTTTCGGTCAGACGGGTTGTGGAATGAACATCCGACCCTTTCACATTGAAGGCAATATGACCGTCGGGACCGATACCGCCTAGGAAAAAGCCAATGCCGCCCAGGTCCTGAATCCGGGATTCATATTCACTACACCATTGATCCACGAGGAAAATGGTTTCCTGCTGAATTTCTTCCAAGGAATTCCTGGGAGTTCGCACTCTCAGGCTTAAATCAACATGATGATCCGGAAAAATGTCCAGCAAGGAATAGCCGGCCGGTGTAGGCAATTCATCACAGTCGATCAGGAGGGCCTTTGTTGCATCAAGTCCGAAACCGCGTATATAAAAACGCTGATCATAGTTATAGAAACTATTGTGCTGCTCCGGATTGATGGGATAGAATTCATCAATTTGAACAAATCGTAGACTGGATAATTCAGGTTTATTGCCGGAATGAAAGCCGGATGATTCCCGTAACTCCGCCAAGCGGGGATTATCCCATTCTGACAGTAAATACTGCACCCATTTAATGAAATATTCCGGTGTTTTCCCGGTAGGCAAACTAATCACACCTTCCGGATTTTCCGTGACCCACTCCAGGAAACGCAGCGCTGTCAGGAAGCCAAGTTGGGGAAAATTGTTGACTACAATGTAGGGTATCCGGGTCATGGGTGCCGGACGCCCTGACATCTGAAAAAATGTTTTTTCCACTGATGATGTAAAATGCATAGTTTAAATTAAATCAAATATTCAATGCTATTCCGCCTATAAACACAATTTACCAAGAATGACCTGGGCACCTGCTCCTGTCACGGTAGGCAGATTCGCCGGGATGCCTTTCACAAAGGCCGCGGCCAGAAGAGCAAAGACAAAAGCTTCCTTGCCATCAATATCAATATTGAAATCCGACGAGAACGATATACCGCTTTCTCCCACTCGTTGCTTCAGCCCGGCAATGACGGCCGAATGATGAGCGCCTCCTCCGCTGATAATCAGACGATATTCCGCATCCTTTATGAACCGGCGGCAACCAATGATAATTGTTTCCGCCGTAAAGGCCGCCAGCGTGGACAGACAATCGGGGACGGACAACGACATCAATTCCGGCCAATGGGATTCAATCCAGGATTCGCCATACCGGTCACGTCCAGTGGATTTAGGCGGGTCCTTCTGAATAAATTCATCTTCCTGGATCCATTGCTCGACCAATTCCATCTTCGGAGTCCCCAGGCCGGCCGTTCTTCCCTTTTCATCCACACCACTTCGTCCCAAACGTTGCCACGCCTCATCCAATAACGCCATTCCGGGTCCCGTATCGCATCCTGTCGTTTCCCTCTGATCTTTCCAGAGTACGGTAATATTGCTGATTCCCCCAATATTCACACAGATTCTGTTTTCGGTTGGCGTAAAGAATACGCGTTGATCGATCCAGGGAACCAGCGGTGCGCCGCAACCGCCGGCTGCAATATCATTGGAACGGAAATCATGAATCACCGGAACCTCAAATGTCCGTGCCAGATAGGAGACTTCACCAATTTGCAACGATGCAATGCCATGCTCATGATAAATGGTCTGACCGTGGGATCCGATTAAATCAAGTTCTGTTCTTTCCGCCGGACTCAGTTGTTCGCGAACCGTTGCGGCGACCCAGCGACCCAACCGATGGTGTAATTCGCCTACCGAATCATTCGGGCCGCGGACGGCAGCAACGATGGCATTTTTTAGAGATGAGGGATACGGAACGGTTTTCGACCAGTGAATGGAATAATGCAAGGTGGCCGGAGTCAGAGAAAGGATGCAATAGCATAAATCAAGGCCATCCATGGATGTCCCTGACATCAATCCCAGGGTCGTAATTTTGTCCTGACAATTTAACCTGGCCAGGATGGTGTCCGGTGATTCAACCATTCTGGTCCACCGGGAAAAGAGTAATAGTTCCGTTGATTAAAGTTTGAATCCCAGAGATACGCGCTGGACGCCTTTCAGACGCTGAAAGTCGGTGTAGGAATAATCGATTTTTATCACGGTAGCCGATCCCCAGATCCGATAATTAATGCCAAGACCATAGGACAATCCTTCTTCGGCAGTATCGCGGAACAGATTGGCATAACCTGTGCGGAGGAAGAACATATTGTTTAATGCCAATTCTACACCGGCATTAACGGCTTCGGTATTATCATTGGGATGGATCGCGTCCAGGGCGAAACTCAAGCGGGTAACATCGGTATTAATCAATTCGCTGGACACGCCAACACGAAACATCAGCGGTAAGGGAAAGCGGTCCGTTTTATACCGTGCATCAACGTACTCTACTGTTCCCAGGTTGTCGGGATCGGGGTCGATGCTGATATCCAAGTCCCGCCCATCCAGTCTCATGCCGCCGCCATAGTTGGAAATACTGGCTCCCAGCCGGGTATCTCCAAACGGTGTGATAAAGAGTATTCCCAGATCACCGGCCACAGTGGTGGCTTTCGAATGCCAGATATTTTCATGAATCATTTTTACCGTACCACCAAGCGAAAAATGATCAGTCAGCTTCCTGGCATATGTCAGATTCAATGCCAACCCGCCGGCTTCCCAGTATTCGCCGGTACCTTCCGGATTTTCGACGGTTCGAACGATATCTCGGGGAACACTCAGACTGTTAACGGAGAGACCCAACACACCGAAACGTCCCGTATTAATGGTGGCGGCAGCAAAGTTCACATCCGTATTGACCAACCAGGCATTGTTGACTACGACCAGATGAAGTCCTTGCAGGCCGGCGATTCCAGCCGGATTCCAAAAGATTGAGCCAATATCACCGGACATGGCTACGAAGGCATTTCCCATTGATGATCCTCTTGCATCGGCTCCGATTTTCAGAAATGAAGCTGCCGTAGTCCCGGTCTTGGTAATGGTTTCCGTAATGGACTGAGCTTGAAGGCCGATCCAACATAATCCGATTAATAATATTGTTATTTTTATATTTTGTGTGAATTTCATCATTTTATCACCCCAAACCGTCCGATTTTTTCCCCCAATTCCCCGGCATCCACGTGATACAGGTAGACACCGTAGGCGATGGGGAAGTTATCTTTTGTCGTCAAATCCCAATATTCCTTGCCGTCATCTATGGCGGAATGATGTTCCAATGTTTCCACCAATTCTCCGCTCAGGGTATAAATTCTGATAGTACAATCCTCAGGCAAGTGATTGAAGTACAACCGGCGCTGCCCCCGGTCAATCCGGTTTTGCAAATCAGGTTTTTCAATAACATTCGTCACGACATAGGGATTGGGAACGACGGAAATGTTATCCAGCTCCCTTCTTGCCTTACTGTTGTCCACAAAGGAGGCGGCCGTGGTAAATGTAAATTTATCTTCGGACGTAAACGGACGGGTGGTGGCAATGTAATACACATCACCAGCACCTGGCAGTATCGTATCACCAGAAGCAGGATAATTCATTGTGAATTCCCAGCTGGAGGTGGATGTTTCATCACCCTGAAGTATAATGACCCGTTCTCCGGGATTCCATAAACTGTCGGCCGACCCCAATTCCAAGACAATCATTTTCCGTTTTTCAGGAACCATCCCCTCTGATACTTCCCATATTTCGAAATTGGTTTTAATATATCCCTGACTGGGTCGTGAACTACTGTCAACCAGGGTGTCAAAAAACCGTACTTCATAGTCTGCGGGATATTTTTTATTCTCCACATTATTAAAGGGTTTAACCGTGACCACCAGGTTGGCATCGCTGGTTGACGTCCATCCCATCCGGGATGTATCCAGGGCTAGGATTTCGTCATGTACGAAGATTTTCATTCCGTCAATCAATGGATTGGACTCTTCATTGTTCAACAAGGTGCTGGCATAAACGCCATAATATTGATATGTAGCATAATAGGTCCCCAAATGAGTCAATGTTGAATCACCCAGGATTTTCCCCGCTTCGGCATTCAGGGTATAGGCAGTATCTATATTGCCGTCAGCATCACGCAGGACAAAAGTGCTATCAACAATATGAGTATTGGGCAGCTGCACATACTGCCCATGACGAATGGTGACTTCCGTTTCAATCGGTTTCATATCACGGATGTAATATGCAGTTGGATTTTCAGTGAATGAGATTTCGAATTCATTATCATCCTCTATTTTTCGTGGATCGACGATTTCCATGACAATGTCACCGGTTCCTACGCCGCCGGTATGCAGTATGGCATCATTTACGATGGATCCGGTTACGAATCCGGCAGCCGGTGAGCGTGATGTCACTTTAACTGTATTCACATCAAACAGGGTCTCATTCCGTTCCGGATCCACAGTAATCCTTTTCGAGCATTCCACCGGAGCTATTTTCAGAGAATCATCGCCATGGTCATACGAAACAACGGCATAATAATATTCCTGTCCGTTAATGACATTATTCGAATCCACGAATGTATGACGTATTCCGGTGTTATTCCCCAAATTGTAAAATACACCACGGCCGGTGTACGGTACGGTACTCAGTCCGGAATATTCATTGTCCAAATCGAACCTGGCCGGGGCACCGGTGGCCATCGTCAGCGGTTCAAACAAGAACCGGGAACCGTTGGCATCCGTAATGGTCTGTTGATCCAGAAACTGGGGATCTGTACTGCGATAAATCACGTATCCTTCGAAATCATATTTCTCCGTCAGAGGATCCAGCGATGATTCCGCCACATCATCCCAATATAGCATGACTTTTTCATCTCCTGGAACGGCCACGACATTCGGTTTTTCCGGTGGTTTGGCAAATTCATAATTCCGTTCGTAAATCTCCTGCGCCGTCAGGGCATTCAGGGTCAAATCTTCGAAAGATTGTCCCACCAGCAAAGCAATGGAAAAGCGACGGGCTTCACCAGCCGGAAAATCAAATGGTCCGGAACTGTAAAGGAAAATATAATCCCCCGGAGTGTTGGAATTGGAAGTATCAAATTCCCCTGGGGTGAGAAAGTTGGTATAAAAATAATCATCATTGCGGGCGGCATTCTGAGCCAGGAAAGGCGGAGCCTTAAATCCGGTGAGTCCCACCATATCCGCTTCATCCAAATCGGTCCATTCAAAATTCGGTTCACCAGGAATTCTGATATCGAACGGATCGCCGGCCGTGGGCATACCGTCCCCTTCACCGGCATCTCCTGTATTGGGCAGGCCGTCCAGCCCCACATCATCTTTATCTATATCCCAATCGCTATCGTTGTCAATTCCATCACTGCGACTTTCATCTATCATACCGTCATTGTCATTGTCAATGCCGTCATGTGGGTCACCGGGGCTTTCCAGAAATTTATACCCGAAATATCCGGGAGTTTTCCCGGCCACATCGCTCAGCCCGTCGGCATCCCAAGCATAGACCATGTTGATATCACGGTCAAAAAATGATAGATCGTCGGCCCAGTCCGAAGGTCCTCCGATATGCGGGTCGCCCCACATCCCGAAGATAACATTCTTGAGTTCTTTTTCACTTTTATTGGTCACCTTATAGATCAGAAATATAATGTCCTCTGCCAGAGGATTGGACCACTGGTAATAGCGACATTCAATTTCCACGCCCAGACCCAGGCGGGATGAATCGGACGGAAAGGGATAATATTCAAATTCCCGGTTATTCCGGTCGTCAATGACGAAAAAGGCTTCCAGATCGGCGTTTGATGACCCTTGGCGCAATGCTCCGGGCCATTGGTATTCCTGTAAATTCGGATTATACCACCCGGCCGGCCAGCTGTCCGGTTTTCCATCCCCGTCCCGGTCCACATCACCGGACGTGGGTAAATGATCGCTATTGGGATCCGCATAGGGAACACCGAGATCACTATGGGCCAACGGGTCCCAACCCCAGAATTCGGTATTGTCGGGAGAAACTTCCGGATAAGATACAAGACCTTCACTGATTACCCTGGCAACCCAGACGGTATCGCCCTCAGCCGTGACAACAGGATTCCCATTTTCATCCAGTTTAATAAAGGCATCCTGATGGCTATGGGGTGCGACTTCGACCTCGGCAGCCACGATTGGTCCGAATTCATAGCCATAGCCCAGGCCTTCCCATACAATATCGGTGATTCGATTGCCGGGACTTGAAATGGAACCATAATTCCAGATTTCCGATGTAATCTTATTTCCGTTGATAATGGCCCATTGACGACGAAGGGTTTGACTATCCTCCAGCGTTCTGCCCAATTTCAATGACAACTGTTCCAGCCAGGACATATATCGGTCATAATCCCGATCCGACCATTCTTTATTCACTCCCTGAGCATAATATTCCGGACTACCTTTGTGAATTCGTTTATTCTTCGCGCTGAGCGGCCCGGACATTATAGTCGCAATAAACCCGATCAGGACTAGAACGCAGATAATATTTACACTTTTTTTCATCATAAAATCTTTATCTCCAATTTAAAAATTCATTGCAATGCCCAAGGTAACCAGGCGGGGAGAGCGATAGAAATTCGGTCTGGTCTGGTATTCTTTCCAGGTATGAATACCCGGCTCCCCATAATGGTTCTTGAAAGCATCGGTTTCCTGTTGGGACTGATTGACAAAGGTATATCCGGCTCGACCCGTATCGTTAAACACGTAACGCTCATTGCGCCGGTCGAACAGATTATATATTTTGGCGAAGATGCTGTAGTGTATGCCAATTATCTTCAGTGATTTATTCATAAGCAGGTCAACGGATTGCTGCCAAGGTTTGCGGCCGCTATTTGGATCAGGGTTGATGTTCTGCAGTTCCGTATATTTCGGATAATCCGGTGTATAGGGCCATCCGCTGGATAGTTTGGTAATTATGCTGACGCTCCAGTTATTCGGTTCACTGAACGTCGTAGTAGCATTAATAATGTGGGACTGGTCCCAACTAAGCGGTACAATGTTTTTTTCTTCTTCTATCCCGGAAATCGCATTCAGGAAAAAGGACCCACTTTCCACTGCATTACCGTCCGTGACCTGATACGTGTAATCGAGAAAAGCTGAGAGTTTCGTCACGGGGTCCCGGGCTTTTGTGAGGCTGAAAGTAAATCCTTTTACTGTGCCATAATCCTTGTTCAGATAAATACTGTATGATTGGGGACCTGACGGGCCTTTGTATTTAATTGTCTGCGATGCCAATAAATCGCGAATATCCTTGTAAAAAATATTTGTTTCAATGGCCAGGGTCGGAGTGAGTTGCTGCTGCAAACCGAATTCATAGGTAACAGTTTTTTCCGGGTTCAGATCAGCATAGCCGAGCAGCGGTGATCCTGATACACCAATGATGGGTTCCCGGAAAAGATAGCGAAGCGTGGGCATTTGATAGAAATGGCCATAGGAAAAATGGAAGATACCCTGATCGGTAATGGGTAATGCCACCCCAATCCGCGGTGACCACATTTGTTTCGGTTTCGCTATTTTCCTTTCTCCGCTGGGATTCAAAAGATCCGCAATGTATTCCGCATTCGGATCGAATGAATCATAGCGCAATCCAATGTTCATGATGAAGTTCTGATATTCCAGCTTATCCTGCACGTACCCGGAAATAAACTTGGCTGTCTTGTTATAATGGCTGTGGCTGGAGGTCGAATTTTCCGGAAGAATGGTCGGGATACGATACTTTACACCATCGAACAGGATTGTGAAAATGCGTTCATCCAATTCGTCGATCCGATAGCTCAAACCAGACTTCAATTCATGTCGGGGATTAATCTGACTGGTAATATCGAACTTTCCCCCCTTTGACAGGGAACTGCGGTAACTATGGGTACGCTCCGTCCCACCGAAATTGAAAGTAGCTGAACTGGGTTGTCCAAATATCCTCAGTGATTCATAATAACCGTGGTTGTACAATTCATATTGTTCCCTACCCAAAGAATCAAGCGTCGCCACGATGTAGAATCCGGTACGATCCGGATCAACGCTGGAATATGCCTTATCAAGATCAATAGGGTCCGAGTAATAATGTTTGTAATCCGTGTTACCGGAAAATACATTTAATTCGTAAAAGGTTTTGGCACTGAGAGCGTGATTGAATTTCAGAGAATAATTATTGTTGTTTGATTCCTGATCACCTACGCCGTCAGGATTGTATTTATAGCTGTGGATATAACTCTTGTAATTACTTCTCCCATGTAAATATTGTCCGGATATTTTAATCATGGGAGAAATTTTATAGGTAAGCTTAAAGAGGATATCCGACCCTTGCGATGTATTCATGGGAACGATGCTGGAATCCCCGCCCATCTGATATTCATATTCACCGGAAATGGGGAAATAGGCCCAATCACCGGGCGTATGCTCCCGGACTCCATAATAATACCCCTGATTGTCCCGGTATTTTCCGGTCAGATTGAAGGTGATGCGGCGACCTAAATTTATCACGGGAACAGGTCCATTCAACGTACCTTCAATAACATATCGGGCAGTGGGATTGACATCATCAATATTTAGATAAATATCCGTATCATTGGATATATAATCACCAGAATAGGCCGTCAGATTGCCATGATATTGTTTCCCACCTTCTTTGATCTGCAGGTTGACAACACCGCTCATGGCATTTCCGTATTCGGCATTGAACGCCCCGCTGATAACTTTCATTTCTTCGAGAGCCTGGTTGGATACATTAATCGCCAGACTATTGGTAAAAAATGGATTGGAGACGGAAACACCATCAATATAATACGCAACTTCATTATCGCGTCCACCACGGATATGCAAGGCACCATTGGCCCCCACATTCACGCCGGCCTGTGTTGTGAGTACCCCCAAGAAATTTTCCACGGGCATGGCCTTGATTTCTTCCGCCGTGGTTGTTTTTTGTGAAGCAGTCAAATCTTTCTGAATCATGGGGCGCTCCGCCACAACCGTTACTTCCTGGCCCTCCAGGACTTCAGGGGTCAGAGCAAAGTTTTGAATGGTTGTCTGATCCAGACTCACACGAATATCGGTTACTTTTATTGTGGTATAACCGATATAGGTAGCTTTAACGTTATACGTCCCGGATGGTATGTTCAGAATGGTATAATTCCCATTTGCATCGGAGGCCGTTCCTACGGATAAATCTTCCACCAGGATATTTACACCGATTAGCGGATCATTCGTTTCAGCATCGATAACCCGGCCTGAAATCTTTCCTCCACCGGCATAACTCACGGTCATTCCCATAACCAGCATTAAGAAGGGTAACCATTGTGTTTTTCTCATAACTTAGCTCTTTGTTGACTTTTTAATTGTCGCCATATATCAGTTTTGGTTGTACGAATCCCAACGTAAAGATGACGGGAGTAAGAGGAAGAAGCGCCACCCGGGGCGGGCGGCGCTTCTAATTAATGTTCCTATTTCAACAGCAACATTTTCTGGGTCTTTTTGAAATGACCCCATTCCAGTGAATATATATAAGCCCCACTGGCAACGGGTGTATCATTCATGTTCAACCCATTCCACTGCACTAGGTGTCGACCGGCGGACTGAAATTCGTTATCCACCAGTGTTTTCACCAACTGTCCCATCATATTATATATCTTGACCGAAACCTGTTTGTCGATCGGAATGATATATTCGATAGTGGTGGTAGGATTGAAAGGATTGGGATAGTTCTGCTTCAGCTGGTAATCATCCGGCGTAATAAAGGCGTACTGATCCACGCCCACCACGTCAGTTTCGTTTTCCAACAGTATGAATGCCCAAGCCTTGGAGTTTTCAACCTCCGTCACCGTTGTGTCCCATCCACTGCCGTTCCAGGTAATATTCGTCGTTGTAATCGTTGGAGACTGTCCCTGGAAACTCACTAGTAATTCATTGTGTCCATCACCATCAAAATCGATGGGAGAGTCATTGAATTCCGCCTGCACCTTGGAAGCAAAAGCACCAGAGTGCGTTTGTGATGTGGTCAGGATTCCCGCCGAATCAACGACAGTAATGGATGTGAACACATCCGGTTCACCGGCATACAACACCGAGGATGTGTAGCTGAACGGGTCCCTGGGATCCGTTCCAGTGAAGGCCGTGTTTACGACCGTCTTCGGATAGGATGATCCTGTAAAGACCTGATTGACACCATCGCCATCCACATCGAATACGGAGGCATAAAAGGCACCGACACTTTCGGCGATTTTCACAACATGGGTCCCGTCTATTGCCAACACATCGTCACCAGGATTGTAATCGACGACATACAGTTCGCTGGTATAATAATCCGGGAAGAAGGCTTCATCGTTGTCATCACCGTCGATGTCACCAGCACCACCACCGAACAGGGAAACATGATCGTCGGGATAGGTGGCCTGATAATAATTGGTACCGGTGGCAGGATCTGCTGCCACGTAGGTGTCAGGACCAGTGGAGGTGACATTATAGAAGTTGAAATAATTCCAAGTATGATTTACCAACTCATAATTACCATCACCATCCAGGTCTGCCGGTAAGGAATGATATGGTGATCCACCGCCGTAGTCATTTTTATTCAGGAAGAATTCGCTGACCCAGGTTTCGAAACCATTACCACCGGCATTGTGCTCAATGTCACCATTAACCGATGTAATCAACGTACCCCGGGTGCTTCCCCGACGGATCATGCTGATCAATTCCTCTTTGCCGTCACCATCGATATCAAAGATAGTGGTTCTTTCATGATCACCACGGAAAGAGGCTCCATCTCCGGCGCAGCAGGTATCGATTTCCACCATATTCACGCTGGAATAGGTATCGCCATAGTTGTCGCTACCGGCAACACCGTCCCATTCAAAAACCCACCAGCCTTCAAGGTTGGTTGTGGCACGGGGAAATACAATTTCCTGTTTCCCGTCACCATCCAGATCGCCTACACCGACTGTGCGCGGGGTTGAAGAATAATGGGCATTGGTATCTGCCGGTGACATCCATACCTGTTCAAAGACCTGGTTCACATCATCGTATTCAAATACATATACACGGTGTTCGCTATAGGCCGTGGCAATCACCTCCTGAGCACCGTCCTGGTCCATGTCCATACCACCGATAACCGTACGCGGAGTTCCACTAACGTCATCAAAGAAGCTGGAATCAGCCGAAGTATGGTTGAAGGTCGCTCGTAAGGTCCAGCCATCCGCCAGGGATTGCGCGGTGGATGGGTCATATTCCAAAACAATAATTGCAGGCTGATCAACTTCAGTGGCTTTGATATTCGTTAATACCACTTCCCGCAATCCGTCACCATCCAGGTCAACGGGAGAAATTCGAGGCGGATAATACCGGTCGGCATTACCTCCGACACTTTCAAAGATGGTCGTCCATTCATAATTGGTCGAATCGGACGGATCACCAAAACCCAAATATTCCACCCGGGCTACCATTTCTTCCGTTCCGCGGGAGCAGACAAAATCTGTTTTCCCGTCATTGTCAATATCGCCCATGCTGGCACCACGGCTGCGTCCGCCGAAAGCACCGACCTGAACAAAATCAGCTCCGGTCAAATCGGCCACACTGCTGTCCACATTATCCAGATAATACAGAATACCATCTGTCATGGGAAACCAGCCCTCGAGGGCGCCATCACCATCGGCATCGGCAAAATACATGTCGTGACTGTTGAAAGATCCGGGATCATTGGCCGCCGGGAAAATTTGGTTCAAATCAACCTGTAAGGAGTATGTATCAGGTCCGGAAGCTTCAAAAATCGCCATGCTGAACATATCCCAGGTATTGACCCAGATTTCTTTGAACCCATCGTCATCGAAATCCACGACTTCCACGTCATAGATACCACCGCCACCCAGATCTGTATCATTCAAAAATTCTTCATTGAATGAAGCGAATTCATCAAAGGTGCTGGTAGCCAAGGAATGTACCGTCATACGACGGGCACCACGGTCGATTGATACCAATTCAATATCGCCGTCTCCATCAACATCGTCCAATACAAATCCCGCCGGACGGAAGTTGTCCGTAGCGGCGTAACCATATTGGAAGATTATAGTCGGGGTCGATGGGAATGCCCCGGATGCATCCTGTTCAAATATATGCGTACCCCAAGTTGCATCATTGCTTCCGACAGCCGGTGGAATGCCAAAATAGATTTCATACAATCCATCCTGGTCGATATCACCATAGGCTAATCCGGGTAATGAATTACCGGGGTCGGGAGATGTATAGTGCCACACATGTTCATACGAATCGTTCCCATTGTTTTCGTACAGGTAAACTTCTACCTGTCCTGGGTCCGGTCCGCCGGGCGCTAAGGTTTCATCCATTGTGAACAAGATTTCACGATGACCGTCACGGTCAAAGTCCATTCCAACCTGTACACTCCGTGCTCCATATCCATCCCGGGTAACAAAATTTGGATCGGTTGTCGGATCCAAACTCCAGGCCAGATTAAATCCGGCACTGGTGTTATATTGCGCAAAGGCACCGGAAATAAATAAAAGGAACAGGAATACATTCAACATTGGTATCCTTTTTTTCATTTTCACTCCGTTGTTAAGTTATAAACTCTGAGAGTTCGAATTATGTGAATACTGTATTTTAAGACTTATTTCCCCCAATATCATTAAAAAAAATACAATCTGAAATCCAGCCGCCCTGCTCTTCCGTTTTTTTCCACCCATTCCCATAGTAAGTTTTTTCAAATCATTTAGGGGTAAGTTTCATGATACGCACTTTTTTTCTGGGCCTACTGATACCGGTCCTGACTCTTGCGCAGACCGATAATTCCGAGTTCCGAGCCACCTGGGTCATCACCTGGGAACATATGGGAACAACTGCCGAAGTCGGCCAGGCCAAGATTCGTGAAATCCTGGACAATCACGTGGCAGCCAATATGAATGCCGTCCTGTTCCAGGCCCGGCAATCAGGTACCGCCTATTATAATTCATCTTACGAACCCTGGGGCTATTACGCCGGGTATCAGGACCCCGGCTATGATCCCCTGGTGTACGCTGTCTCCGAAGCACATAAACGCGGACTTGAGCTTCATGCCTGGTTCAATGTTTTCCAGGCTTCGAGTATGCACACCGGAGCACCGGCCTATGAACACCCGGAATGGGTATGCCGGGATCAAAGTGGAATTCCCATGAATGAGGCCCGTGCCTTGAGCCCGGGACTTGATGCCGTCCGTGAATACACACTCAATGTCGCCATGGAATTGGTCAACAATTATGATATTGACGGTTTACACCTGGACTATATCCGATGGAATGAATATTCCAACGGCCGGAGGCAGGATTTAACCCCTCAGGAGGAAGAAAGTCTGCTGGACGGAATAATCAGTGAAACACAGCTTCAGGCCCTGGAAAACAGCCGTACCGGACGTTACCTGTATGATGTTGACCATCCCTACAGTGCCGGTGTACCGGCCGGGTTTTCTTCCTGGGAAGAATGGTGGCGGTGGAGTGTTACCGAATTTGTCCAGCAATTGCATGATTCCATCCAAGCCATAAAACCCTACGTGCGATTAAGTGCTGCCGCGCTGGGCAAGTATAACTGGTCTGGGTGGCAGGGCTACGGGTCGGTGTATCAGGATGCGGCCTTGTGGTTCAATCAGGGCTATGTCGATCAATTAACACCCATGCATTACCATTGGACCAACGCATCCGGGTTCCTGGGGATGCTGGTCAATGATTGCCCCAACTGCTGGTCGGATTATCTCACCGATGGAATCATGGCCAATCGTATTTACAGTGTCGGGCCGGGTTCGTACATCCTCGACGAAAACGGTGTCTGGTCCAACCATGAATCCATCATCAATGCCGTCCGAACCGTTGACTGGGTGGACGGTTTTCAGTTTTTCAGTTACGGTACATGGGATTATCACGATTATTGGTCCGATGCCAGAGAAACATTTTTCAGCCGGAAAACAAAAATGCCTGTCAATGTATCTGGAACAGGAACGGCGCCGGCGGCGCCAAATCTGATGCTTACGGCCCTGGACAGCCTGCATTATGACATTCAGGTTGTACCGGCTGGCGGTACGGTGTCATGGACCATCATATATCGTTCCCAAGATGACGTGGTGGATCTTTCATCCGATGAAATTATCCATGTGGACTTTGGCGATTCCCTGGTTCATTTCACAGATGAATTCGACGGAACTCAGGATTATAATGGCACCTATTTTTATTACGCAACTCAGGCCAATCGTTTCTGGGCCGAATCTGAGCCATCGATTGCTGCAGAATCCGACTCCATACCATCCTTTGCGCCGGTCATAATCAGTTCCTATCCGGTCCCTCAGGATTCGGTTCCGGTTGCCATCGAAAACCATGGATCCCGCGACCGCCAGTGGTGCGATTACAATCACACCGGATCCCGGTCACAGTCTGGTGTGGCGTAACAATGACAAAACACTGGACATTAACTTTTTCTATAATCTGGACTACGCAACAACATATGCTATTTCCATTACTTCGGCCCTGAAGGACATAAACCAGGTTGGACTGGACAGTGATCAGGATGGGATCCCGGATGACAATTATGTGCTGACTTTTTATACCTATGACGAAGATCTCTTCGGGCCTCAGATCAACGGTGGTACGGTAACGGATATTTCCCCCTCCCAATCCCTGGATATCGGTCAGCTTATTACGGTCGTTTTTGATGAAGAAGTGCAATCCTCTTCACTGAACAGTAATACCGTTCAGTTAATCAAGAACAACTCCCCTGTTCCTTACGGCTATCATCATTCCGTCCTGAATGATCATTCCATATATACACTCCGACCGGCCACCGGAAATCTTGACCCGAATTCCGTGTATGAATTATCGTTTCTGGACGGCATTAATGACCTGTATGGCAATACCATGACTCCGGTGACATTTTCCTTTTCGTCGGAACCCATGAGTTACAGTAATGTCATCATGATTGAGGAATTTGATAATGTCAATAACTGGTGGGACCCCACCGGCAGTGGTTCTACCGTTGGTATTTTATCCGGTACCTCCTTCGGGACCAGCAATCAAATCTATATTCCGGGTACCTATCCGACGCGATCCGGAAAATTATCCTATGTATGGGACACCGGTGCCAGTGAATGGCTGATTCGGGAATATCTGTCCGGCGGTCCGCCCCGGGATGTACAGTTTGACACCAGTTATACGCTGGAATGTTTTATCTATGGCGACGGAAGTCATAATTATTTCCGCTTTGCCTTGGATGATCATTTACCAACCACCGCTGCCGCTTATCATGAAGTCAGTCCCTGGTATGAAATTGACTGGGAAGGATGGAAACTGGTTTCCTGGGACCTGGGAAGTGATCCAACCGGATCATGGTTGGGAAATGGTATTCTGGAGGGGACTTTACGAACAGACAGCTTCCAAATGACTTACAATCCCGATTATCAAATCAGTTCCGGTACCATCTATTTTGACGATTACAGGTTGGTTCAGAAATATTATAATCTGGCTACGGTCGATGATCGGCCCGCAGTGCCGGCCCAGGTGAAATTATATCCCAATTATCCCAATCCCTTCAACCCAGTGACTCATATTGCGTTTGATGTTCCCGTGGCCGGATTAACAACCCTGTCCGTTTATGATCTTCAGGGACGCCTGATTCGGGAATTAGTCCGGGAATATTTAACACCGGGACATCATCGGGTCACCTGGAATGGAACGGACCGCACCGGAGAATCCGTATCGTCCGGGATGTATTTTTGCCGGCTGCAAACGGAATACGGTCAACAGACAATTACCCTGGTTTATATGAAATAGAATATTATTGCAGCAATACCATCCGTTTGGACAGGCTGTTGCCATTGAAATTCAGGGTGTAGATATAAATACCCGAAGCCAACCGGGAGCCGGAGTCATCACGTCCGTCAAAGGTGATTTCATGATAACCGCCATTCAGGCGGGACTGTACCAGCGTGCGCACTACCTGACCCGTAAGAGAATAAATCTGCAGGTATACGGAAGACGCATACGGCAGAGTGAACCGGATTGTGGTTGTCGGATTGAAAGGATTTGGGTAGTTCTGGTGGAGTGAGAAATCATATGGAATGGCAATGTCCGGATCATTGTTCAGAGTATACGTATCAATGACCTGCAGATCGTCGATATATAGTTGACCTGAGGGGGGATTTCCCACCTGGTATGATAACTGAAAACTGTCAAAATGCAGGGTGCCATCTAACGTACCGTCCCCTAACCATTCACCGGTACCGTCGGTTGCCATATTCCATGCAACACGTCGCCAACCAATCCAATCGATGGTGAACCAAGGACTTACCTCATGGTTTTCGGCAGCCAGCACAGGATAGTTATCATCCACGCAAAACCGGAATAATGTTCCATTCCCATCGCCAAATATATAGGTCTGCAAAGTGCGATTACTGGAGAATGTTTTGGCATAAGGCTCTCCCCCACTGAGATATTCCCGTATCAGCCAGTCTGTGGCGTCAACGTTCCAGCCATAATTCAGTCGCATGGACCGTTGACTTCCCGACAAATAATTGATGATTATGGTATCTGATCCCAATCCCGTCTGTTCGGGAATCGTTCCCGTGGTACTCCCGCTTTGTGCCGGATCCCACCAATTGGATAATACTGCCGATTCAAAATCATCTATATTGTTAACTATCCAGTCCGTATCCCCCGTCTGAAAACTATAACTGCGCCAGTTGGCCTCTGTATTCCCGAACGCATCGTATAATCCGGGAGCAATGCGTAAAACGTATACCTCCTGCGGTAGCAAGTCTTCCAGGGGAAACAGATTCACAACACTCCGGGTGCCAATCGTATAATATTGCAGATTAGTAGGAACATTGGTAGAGGAATTGAAATTTTCCAGATGAATAACCTGATCCAGAGTATCAGGATTGCCCAGTATTTCATCAAATTCAACGGCCGGAATCAAAGAGAGTTCGATATGATTCCCATAAGCTGGTGGAAAAACGGATACAATTTGTGGTGGTGCAATATCACTGGCACTGCTGCGATAATGCAGAATAAAGTCTCCCCCGGGCTGTCCATCACCATCACCATCCAATTGATGTCCATATACATCGGTTGCCACATCCTGGATAGTGAGGATCATATCCTGTTCAAACAGGCTTGAATCGGGAAAAATATTCAGTGTTTTATGATTATTCATCCATCCGATATAAAAGGGAATTTCCGGTGTAAAGGAAATCAGTGTATCGAAACCGGGATGGAACATGGAACGGGAAAAATCGACCCGTATGGGATCCCAGGCCGGATAGCCCTGAAAACCTTCTTCCGGTGTTGTGGTAATCACCTGAGGGGGAGCCGAGGATAGCAACTCAATATCATGGAAGGTGAAAAACTCCGGTTGAATGGTAACCAACAAGGTATCATTGTAATAATTATCGGCGCTGACAATCAGGCTCAATGTCGTGTCGGGCAGGTTTTCAATGAAGTAGAACCCGTTTCTTAATTCGTCCGGATTGTTTGAATATTGATGGAACAGGGATGCGTATGAATCAGTAGTATAAACCTGACTGTCAATCTCAACCGTTGCATTATTGATTGGTTCACCACTTTCCAGATCACGAATTATACCGGTACAGATCCCAACCGGAGGCCGGGTTATGTTATGATAATCAAGAATTGACCAGTAAAACGTATAGGCCAGTAACCGTTTATATTCTTCATTCATATCCAATTGATTCTGAGTCGGATTGGTATGATGCCCCTCTTCGCTCAGTTCGGAAGGCATATTGGTATTACGATTGACATAAAGGTAGGGGCCGCCTGAGGATTGACAATAGGAACTATAGGAATAAAAACTGCAATCACCCCACGACCCGATGGTAGGAATCCTCATTCCTTGGGTCAGAAGGTCGATCATGATCGCGCTCATGTCTTCACCACCCACAGGAGGGTCAGGTTGACCATTGTATAATTGACCCCACAGCAATAAAGTATTATTATGGTCCGGAGCCCCGGCATTGCTATGTATTGAATGATACCAGGCCGCACCCAGCGAATTGGCGTAGTTGGTTCGCTGGTATAAGGAAACATTCTGCTGGTCATTGGTTCGGGATAAATACACCGTATCAATATCAGTCTGCGACATGAGAATGTTTTTCAAATGCAGGGCTACCCGTAAAACTTCCTCCGCCTCCGAATATCCGTTTACACCCATGTTTTGCGTCTGACTATGTCCCGGATCAACGAAAATGTTCCACCCGGCCAGGCCCGTGACCTGCGGGAATGATACACCCATGAATAAAACGAGTAATCCATATATTTTCATCGGTTTACTCGAATTTCGTATAACTTGGTGTCATCATTGTCAAAGATGATGGATGTCCCATCCGGTTGCCAGGTCGGCCGCATTGCTAATTCCTGAAATCCATCGGTTATATTTTGTAAACCGGTTCCATCCACTCGAACAATGTATATGTCCGATGACAGGATTTGATAACCATCGTCCGTTGTTTTCATAAAGGCCAGTTGTTTGCCGTCTGGTGACCAGACCGGATTATTTCCGGCGCCAATATCAATGATCTTCTGTGTCCGGATATTGAGAATAAACAGATTCCCACCGTATTCTTCGAATGCCAAATGCACACGATCCGGACCGACGGCAATTGTCAAAATGGGATATGGTCGATCCGTGACGGTTGTCCGACTCCCCAGTGAGGGGTCAATCTTTTCAATGCGTGTTCCCATAGCCCGGTAATACGGTTGGGAAATGATTGCCGGGTTTTCCCTGACCGTAATGGGTTCACCATCATATCCCTGCAATAGAATGGCATTGGGGGCAATCCACTGCGGCTTCCCAGGAAGATTCTCCCTGTCGGAAATGAGATAGTGGTTTTGATTCGTTTTAATATGATAGACTACCAGGGAATTATACCGGCGATTCTGAAAAAATATTGCCGGTTTATAAACAATATCATCACCGGTTGGTGACCAGGCATAGCCAAATCCGGCCGCCTTGGCCGATGTAATTTCCTCAACCTTTTTTGTTCCCATCCTCCAGATATAAAGCCCGGAATAACCGGGTGTCGTAAAGGCAATAACTGGCCGTGTCGGAGAAGGCCTGGCGGCGATAATTCCATTTTTATACTGAAATAGTAATTCCGGTTGTTGACTTAACCCCGGTTGGATGAAGCCACCAAGAATAAGCATCGCCAAAATGCAGACTGGTTGTTTCAATGTTGTAATATACCGTTTGAACATTAGATGGAAGTTAGCGGCGGAAGGGTGCCGTTGAATACAAAAGGGTAAAAAAAAGAGCCCGCAAAATAACGGGCTCTTTTAGATCCAACTGAGTTGGGATTATTTTACCAGAAGCATTCGCTTGGTAACCATACTCTGACCATTGGTTAAGGTATAGATATACATACCACTGGCCAATCCATTGGCATTGAATTGAACCACATGGTGTCCAACCGGCATAACACCGTTAACCAATGTTGCAACTTCACGACCCATTACATTATAGACAACCAGTTTAACCTTATCGGACGTGTAAAGTTCGAATTCAATATTCGTGGTCGGATTGAATGGGTTGGGATAGTTCTGGTACAGGTTGAAGGCTGACGGAACAACGGCAATATTATCATCCGTTGAGAGGGCAGCGGTAAATTTCAACACCCGGCTACCATCGAAATCACAGACATAAGCCGTATTACCATCCGCTGAGAATGTAATCCCGCGAGGCGCACGAATCGTATCACCCTGGGCAACCGCCGAAGAATTAAACGATACTCCGTATGGCTGACCTGTTCCAATGGAACCCACCAATTGATGGTTGGCACCCGGATCAATTTCATAATATCCGGTGAAATCACCTTCCGCTACATCCCAGTACGTTCCTACCCATATGGTACTGTCCGGACCCCAGTCCAGAATCTGTCCCCACATGACTTCCTTGTACAGAATGTCTTCCACTAACCAAGTCCCTTCCGGATCCGTACCAACATAATGGAATACTCCATTATTGTGCGTGCCGCCGTAAATCCGACCATGGTAAATCTCGGTGCCGGCATTGTTCACGATTAAGGTCCGGCTGATCGCATTGTTCTCACCATCAAATAGTGTATTGACCAGTCCACTCCAATCAACGGCTGCACCTGTATAATCATTCGGTAAATCCAGTGATGCATCAAATACCCAAATCGGGTTACCGCTGGGAACGACCATCGTAATGAACATATAGCCATCCGGAGTGGTCGCCGCTTCTGTTAATGAACCCGGAAAATCATATAAGGCTCCAATGCCTTCTCCCGTCTGATAGTTGATCTGCCAGACATCGTTGTAGGCCGAATACAGAACATTTCCATTGTGATCCAAGGAAATACCCCGGCATCCGTTCCACATTGTATCTACACGACCATCCGACCAACTAATGGTTCGAATCGGTGAAAATGAGGCCTGTGTACCATCCGGTTCATATACGTAAATCGGCTTGATCGGGATTGTGTCATTCGGTAAACCTAAGGTGTCCGAATAGGCATAGTAACCTACCCAAATACGCCCGTTGGCATCTACCACAGCCGCGTGCGGCTGTTTACCAACCACAAAATCACTGTCATAGGTCCAACCTGCGAACGAAGGATCATCCTGATAAGGCGGAACCGTGGTGGTGGTGGCATCATAGGTAAATTTCAACACCCGGCTACCATCGAAATCACAGACATAAGCCGTATTACCATCCGCTGAGAATGTAATCCCGCGAGGCGCACGAATCGTATCACCCTGGGCAACCGCCGAAGAATTAAACGATACTCCGTATGGCTGACCTGTTCCAATGGAACCCACCAATTGATGGTTGGCACCCGGATCAATTTCATAATATCCGGTGAAATCACCTTCCGCTACATCCCAGTACGTTCCTACCCATATGGTACTGTCCGGACCCCAGTCCAGAATCTGTCCCCACATGACTTCCTTGTACAGAATGTCTTCCACTAACCAAGTCCCTTCCGGATCCGTACCAACATAATGGAATACTCCATTATTGTGCGTGCCGCCGTAAATCCGACCATGGTAAATCTCGGTGCCGGCATTGTTCACGATTAAGGTCCGGCTGATCGCATTGTTCTCACCATCAAATAGTGTATTGACCAGTCCACTCCAATCAACGGCTGCACCTGTATAATCATTCGGTAAATCCAGTGATGCATCAAATACCCAAATCGGGTTACCGCTGGGAACGACCATCGTAATGAACATATAGCCATCCGGAGTGGTCGCCGCTTCTGTTAATGAACCCGGAAAATCATATAAGGCTCCAATGCCTTCTCCCGTCTGATAGTTGATCTGCCAGACATCGTTGTAGGCCGAATACAGAACATTTCCATTGTGATCCAAGGAAATACCCCGGCATCCGTTCCACATTGTATCTACACGACCATCCGACCAACTAATGGTTCGAATCGGTGAAAATGAGGCCTGTGTACCATCCGGTTCATATACGTAAATCGGCTTGATCGGGATTGTGTCATTCGGTAAACCTAAGGTGTCCGAATAGGCATAGTAACCTACCCAAATACGCCCGTTGGCATCTACCACAGCCGCGTGCGGCTGTTTACCAACCACAAAATCACTGTCATAGGTCCAGTCAGCAAACAATGCAGTTGATAGAATCAGGGCTAAAAACGATATTGTTAGCATTCTCTTCATTGCAACTCCCTGCGTTAGTTTGGTTTTAAGATGAATAGCATTATGAAATATTTATCGTTGCAAGGTAACACTAAATCGAAATATTTTCAATTGATTTATGCTCCTTATGCTCCCTATCGAATAATTATGAATTTTCTGTATGTCGAATCCCCTTTGCGGTACAGCAATTCATCAGTCACGGGGTCAATAATATCCTCCAGTACCTCAAAATATGCAATATATAACCCGGATGTGATGACCTGACGGTATTTTGTGACTGAATTCCACTCCTGATCGCCACTGCCATCCCGATGGTTAATTTCATGAATAAGATCGCCCCGTTCAGTATAAATCTTAATGCGACATTTCCCCGGAATATCGTAAAACATGATCTTATCCGGTTGTCCCGGGAATTGCCGGGCTGTGTTGGCAATATGGTAGGGATTGGGAACAACACGAATTTGATCCAGGCCGCTTCCCTGCTGGCGCTTTAAAAAGGCCGCCCGGTTGGTTTTCGTATAGAACCGGCTGCTACGTAGCGGACCAGTCGGGTTAGCAATTCCTGTCGTATTCCTACTGCCATCGGAAACAGAACAAACATAATAATAATAGGAAAACCCCCGAATGGCCGTAACATCTTCAAATTCATAGATTCCCGCCGGACCGGAATAAATCATATCAAAAGTCGTATCCGGTTTGCCGACTGCCCGGTAAACTTCATAGCCGGCGAAATTTGATTCAGTTTCTGATAGACTGGCCAGCCAGCTCAGAAAAATCCGGTCCCCACCTGAATTCACATTAAATACCGGTGGCGGCAAAGGAGGCTGAGGAGTGGCGAAACCGCTGTCATAATTCCGTTTTGCCCGACTGAACGTCAGCAGCAGGGAATCTTTTCCGGTATAAACCCAGGAATTCTTATACACATCCTTATCGGTGGTCGTTGTACCATCCGGCAGGTCAAACGGACCGGCATCATTGCTGTTTTCATAGGCAATTTTATAGCGTTCACCAATCAATTCGCACATTTCCCGGGACAGACCGTTGATCCCCTCCGCTTCAACAATGGTAACCGATTCTCCGTGCGCCAGGTTGAACGGTCCATAGGTAATCATGACATTGGTTCCGCCTTCGTCATTGTGGACGGTTGACGGGTCAACCAGATTGGTTGTTGAATAGGCCCCTTCCAGCTCATCCATGCGCGTATTACCGCCCTTATCCGCTCCCCCATAGGGATTCCCGGCCAGCATGGAAGCCAACCGTTGCATATTCTGTTCATCCGAAGGTTGCAGATTCCCCACGCTGGGATAGGTATCTCCGGCATGCCAGCCCAGAAATACCGGCTGGTCCGGATTATCGGTGGAATCATGGGGAGACATATCCACATGAAGGACCACCGATCCGACATGATGAGGTGATGTCAACCGGCCTTTCCCTGTAAGCTTGGGGGCACCGATATTGTCAAAAGAATTATTGGCATTTTGTCCCAGCCAACTGAACCCGCAGCGTAACCAGTCAACAATGCCATCCGCTTCCGTCAGCGGATCCGTGGCATGCAAAGCATAATCTTCTCCTCGCTTGGTGACCCACATATGTTTTCCCCAGGAAGCTGATCCTCCGACATACCATGATGCTTCCCGGCTCCCGCTGTACCGTGTTCCCCAGCCAATACGTACATTCCGTAAACTATCCGTCAATTCAATCTCATCATCACTGTCGGTATTCCCCGTGTTGGTAAAGGTAAAAACCTTTATGAAATAATTATCATGATATTCCTGGGAGAAAGCATAAATCGTCCGGTTCATGGTCAATCCCATGGCTGTATTCACGATATTGACAATTTTCCTGTCTGCCGGCAGGTCGGTATCATATTCATCGATATCACCAAGATAGGGGGCAGAAAGATTGACACCATCGACATAAACCGCCGGCGGTTCGAATTTTGCGATCTGTTTCATTTCCATGGGAAAAATGCCGGTACCAACATAGCTCAGTGCGAAATACAAACCGTAGGCATTCCAGAACTGGTTTTTATCGTCGGTAAACGATTCACAGGTCAACCAGGAACGCTTGATGACGGCATTATCCTGAAAGGGATAATCCGCCGGCCAGCGCAAACCTTCATAATAGGAAGTATTCCAGGCCCGTTCCGAACCCCAGGCTGAAAAGTGGGATTGCAGAGACCCGATGCGAATATAGCGTTTTTCCGTTTCGTTTACCTGGGCCAGACTGAATCCCAGGAAGAGGATGAGAAAAATTTGTTTTTTCATAAATTATAATTTCACCGTAAGACCAATTACGATATCCCGCAGATTCAGAAAGGAAACGGGTTGGAGATTTGGCATATCAATATAGGCTTTGGTTTCAAGGATCTTTTTTTCCTCGGCCGTCAAATTATCCGGATCCACCGGATCAAAGGGCTGGTAGGGTGTATCATAACTGCGGTACTCTCCCAGCCGATCATAGCCTTTCTCCTTGCCCTCTTCCCAGTCAAAATGCAATGACTCAACATAGTTGATATAATCATAACTGTCGGCAAACCCGGCCGAATTCAAATACTTTTTATTCAACACATTTGTCACATCAATAAAGAAATTCACCCGCGCTGGTTTAAAGGAAAATGATTTTGCCAGGCGTAAATCCACGAACCATTTATTTTTCCATTGCACATTATCAACAATACCCGGTTTCCCGCTGGGATTGTAAGTGGAATAGGCGCCGGTTTCATAACTGTAAATCGTGCTGAAGACCCACCCTTCCAGAGGATAAACACCTGCAAAGTCTGGTCCAAATTTTTCGGGAGATGTGACGTTCAAAACAGCATTGATATATGGTTGCGGATGGGGACGCGATAATTGTGGATTTACCACTTCATATTCACGCTGGAGATTAGGATCTTCGTAATAGCTGGTTAAGCCGAAATATCCAGATGTTTTTACCAGATAGGTGTAATTAATGAATCCCGTGAACCAGTCACCCCGGACTTTTTCCAGGATAAATTCAATGCCGCGAATATCTTCATAATTATTATTAACCGCTTTCCGGTATTTGACCGAACCATTCAGGCTTTGATAATAAATCCAGCCGATTTGGTTGGTCACATCTTTATAATACGCCGTTACATTCAGTAAGTATATTTCCCTTAAAATGCGACTGAAGCCCAGTTCATAGGCAATGGTCTTCTCATAGGCCAGGTTGGGATTCCCCAAGTTAGTGACCAGCCCGTTGGATTCTCTTTGAATGCCAAAACGATATTGGGAATTCGGTTCGGAATAGAAATGCCCGTAATTAAAGAATAATTTCGATACCTCGGAAATAGGAAAGGAAATGCCCAGCCGTGGATTCAGTGAATTCTGAATATCCGGCTGGCGAGTTTTGGTAGAATCTTCAATCTCATTCCCCAATCCTTGACTGAGTTGCTCATCAAAGGGATTCAAAACATACTCAACCGTATTTGAACTGGAACGCTCTGCTCTCAGGCCAAGATTGGCAACAAACCCTTCAAATTCAATTTTATCCTGGAAATACAATGATAAACGATAGGGATCGACGGAATATACCAGATCGCGGTTCCAAGTGGACATTGAAGGATTCCTTGCAAAGGAAAAAACATCAAACCGATTCTGAATAAATTCAATGCCCGTCTTGATCAGGTTATTGGGGTTGATTTGATTGGTATAATCCAATTTCGCTATGGTAGCCGAAACCGTCGACTTGTCACGGCCGATATTCATCCACCCGCCAATATTCATACCGTCAATTCCAGAAACGCCGTAACCCCAATACCCGTAGGGTGCCTCATCGACAAAATAATCCGTAAATAATTCGATGGTTCGAGACGTGTCCCGTAAGGGTGTCTGATATGTTTTATATCGTGAATTGGAATATTGAAAAATGCTTTCGATATAACTGCTCTGATCGATGATATAATTCAGTTTAATGCCCAGACCCGACCGATAAATTTCCGTGGGGGAATAATAACCCGGCATGAATAATACGGCTGCCGCGTTGGCATTCAGCAGATTGGCGACTGATTGATCGGATTTCAGCACATAGCCGGTGGGTGTAGTCGTCCAGTTATAGGGGGAAACGGAACCCGTTTCCTCATAATGTAATTCTGTTAGGATTTTTAATTTGTCTGAAGTGTCAATATTGAATTTCAGTCGTGTGTTGGCATTGGAATACCGGTCCTTGGACAACGGAAATATGAACATGGATTCTTCCGAATAATGGGATAAATAGAACCGGATCAGTCCCAATCCCGGCATTTCTCCCAGAGGACCACCAAGAGCCATATCAATGACTCGATCCGGCTCATGAATATCCCCGTTGCGACGATGCTGCCAGAGAAATACTTGCTGAGCCTGCTGTGGCGTAAGGTCGTTTGTCGGATCGGCATCTTTCAATGTATTTTGCGAAATGGCATTCCAGCCCTCAAAGGCAGGGTACTGTTTTTGGGTATAATCATCCCATCCGCCGGACGAAGTTCCCGTCCAGCACACCGTCGAATCCAGGTAGGGACGTAAAAAATAGGAATCAGGATCATAAAGCGACGGTCCGAAATGCTTGGGACCCGGCGGACGGTAATACAGGGCAGCCGCCCCATGGTACCGATCACGGCTCCCTTCTTTATTCACAATATTGATGATTCCGGAACGCACGTTCCCGTACTCAGCATTAAAACCGCCGGATTGAACCTGTATATCGGTCAAGCCAAGCAGCGATGTCGTGGTCACAGGCGTGAAACTTCTGGCGTCGTTCTGAAGAAATCCATCAATATATACGCCGGCCTGGTTCGCAGCGCTGCCCCGAATAGACAATCCCCGCAACCCGGCCTGTAAACCAAGAACCTGGTCCACATCGGAAACAGGCATTTTCTCAATTGATTCTGAAGTAATGGAAATGGTACTGGCGGACACATCCGGTTCCACATAGCGACGTTCGGCAGTAACCGTCACTTCACTTAATTCCACTGCTTCCAGTTGCATACTCAGATTGATCTGGGTCGTCTGATCGATTTCGACACGCACATCATTGACAATTAACGTGGCATAGCCAATAATTTGCGCATAGAGAGAATAATTTCCGGGAGGAATATTTAGTAATGTATAGAACCCGTCAGTCTGAGATACCGCGCCGGCACCGATATTTGGCAAATACACATTTACACCCGGTAAGGGATCATTTGTTTCGGATGATGTGACAATTCCGGAGATTTTACCGGTTACACCGGCCAGGGAAATGGTAATAAATAATAATGAGATTATTACATATTTCCCATGGTTCCACATTATAAAAGCCTAGTTCGTCCGACCGTAGTATGGTGCTCCCTGTTTGGTCATATCCACTCGGAATAGCCCTTTGTAATTCACGGGATTATAATCCCAGGAAGCACCATCGGGAACAGTGGCTGTATTTCGGCTGTTCACATAGAGGTAGTTATTGTTTCCCCAGGTAAGTTTGGTGGCCGGGGCTGGCAAGACTTCGGCATAGATCGGTTCCGGTGTGGCATCGGCATACGGAGGCGAAACCTTATACAGGGCCGGCCCCAGACTGGCCAGCGAAGATGGATCAATGTAATCCACGCCGACAATCAATGTACCGTCAAGTGCAAATGTTAAATCAAATGGTTTTGTAGCATCTGCTCCCAGAGCGGCTTCCCAATCCAACAACAATTCTACGGGACCCAACGAATCAGAGCTGACGATTGCTGTGCGATAGATACCATAGAGCACAGCCGTGGTGTCCGACCCGATGTATTCTCCGATGACGTAAACATAATCTTCAAAAACACGAATGGCGTTTAAATGCACGTCGTCGGGAAATGTGACGGCACTGGTAAAGGATGATTCACCGGCTCCCAAATTGATCCGGTATAAGACATTCCGTCGGCCGCCGGCATACATATTTCCATATGAATCGAAATCCAGATCATAGGCCCGTGTATTACTGGGGAGCCGTACGATATTGTTGGCGTCATTCCCTTCGTCAACCTCATAAATATTCTTATGTGACATGGCCAGAATCAGCGAACTGTTCGCCGCATAATAGCGCATTCCAATCGCTTTCTGTTTTGCCGAATGAGCCGCAAAGGTTACTGAATCCGCCTCTCCGTTGGGAAACACCCGCAGGATTTCCCTGTTTTCCGATTCGGAAACAAAAAGATTTTCGCTGTTATCGATGGCAATGGCCCAGAGGTTCGTACCCAACGGATCAAACCCGCCCCAGGAAACAACGGCCGGAAATAGCTTATAGTTATCCCACTCCGCAAATTCATAGGCCCCGATGACGGAAATCTGAATTTTAACGCTGTCGGCCACAAGGTTCGGCGCTTTGACGACTAATTCGGTGGCAGATAGGGACTGAATTTCGCCGGGATTCCCGTTGAAATAGATTTGGCAGCGATTGATATCGGAACCAAAATTTTCTCCCGTTATCGTCAGGATTCCAATCCCGGCAAAGGCCGAATCCGCCGGAGCAATTGACGTGATAACCGGGTCGGGTAAAACGTCCGGATTATCATTATATATTTTTTCCGGATAATTGGGACTCTCACAACTGAAGAGTCCAATGGTTATCAGTCCTAAAATCAACGTAAATCGTTTCATGATCAGCATCCTTTTATCACTTATAATGTGATCTGATAAGATAATTGATGGATATTATTAAAGACGCCGAAAGGCGTAAAGGCATAGTCGATGGAAATTCCCCGCTCCTTGCGGTTCAGTTGGATTCCAACGCCATAGGTCAATGAGCGTTCATCATAATTCCCGTAATACCCGGCCCGCAGGAATAAGACCGAAAGGGGATTGTATTCCATGCCAATATTCAAACGTTCGGCATAGGACCGGGGATGTAGTGCGTCAATCGACAGCATAAAGCGAGCATCAGGATTGAGTGGGGTTTTTAACAGAGATAAGAATGAAAACTGGGCCAGATCAACGGAGCCGCCCAAGGCAAATGTCAGGGGCAACTGAAATCCTTCATTCTGATATTTGATTTCCTGCGAGAAATTCCTGACGGTCATACCGAAGGAAAAATCTTTCCAGCCCGTTTCATAGATGGTCCCGAAATCATAGGCCATAGTGGAAACCCAGTTCTTAATGGTTGTATTGGTGGAATCCGTTTCTGGGATGACACTACGTCCTAGATACTGGTAGGTTGATTTCACGTGACCACCGACAGAAAATTTATCGGATAACGCCTTGGCATACCCTATGCCGACAGCCAAGGCCGTTGGTTGCATGATTTCGGTATCAATATAGCCGGCATCATTTTCCCAGACCATTGTTCCCTGAATCTTGCCATAGTCCACGGATTGCGCACTGAAGGCAAATACACCGTATTTCCCTTGTGCCGGGACAATACTGACACTGGCCGTTATATAATTTATATCGGCAATGAATGAATTTTGGCTGAAGTTCGCTGACAGAAAATTCTTTGTTCGTGCCATCCCGGCCGGATTAAAGAATACCGAATTGGAATACCCCTTCATCGTGGTCATTGCCTCCGCCATGGCGGTAGCACGGGCATCAGAGGCGACACTCAAGAACTGAAACCCAGTTTGAGCCAGCTTTATGTCCCCGGATATGGCCAGCGTAGATAATAAACTCATTGCAGCGATTGTTTTTATGAATGATGCCTTCATCGCTTATTCCTTATTTAACACGATCATTTTAAACCCGCGTCCTTCCTCCATTGCCAACCGAACCAAGAATTGTCCGGCTGTCAATACATATTCCTTCCGCCCGACAATTTCATTGCAGGCAGCAATTGTTTCCAGGTCCAACGTAACCGGTTCATATTGCTGTTCTGTACCGGATGCATCATACACCGTTACATTGACGTTCAGATTAGTATAGAGAATAACTGTTCCATTGCTTTCCTGGGATAGGACTACAAAGGTTGTATCATCCGTTTTACCGATCTTCCACAAAGAATCCGGATTAACCGTCACGACGGCCCCCAGAGATAACAGAGAATCAATTTTCCCGGATGCATCAGCTACTGAATCCGGAATCCAATGAGATGAAACCTGATTAAATAATGTATCTGTCTCAAATATCTGACAGGCCTGTTCATCAATGGCGTTAATGGTAAATGTTTCATCGGAATAATTATCACAGCCCAACCACAACAAACTCATTGCGGCAAATGAAATCAATTTATTCATGGTTTCTTCCCTCATCGGATAATGATGAATTTCTTTATGATGGATTCTCCCGCTTTCACTGATATCCCCGTTTTCCAGTCGATATAATCATCCAATACCTCAAAATGAGCAATATACATGCCGCTGACAACGACCTGCCGGGAACTGGTAATGGAATTCCAGACTTCATCACCACTGCCATCCAAGTGGTCGATGGAATAAATCAAATCACCACGTTCGGTAAAAATACGGATTTTGCAGGTCGGTGGAATATCCAGGAACATGATCCGGTCGGAACCGGCATCGGTGCCATATTGAAGCTCCCGCGCCCGGATATTATAGGGATTCGGCACAACCCTAATTCGATCCAGTGTTCCGGGCTGCCTTTTCAGAAAGGCCGGTTGATTGGTCCGGGTATAAAATAAACTGCTCTCCATGGGAACTCCGGGATGGATATCATTCGTGGAACCGTCATCAACGGTCGTGATGTAGTAGAAATAATCGAATCCACGAATGGCGGAATGATCTTCATAGCGCGTTTCCCCCACCGGCAGCTCCGCTAGCAACGTGTAGGTCGTATCAAAAACCTGAACGGCCCGGTAAATCCTGTATCCCGTAAGATTGGGCCAGGATTCCGCCGTATTGGACCATTCCAGGATGATCCTGTCTCCGCCCGATGTTACCGTAAACTGGTCCGGGGGCGGTGGTTCATGGGGAATGGACAAACCATTATCCCAGGTATTCTGTGCGCGGGTAAAAGCCTGGAACAGGGAATCCTTCCCTGACATGACCAGCGTATTCTTTTGATCATTACTTACAACACCCGACAACCAATCGGCACCGATTTCAATGGCATGTTTCCGTGACAGACCGGCAACTGCTTCCACGGTAACAACTGTCAGACTATCGCCCGGTGCCATGGTATAGGGACCGTACCCCCGGCCAATGGAATATCCGCCACCGGTTTGGCCGTATTGATCAGCAAACCCGGTTCCCACTTCTTCGGCATGGCTGGCTGCCGGATGACCACTGCTCATGAGGGCATATTCATCAGACATTTTTGCAGCATTGAAATGGTCGTTGCCGGAATTGTAGGGACCATCCGAATCGGGAAACGGTGTAGATGTGGGTTGCATGGGGTCATTGGAATGATCATCCGGTGATTTATCAGCATGGATTGTCATTACTCCGGCAAATTGCGCCGCTCCCAGACGACCGTTACCGTTAAAGTACGGAGCACCGATATTGTCCCCCGGTCCACCAAAACCGGAGTGTAAACCATGCCAGGCATAGGAGACCCGGAAAGGATTATCGGGATCACCGGCGGAATAGTTGCCATATTCGCCCAGAACTTCATTCATCGTATTACGTCCCCAGGTGGCATTTTGCGGCATCCAGAAATATCCGTAAGAACATGCTTCCTTTGTCATGGCATAGCGTTCCTGCCAAAACATGTACACATCGTTCAATGTGACGGATTGCTTATTTCCATTTACATCGTAAATCCCCGTATTCTTAAACGTATAGGTTACAATATAGTAATTATCATGATTCGGTTGACTGTAACCGTAGATCTTACGCGTCACCGTGATCCCCAGGCTGGTATTGGTCGAATTAATGATTAAACGGTCACTGGGAATTGTTTCATCCACTTCATCCACCAGATCGGTAAAGTCCAGCTCCGAGGCTGGCAAACCATCCACCAGCACGACCGGACGGGGATAACGGGCAATCAGTCGAAAATCCGTCGGCATGAATTCCGCCAGTTCATTCATCACCCGGGGGCCGACATGGACGACTTTCGCCGGGTAAGTTTGTCCCGTAATGGGATCGGCATAATTCGTGGCACCGATCCAGAATGCCTTGGCTGCTTTTACATCCTGATAACGGAATTGAGCCGGCCACTGCAGGCCATCCTGCTGGTCGGGAATCAGATGGCGACGGCCGACTTCAATTTCACAGCCACCGCTACTGAACCAATCATGAAGCTGACCAACCGATATCCATCGAACCTCGTCGCCCCATCCGGAGGATGAGACAAGCAATACAACGATGATCCATGATAATGTTTTACGCATACAAAACCTTCTTTAGAAGTTGTAAGTGATATTGAGACCAAAGAATACGTCCCGGGGGTTCAGGAAAGTAAAATAGGTCTGATTGGGCATATCGATATACGCCTTGTCATCCAGGACCCGTTTCAGGAATGATGTTTCCGTCTCCTGCCAGCCGGCTCCAGTATATTGATAATATATTTCATCCGCCTGGTTGAAATAAATGGCCCGTGTGTTTGGATTCTGCACATTCGTGAGAGAAACCACCGATTCAATGGGAACAAATTCAACACCATCCCGACGATAATCTCCCGGCTGATCGTTACCGGGAATATTTCCATACAGCAGCTTTTCCCCTACACTCTTGGGCAAGTGTAAAGATTGCATATAATCATCAAAATCATAACCATCGGCAAACGATTCACCAGAAAACCGCTTGAGATTCAATACATTGAATATATCGGCAAAGACTTTGACGGAAAATTGCTTGAAGGCAAAAATCTTTGACACTTTTAAGTCGAAATTATAATAATCTTTCCACTGTACATTAAACTGAATACCCCGTATCCGGTTGGGATTATACGTGAACCAGGATCCGCTGGTCCAACGCCCAATAATATTAAAGTGCCATCCGCCCAGAGGATAGACCGTACCCAATGCAGGACCAAATTTCTTGGGTGAAAATATATCCACATATCCCTTGGCCCGCGGTGTCGGCAATGGTTTGGACTGATAGCGGTTTGTCTTTTCATATTCCGTTTGTTCGGCCGGATTCTGGAATTGTTTACCAATATCAAAATAGCCGGAAGTGGAAACACGGTATTCATAATTCACCATTCCAGTATACCAGTTTCCAAAGCGTTTGGACATTTCGATTTCAAAACCGCGAATGTCTTCATACAGGTTATTGGTCATGATATAGGAATTAATCTTACCGTCCGAACTGATAATCTGTGTCCAATCCTGTTCATTGGTTACGTCCTTATAATAGGCCGAAATACGCAGTAAATACATGTTTGCGATGGCACGGTCAAAACCCAATTCATAGGAAATCGTATTGGCCGGATCAATACTGGGATCTCCCAGGTACCGAATGGCACCCACACTATTCCTTTGTATTCTGTACAATGCTTCGGCCGTTGCCGATTGGTTATAATGACCGTAATTAAAATAGAGTTTTGATACATCAGTAATGGGATGGGAAAAGGCCAGCCGCGGATTGAGCACTTTAACAGCCTTAGCATTTTTCGCGAATTTTGAGTCCCAGATTCCATCTTGGTCGTAATAAAAGAAATCCTTATCAAAGGTATCAAAGGAAAACCACTTTCCATTGGGATCGTAATATTCTCCGCTCAGCCCCAGAATGGCAACCAGACCCTTGAATTCTATTTTATCCTGGATGTATGCATTAAAGCGATAGGGGTTAGTACTGAATTCAGCCCAAGTATTTCCTTCCGGCAAGACTTTATTAATGGAACCGAACTGCATATTTATATCATAGGAAATATATTCAAACCCGGTCTTCAGCTGATGATTGGTGGAATATTGCGTAGTATAGTTTCCCGATAAAGAGAAGGAAGATACTACGGTAGAATCCCGGGCCGTTGAAATGGGGCCGCCAAGCGTGAGGCCACCATCCACGCTGGACATGAATTCATCCATGAAACCAAAGGGTTGTTCATCCACCTGATACCCAGGGAATATTTCAAAAAGTTTTTCTGTGTTTCTACGTCGTCCAGGACCTGTCAGATAACGATTCTCGGTGGTCTGCCACCGTAATTCATAAAACGTAGTCGGTGATAATACGTGGGAAAAAGACAGGGAGTACGTCCGGTTTTCCCGTGTTGTTTCAGAAAAATAATCATTGGTGAAAATACGCCAGGGGATGGTAAATCCGGTTCGGTCCACAATACCGGCTACACCGGCCACAGAATAGAAATACGATGTGCCGCCCGCCCGGGAAGCATTGGTGGCTGTCATACCATTCCATAAAGTGGAAGCTGACAATTTCATATTTTTTGCTAAATCAGAAGTTATCTTCAGCACATTGCCATAGGTATTTCTACCATCCGTTGCCAGGGGGAATAAATACATGTTCTGTTCTTCTATCCGCGAATAATAAAATCGTAGATTTCCCAACTTTTCGCTGATAAAGGGAACGGGGCCACCAAAACCCAGATCAATGGTATAATCAGGATCACGGATCACACCGTCTTTTCGATGCTGCCATTCGAACAAACGCTTTGCCGCCGTTGGTGTCAGATCATTGCTTGGATCATCATCGCTCAATGTTGCTGCCGCTATAGCAACCCACCCGTCAAAAGGTGCATACTGTCGCCGGTCATATTCATCCCACGGACCGTTTTCCGTACCGTACCAGGCCGTGCTGTCCCATAAAAACGGCTTCAACCAGTAAGATTCGGACTGAAAAACAGGATCACCGAAATGTTTGGCCGCCGGGGGGCTGTACTTGGTAGTAATCGTGGCCGAATATTTCTGGGGATCGCCTTCTTTCGAAACCACATTGATGATTCCGCCACGTACATTATTGTATTCTGCATTAAATCCGCCGGTTTGGACCGAAACCTCCTGGATGGAACTGAGGGGTATGCCGGTAATAGGCGCATCATTGCGACTATCCCGTAAAGTGACACCATCAATCATCAGCATGGTCTGGTCTGATCCGCTGCCCCGAATACCCAGAGTGGATGTAATGCCGGCCTTCAATCCCACGATTTCCCCTAACGTAGTAACGGGCAATGATTCAATTTCATCATTGGTAACACTCAATTGGCTGGCGGCAACATCTGCTTTGACCACCTTGTGTTCGGCAATGACTTCAACACTTTCGCCCTCCAGGACTTCCACAGGGAGAACGACATCAACAATGGTCGTCAAATCTATTTCAACCCTTACTTGCCGAACCGTGGTTTTCTTGAATCCAATCATGGAAACAACCAAATCATATTCGCCGGGAGGAACATTCAGGATTGTATAATGGCCATCCACATCTGATGATGTTCCTAGATAGGTGCCGGAAATCAGAATATTGGCTCCCGCTAATAGAGCACCATCGGCCTCAGCCGTTACGGTACCAGTGATTTTCCCTGTTGTCCCGGCAAATAGAATATTTACAAAAAGAAGTGATAAAAGCAGGGGAAGAATGTGTTGTTGTAGTTTTCTCATCACCAAATCCATTCGGTAAGTTTTCTTAATTGTAAAATAGTTAATAATCTTTCAGCAAATTCCATCCTTTGAAACTAAATACTTTGAATCATTATCGCAAGCAATCTGCTCCCCCGTCATTAATTAATTACAGGATTGGCTTTCCCCAGGGCGTATTTGACTCCCAGACCGGTAACCAACCCCACAATCAGCAGAAGGAATCCGGTCTCTGCCGAATGAAACAGAAAATGCCCGATAGCAAACAAAACGGCATAGACGCTGATAGTGGCAGAGAGCCAGCATATAGCCAGCCATCGGATAGAATGATTCGATTCACGGTGTCCACCTATAGCGCCCCACCAACCTCCCGGAGACACTCGTTGATAAAAGGATTCCAGTGTTGCAGAGTCGGTTGGTTTCGTGAAACAGGTTACGGCGACCCACCAGAAGGTCGACCAGCAAACAATGATAAACAGCGTATCGGGAAATTGAACATCACCGGGAAGGAAAGGATATAAAATCAGGGGAGCTACCATGGCAGTAATTTCACTCCAGGCATTGACGCGCCACCAGAACCAGCGCAAAATCAGCACCAGACCAATTCCGGCACTGCATTCCAGAATAAAGGTCCATGCATCGCTGATCCGGTCCATTTTTGTGGTGAGTACCAGGGAAATAATCATCAATACCAACGTGGTGATACGGGAAATAAACACCAATTGCCGTTCATCTTTCCCACGATGGAAGAATCGTTTGTAGAAATCGTTGACAATATAGGATGTCCCCCAGTTTAACTGCGTGGAAATGGTGGACATGAAAGCGGCCAGGAAGGCAGCCATTAGCAAACCCAGCAAACCTGTGGGCAGATAATCGCGCATGACCATGACATAGCCGGCACCTTTATCGGCATCTGCCAGCTGAGGATACAATACCATGGAAGCCAGCGCGACAATAATCCAAGGCCAGGGCCGCAAAGCATAGTGGGCGATCATGAACCAAAGTGTAGCACCTACGGAATGGTTTTCATTCTTGGCCGACATCATCCGTTGCGCTACGTATCCGCCGCCACCAGGCTCCGCTCCCGGATACCAGGACGCCCACCACTGTACACCGATGAAAGCAATAAAGGAAGAAACCGATAAGGTCAAAACACCAGATACGGTTGTCGACAAATTACCCACGACGGGCGTAAAACGAAATACATCCTCCGGCAGGGCGGCTTTCAATCCCTTCAGTCCGCCGATTTCAGGTATGCCCAGTACCACAATCGCCAGTGCGACGGTTCCCACCATAGCCAGGGTAAATTGAACCATATCGGTGATAGCCACACCCCATAACCCCGCCAGGGAGGAATATACGGCCACCAGGAAAAGAAGACTCCCTACCAGAAGCAGATGTGACGAAAAGGTAAATCCCGCTACAGATAATTCATGAATTCCGAAAAATGTAAAGTCAGGAAACATGACACGCAATACTTTCACCATGGCCAGATTAACCCAACCCATGATGACAATATTCATAAAGAGACCTAGATAAATGGCACGAAACCCCCTGAGAAAAGCAGCCGGTTTCCCGTCATAGCGTATTTCAACGAACTCCACATCAGTCATAATATTGGCACGGCGCCATAATTTGGCAAAGAAAAAAGCGGTAAACATTCCACCGATTAACATATTCCACCACAACCAGTTACCTGCAATCCCATTTCTGGCCACCAATTCGGTAACTGCCAGCGGTGTATCAGCAGCAAAGGTTGTGGCAACCATTGTCGTCCCGGCTACATACCAGGGTAGACTCCGACCCGAAAGAAAATATTCGTTGAGGCTTTGTCCAGCCCGGCGGGAATAATAAGCGATGATGCCGGCATTCAGGAGAAAATATAGTAGAATGATGATCCAATCAACAGTGTGTAACATGATCGCAGCCTAATTGGTTATAGTTTTCTCAAAACGGAAAGGAAAATTCACAGCCACCGCAATCCTGAACGCCGATTCAGGCATTTTATTTTTGTTCCACAAACCGATAGAACATGACGCCGTCAAATAAAGGTCCGCCATCACGAAAATAATAATCCATAAACGGAACGCGAACTGTGGCCCCGGCCTCCATTGAAGCGTGCAACACATCAGCCCTGTCACTCATCATGCCTTCGTGCGCGATCAGAATCCCATTTTTCCTGTAATCTTTTCGTACAAAAGCAATTCCGGCAATTTCCGGAAGCTTCTGCAATAATGCCGGCGTAATCTCCTCACTGGGGATGTAATAGCCGTGAAAGTTTTCCTGCCAGTCGATATCCAGAAATTCCTCGCCATTGGTTTTTAGATTTAAGACCAACCCGGTTTCAACCAGTTTCTTCTTATCCAACAGCGATGGCGTTATATCCACGGTATAGGGATTGTGGGTAATCCGGTCCGCCGTGAAATGCCAGCGCTTTTCATAGGAAGGAACCTTATGCCCCGTTTCATCCGGTTTGTAATGAATGTCAATCATCCTCTGCCGGGCTTCTTCCCAATTTGCGCTGTGGGCACAGGCAATGGAGGTGAGAACATGGGCCGTACAGTCGGACACGTCCAGGCGGATGATTGGGTCGGGGTCCGGTTCTTTCTCTTCCCCCAGCTGGTATATCTTATATGGTGTTCCCAAACGCCACAGGGCCAAGGCTTTCAACCGATCCTGATAATCGGGGAACCGTGTCTGAAATTGGTATAAATATGTAGATATTTCTGATTCGGAAAGGGTGTACGGTTTAGGCAGGTCCTGAACCCAATCCCAGTCCTGGCCTGTCAGCATGGTGATGCTTAGTAAAATATTGATGATAATTGGTAGCAGTTTTATTCCCATTGTTTAATCCATTCCAGTTCCGGGTTTGGTTGTGTAAATCCCAGCGATTCATAGACCGCGGAATGAATCCGCTGCCGCCATTGGTAATATTTTGGTGATTTCCATGATCGGTTGGGGTGTACGGCATTGGTTAACAGGATGACAAACATTTCATTGTCAGGGTCAATCCATAACGATGTACCGGTAAATCCGGTATGACCAAAACTGTTTCCGCTCAAATAGACACCACCGGAGGCACGACCGGAGGGACTGTCCCATCCCAGACACCGGGAACTGCCGGAAATCACATTGGCCCGACGAATAAATAAATCAATGGTTTCCGGGTGAAGAATTCTCGTATCCTGATATTCGCCACCGTTCAGCATCATCTGAGAGAAAATGCCTATATCATATGCCGTGGAAAACAGCCCGGCATGCCCGGTAGTGCCTCCCATGCTGTAGGAATTTTCATCATGAACATGACCCCGGATAAGTTGCCCGTCTAGAGGACTGAATTCCGTAGGCATGATTCGATGCATTCGGGCCGGGTCCGGATTGAACATCGTATTGACCATTCCAAGAGGAATGAATATATGATCGGCACAATATTGGTCCAGGGATTGTCCCGATACGGCTTCCACTACTTTGCCCAAACTAATGATGCCCACGTCGGAATACACCATCGTGTCACCCGGTGTATAGATCAGGCCTGTGCGCAAAACGCTGTCAACCCGGGCCTGGACCGTTCCTTCCATGAGAAAATATTGGCGAAACGGGGGCAGTCCCGACGTATGGGTCAATAATTGCCGAATAGTGACTTTGGATTTATCAAGGGCCCCCTTCCCCAGACTGCGAAAGGCTGGTAAATATTGTACCACCGGATCATCCAACTCGATTCGGCCCTGTTCATGGAGTTGCATGACGGCGGTGGTTGTGGCAATCACTTTTGTAATGGAAGCCAAGTCGAAAATGTCTCCACGATGAACCGTTTCGGTTCTTTGATACGTTTTATGCCCCGTGGCGGCATGCAGAAATATTTTACCATCTTTGGCGGCCAAGAGGACTGCTCCCGGCCAGGCCGAATCGGCAATGGCCTCATTCAGCAGACGCAGAACATTATCAGTTTGGGCATTCACTTCATAAGGCAGTACCCGCTGTAATACCGGGGATTTCTCTGGTTCTTCACGGCGTATTTCATCTGAAACTTTCGGTAACGAGATACCGTCCCCCAGAGCGGCTACATCGGGAATTGTCACCGGCAGTTTTCCGGAGATTGGGGCTGCTCCGATCAATGCCCGGAAGGCAGCGCGCTGCATCAAACCGTCCGATTTATAGGCGCAGATATAAGTTTCAATCCCTGGGGATTGCTTGATCAGATAGGGATTTCCGAAACTGATTAGGATCGTGCGTGTCTTCTTCTGCTCCACCAGTTTCATGAAATCGGACTGGACCCGGTTTAAATAAATTTCATCTTTCCAGGCTCGGGGTATTACAAAGGCGTTAATAACGACTGTGGCAGAATCCGGTATTTGTGTCAAAATAAACCGCGTATGGTTTGTGGAATCCGATTCATCGATCTGATATGTTTTCACATCCGAAAAATGATTGAATATCATTTGTGAAATTGTTGAAATGCTGTGAGCCTGGGGACGACCATATAAATCAATAACATAAACCGGACGATCATCTGTCAAGGGAAACGCATCCGGATTACGTTTGACAAGAGTGATGGCTTTTTCAGCAATATTTGCAGCTATTTTTGCAATCTCCGGGTCGCCAAGATTTTGAAAAATCGTATCATCCACCAGATTTTCCCGTCGGTGCAATCCCAGTTTTTCCTTCAATCGCAACATGCGCAAACTGGCCTCATCAATGCGCTCCCGGGTAATCAAACCACGGTTGACGGCATCCTCAATTATATCGATATTTTCACGATAATTCCCCGTTGTAATGATAACATCACTCCCGGCCTTGATGGTTTCCACCAGGGCGTAACGCTGGGAAAAATTCTGTGCCACGCCTCCCATTCCCATGGCATCCGTAATCACGATGCCCCGGAATCCCATTTCCTTTCTCAGTATATCCTGAATCCAGAAGGGAGACAACGTGGCCGGAGTTCGGTCGTTGGGTTGAAAGTCAGGTGCCGATACATGGGCGATCATAACGGCGTCCACACCGACCTCAATGGCCGCGGCGAAGGGTTTCAATTCCAGGGACCACAAACGGGTGCTATCGCTGGGAATGATGGCCAACCGCGAATGAGAATCGGTGCCCGTATCACCATGCCCGGGAAAATGTTTGGCTGTGGCGGCCATGCCATAATCCTGTAACCCGCGGATATATTCGCGACCGAACGCAACCACCATTTCGGCATCTTCCCCGAACGAACGTGTATTAATTATGGGGTTTTGAGGATTATTGTTCACATCCAGAACCGGCATCAGATTCCAGAATATTCCACCGGCCGTCGCTTCAATCGCCGTGATTCGTCCGACATCATAGGCCAGGTGAGGATCTCCGGTAGCACCAATGGCCATAAGAGGCGGTACATCTGTTCCGGCATGATAACGGAACTGCATTCCATATTCAATATCGCCATCAAAAATCAGCGGGACTTTGGACATTGAATTCATTTTATTCATTGTAGTACGTGCAATGCCTGGTTCTCCATAATAAATATGAATACCGCCAATTCCATCTGATTCCAGCAATGATGAAATTTCCTTCCATTTGGCGTCTTTTTCATTCAGAAAAGACATATTCATATGGTATATCAGCATTTGGGAAATTTTTTCCCGCAGACTCAGTCCAGCCAGCGTTTTTTCCGCCCAGGACGAGGAAGTTTGACTTCGGGGAATCTGGTTGCACGAAATCAGAACCGTGACCAAAAAAATTATTTGTAAGCAGCGGAGGTTAATTTTCATTGGCAGTTTCAAGCATAATAATATTGATTGTAATTTAAGGATAACCATGAAAATCACCAGAAGAAATCCACTCCGGGCCGGTTATCTCTTCATTCTGCTGCTGGCAATCCAGTGCAGCGACCAGGCGCCGAAAAATGAAATCGTGGTACATCGGTTCCCCGATGGCAGTCCCAAGGAAGTCTGGATTTACCCGGAAGCGAAGAATTCCAACCTAAGAACGGAAATATTGTATTTCGAAAACGGACGGAAACAGCGGCAACGGCAAATGAACAATGATTTACCCGATGGTCCCTGGATTGAATGGCATCGCAACGGCCAAAAAAAGTATGAAAAGAATTACCATGCCGGCAATCTGGACGGCGAACAATTAGGGTGGTTCATGTCCGGTGAACCATTGTATAAATCAACCTTTGAAGACGGGCAGCAGATCAGCCGGATTACCTGGGATATTCACGGAAATATTGTTTCCCGGAATTAACGATTAGGCCAGTTCAATTCTTTTATAAAAAACAGAATATGATATTCCAGTGCGTTGGTCCAATAATTCCAGGAATGTCCCCCCGGTCGTTCAATATAGGTATGGGGTAATTCGTCACGAATCATTGCCTGGTGAACCTCACGATTCGCCGTGATAAAGGCATCATCCACACCGCAGTCGATAATGATTACGGGTGAGATATTCTTCAATGCAGCAATATTCCCTGAGACAGAATACGGTATTAAATCTTTGATTTCCGATAATCCCATGAGCAACCGAATATCGTCGGCAAAACGAGTTTGTGTCAGGTCTAGGACGCCACTCATGGAACCGGCGCCGGCAAAGGTGGTCGGATATTGACCTGCAATGTATAGGGCTCCGTGTCCGCCCATGCTTAGCCCGGTTATGGCCCGGAAGGTCCGTTCCTTCCTGGTGGGGAAAGTTTCATCTATCCAATCCGCAAGTTCGCGCCCAACATAAGTGGTAAACCGGTTTTTTCCATTGACCGGACTATCCAAATACCAGCCTGCATATCCGCCCTCCGGACAGATGATGATTACCCGGTATTCATCCGCCAGACGTATCAGATCCGTTTCCCGGATCCAATCTTCATAGCTGCCGCTCCAACCATGTAAGAGATATATTGCTGGAAACATTTGTACGGACAATTCATCCCGATCTGGTAGTACGACAATATTGTTCAATGTCGTATCCATGGCGACACTGTACACCGCCACGGTCTGCACGGAACCGGCCAGAAGAATGTGAGAGAAAAACCATGCGGTAAGCACCCATCGAATCACCATGGCTGTGATCCTTTCTGTCAATTTCTTTCAATTTAAAACAATTCGCTATCCAACTCCGCAAAATTTCTCATTAGTTTGCACCCCTCAACTCAATCCATTTTTCTTCAATATTAGGAATGATATGAAACATGTAACCGTAATACAATTGGGAGGTCAGTCATTGTCTCCTTCTGATATGAACTCCGGTGATAATCTCACCATCGACTTCATCTCGTTTTCCCGCGAATCGGGTGAAAAGTACAGCCTGGCTGAAAATACATTAGGACATTTATTGAATACCGTAACCCATGAATCGCAGCCGGAATACCTGATGATCATCGACGATCGTACTGCTAAGATCGATCTCAATGGCGATGCCCTTGACTTATTGCTATTGACATCGTTACGCCATCCTCGCTGGGGTATGATCTATTCCGATTATGCCGTATCAGATGCTACCGTTACCAGTGATGTTCACCTTCTTCATCAACATCCTGGCCGAGTCCGGGATAATCAGGATTATGGAAATGTCTTCTTCTATCACGTACCGGCTCTCATGTCCGTAGGCGGATTTGATGAATCGTTACAATACAATACACTGTATGATATTCGGTTAAAATTATCGGAAAAACATGAACTTGTCCATATCAGTAATCGTTATTCAGGCAATCTATATACTGTTCATAAAGTAGCGGCAAAGACTAATGTATTTGATTATTTACTAGCAAGTAAAGACGCCCAGTTAGAAGCAGAAAATGTTTTGACCAGCCATTTGAAGCGGATTGGCGCTTACCTAGCTCCACAGCAACAATACCGTACCCGTCCCGAAGCACAACCCAAACCCGAGTTGGTTGCCAGTATTGTAATCCCGGTGAACAACCGCCCCGAATTCATTGCCACGGCAATTCAGAGTGTCCAAGCCCAGAGCATTCCTGCCGTAGAAGTGATTGTCGTCGTCAACGGCGGCCCCGATGACCCGACCATCCCCGTTGTTCGGGAATATCTGCCGGGCGGAAAACATTATCAGGCCGACCGACCGGAAGTTCAGTTGCTGGTCCTCCAAATTAACAATATCGGATTCTGTCTCAATTCCGGTATTTTATTGGCCCGGGGAGAATATTATGTCCAACTGGATTCCGATGACCGCCTGAAACCTGATGCGGTGGAAAAAATTCAAGCCTTATTTGCTTCTGACCCTGAAATTGGGATGGTAATTGGATCCTACGAAGTATGGGAGAAAACCACGGCCGGCGATCTCGTTCGGATGGATGAAATTCCTGTCGTCACACACGATGAGTGGACGGATGATAACGGTCGGAATAATCTATTGCGAATTAATGGCGCTGGTGCACCTCGTTCCTTACCCATATCGGTTATAAAGGAAATGGGATTTTTCGGCATGAACGACGATCCCTATGCCCGGAATTACGGGGAAGATTATGATATGGTATTACGGGTCAGTGAACATTATCGCATCGGACGAATCTGGGACCCGATCTATGAAGTCATCCGCCATGAGGGCGGCACCGATCACAGCATTGATCAACAGACAGTAGACCGGAATGACAATGCCAAGGATTACATGCGTCTCATGGCCATCCGGCGGCGGCAGGAGCAGGTACATGGAAAATGATTTTGTTTTAATCGGCGTCGATGGTGGGGCAACCAAAACCACGGCCTGTCTCATTGAATACCAGGCAACGGAAGGAAAATTTCATCTAACAACCGTTGCGGATTCTCTACCTTACCACGAACAGGAAGGCTACCGGTCCGATTTTCAGCCGGTAGATCTGCAAACACAACTCGACGAGAAAGATCAAACCATTTCTCTCACATCTTCCGAACGGACCCAGGGAAATGTAATCATCGCCGCCAATGCCCGGGTTATACAATCCGTTTTACGGTCCAGGGCAGATAAACCTGTTCTGATTGGTATTGGATTTCCGGGACTGAAAACGTCTGACGGTCGCGGCATCAGTGCCATGGCCAATGGTCCGCGTATGCCACAATTTCTCACTATCCTGGAGGATATACTCCGGGACAAGGGGGTACGTTTCACAGCACCAATTGCCCGTCTTGGCAGCGATGCCGATTATTGCGGACTCGGTGAGGAATTTGGAGTCCGGGGACAATTCAGTGATGTGGATCAGGTCTATTACCTTGGAGGAGGTACCGGCGCAGCGGACGCCCTGAAGCTCCAAGGCAAACTGGTGCCCTTTGATCATACAAAAACCTGGTTGGCCAAAACCTGGGAATTGATGAATACCAAAGGCGTGAGCATGGAACGATATGCCTCGGCGGGCGGAATTCAGTGGGTTTACAGCACCTACGCCAATATTCCTTTGGAAGATGTTCAGCACCGGAAAATCTATCCTTCCCAAATCCTGTCTGAGGCACACAACGGATCACCGGCGGCAATTGATACATTTCATGATGTGGCCACAAACCTGGCTATGCTGCTATTCGAACGAATGACAACCGTCTACTGCGGTTGGAAGGATTTGCTGGAATTCGTGAATCCCAATCGTGAGGCGTTGAACGCGCAACATCCTTTTACCGGGACTTTGCTGGAACGGATTGTCATCGGCCAGCGACTCGGCGAATTATTGAAACAATCTAAGGATACAGGATTATTTTGGGATGAATTGGAGAGAAATTTAACCGACTTGGTAACTCAATTCCCCGATCTGGATTCAACCTTTGTAAATTATTATTGTCCCCAGGGACGATTTAATATGAATCTTATTTCCATATCACCCTTACGGGAAGCACCGGCGTTGGGCGCTGCCATAGATGCCTTCCAACATTGGAGAAGCACGCCATAAACGCCATTTCAGCCAGCTCAATTCGGACTGAACCGACCATAAAGATTGGTATCATATTACCGCAGGATTGTCAAATTGCCTGCACAGTCAGCCTAAAAAACACGGCCAATTATTTCAGTGATCCTACCCTGCCCATCACGCCGGAAATGACAATCCTGATTCAGGGAAACGGTCTTTCCGTGGCCGGTCAATCCCTGGATGCCCTACGAATTTCTTCGAAATCGAATCAAATTGCCCATCATTCCGGAATGGCATTAGATCCCGTGATCGCCGGACGGGGTTTCCACTGGCAAAAATCCGTCACAATGACCTTTCCCGGTGATTTGAAATTCGTCAATCACAAAGGACATTTACTGGTGACAAATGAACTTCCGCTGGAACAATATTTAATGTGTGTGGCTACATCAGAAATGGGTGCTGCATGTCCCCCGGCCCTGATCGCCGCCCAGACTATCGTTGCCCGCTCCTTTATCCTGGCGAATGCGGAAAAAAAACATTCCCATCTCGGCTTTGACTTTTGCAATGACGATTGTTGCCAGCGATATCACGGTACGGAAGGATTATCACAGCAATCCGTCCGGGGTTCGGAAAATACAAGGGGGCTGGTTCCTGTTTTTGACGGTCAGGTCTGCGACACTCGTTATTCCAAATCCTGCGGTGGGATGATTGAATCATTTCAGGCCGTTTGGGGCAATAACAATCCTCCCTATTTCAAGGTAAAACCTGATCTGCCGGAAAATTCATCCGGCCCGGATTTGACAGTGGAAAGCAATTTCCGCGATTGGGTGGATAATCCACCTCTGGCCTTCTGCTCTCCCGAATACATTCCGGAAAGTGAACTACCAGAGTATCTGGGTGGCGTCGACGAAGAAGGGCATTATTACCGGTGGCGGATATTTTATTCGCAAGAGGAAATTACCCGCTTGATTGCCCAAAAGGCACAGCGAGAACTCCGGGCCATTAAAGCACTGATTCCGCTGGAGCGCGGTAGCTCAGGTCGTATCATCAAACTGGAAATCCAGGCTATTGATGACTGTGGTGATGAAACATCCATTTTTCTTAATTCCGAATATGATATTCGGTATCACCTGCATGACGGTTTTCTCTACAGTTCCGCCTTTTATGTTATTCCGATTGAAAACGGCGATTTTCCGTCTGAGTTCTTTATTCATGGTGGCGGCTGGGGCCATGGGGCCGGCCTCTGTCAGATCGGCGCTCTGGGAATGTCACTGGCTGACTATGATTTCCCTGACATTATCAAACATTATTATCCCGGTATTACCCTGAAACGACTTTACACTTGAGTAATTTATGACAAACAAAACACGCACACGTTCACCCTGGTGGTGGGTTCCTTCCCTGTATTACGCCCAAGGTATTCCCTATGCCGTAGTAATGCTGATTTCAGTCATTTTCTATAAACGAATGGGTATTTCCAACACGGATATCGCCCTCTACACCAGCTGGTTATATCTACCCTGGGTCATTAAGCCATTATGGAGTCCGGTAGTGGATATTCTGAAAACAAAGCGGTGGTGGATTGTCATTACCCAGTTGATCATCGGGGCCGGGCTGGGCGGCGTTGCCTTGTCCATTCCCATGCCGGGATTTTTCAAGGTTACGTTAGGCTTTTTCTGGTTACTGGCCTTCAGTTCCGCTACCCATGATATTGCTGCCGATGGTTTTTATATGCTGGGGTTGAATCAACATCAACAAGCCTGGTTTGTGGGTATTCGCAGCACCTTTTATCGTATTGCCATGATTACCGGGCAGGGTCTACTCATCATTTTTGCCGGTTATGTGGAAGATCATACGGGACTGGAAACCGCAACACTACAGGTCGAAGCCGCCCAGCAACCGGGAATTGTTGAATATCAACCGGATACCGATACGACTTCCATGCGCATCATTCTTGATCCGCCGGTGGTGAGCCTGGCGCTTACGGAACGGCAAAAAAGTGAATTGGAAAGCGATCTGCAATTGGTGGAAAAATGGAATCGCGCCCATGGCCAGGATGTTCCTGAAACCGGAGGAAATAACCACGGAAACGGCAAGCCGGATGAACCGGCCAGTGGCTGGAAAAGTCGCCTGGAGGATTTTCTACGACGGACGTTTGGCGAAACGGTGGAAGGCGGAAATACCGATCTCACTGGGAATTATACTCTGGTGAAAATGCGCTTATCCCATCCACCTGAAGAAGGTGAAACAGTTGTGAATTTCGGCCGTGTATCAGGTGATAAAAGTCTTTCCCTGATTACCCCTCCGCGGTTTGTTTTCACGAAAGAAAATTGGAATAAACCGGTTCTCATGATTATTCAAGTGGATCATCGCCAGAAAACGCCGGTCATGGCCCGATTTGAAGCCCGCAGCGGAAACATTACTCTGGCCTGGACTCTCACATTCATAATCATTGGTGCTCTGTTTATTCTTTTCTTTCTCTATCACCACCGGATGCTTCCTTTTCCCGCCAATGATATTCCTGTCGTCCACACCTCTTCGTTCTGGGGTAACTTTGTGGAAACATTTGGTTCCTATTTCACCAAGGATCGGATCGCGATAATGGTGGCTTTCATCCTGATCTATCGTTTCGGGGAGGCGCAATTGGTAAAACTGGCTACACCCTTCCTGCTGGATGCCCAGGAAGCTGGCGGCCTGGCCCTATCCACCGGACAAGTGGGCTTTGTCTATGGTACGGTTGGAATGATAATGTTGACCCTGGGAGGAATTCTGGGGGGAATCCTTGCGGCGCGCCACGGCTTACGCTACTGGTTCATCTGGATGGCTCTAGCTATGAAACTACCGGATGCCGTTTATGTCTTTCTATCCTATGCCCAGCCCGACAGCTTTTTCATTGTCAATGTCTGCGTGGCCGTAGAACAATTTGGTTACGGTTTCGGCTTTACCGCCTACATGTT
>JBHHUC010000020.1:0-35508 GCA_046861395.1 Fidelibacterota bacterium
TATAAACACCGAAATTAAGAAAAATAGCATCGTAGCTGGAATAATCCGTCGGTAGTACGCTATTAACCGCTGGGTGTGTGACGGTGTACCCTTGAGACTGGAGGTACGTATCCCAGGCATTGCCACTGAGATTTGCAGCTTCCCCGTCCCATACAAATACGTTTTGGGCTGAGAGAGGTAATATTAAGAAAAGAAAGAGATACGCAACTTTCAAGGTTTCTCCAACGAAAGTTCCCTCGATGAGCCTCACAATTGATGTGTAAAGCTTTTTTTCGAGTTTGACTTTAAAATCATTAACGTTGTAACGCATAAATACCTCTCGCTTTACCTAAAATCTTGTCAGTTTTTCTCATATTTAATCTTATTGTGCCTGTCACTCACTTGATAATGATGAGTACTAAAGCTTTCGTAATTATTAATTATTATGGTCGTGTCAGACACAGAGTCGATTAATCTAATACCAAATCTTTTCTTCACATCCTTCATCATGTTAGTGCCAGGTATAGAAACCAATTACGGCATTGCTGGGGGTTCTGGTAAAGAGGCTGGTGCTTCTTCGGCTCCCAATAGCAGATAGGCTGCTGCACCACCACCGACCAGAACGACACTACCCCACAATAACCAGTTCGGGCCGCCTTTTTCGCCAGCTGGTTTTTTCGCAACCGCTGGTTCCTCACCGGCTGCCTTTTGGGCCAGTAATTCTTCCGGGGCTTCCAATCCCATGATTTCCCAGGCCAGGATTTCAATTTCCGTGATCAGTCCGTCAATTTCACCTTTATAGGTTTTACTGACAGTTTTTTCCGTTTCCCCCGTTTCAACGGAAAACATCTTGGCATCAATGGTATAACTGTTCCCGATCTTTCCAAAGGAACCGGAAATCATGTGTTGTACTCCCAGCAAAGCTCCCACTTCGGCGGCACATTCGGCCGTGGTACACCCCGATTGTTGAAAGCCCTGCTCATCCAGGATTTCATTCATCTGGTTCCGTTCCACCAGAATCATGACATCCGTTTGGGCTAATTCGCTGCTGAGACGATCGGTAAGGGTTTGTGATTCAAGCTGGGAAATGCCTCGTCCTTCGAAATCCAGGACCGCTACGGTTTCTTTTTGTTGACTGGCCGCTGAGGACAAGGTGGTCAGGTGTAAAATCAAGGCACTCATAAACAAGCGCCACCCATGTGATGGTTTCAAAGATTTCATCATGCTCTCTCTTTCCCCGTTTCCCGGGGGTATTAACGTTGCAATAATACGTTTTACAACTAAACGAGGCTTTAATCCCCGTCACTTTCGGCAAGCAATTGATCAATCATGTGCGTCAGCTCACCTTCAAAATCTTCCCCTTCGTGAAATCCTTTTTTCGTCAACCGTACGGTCTGGTACCGGTCAATAATAAACAGTCGCGGGAGCGTACTAACATGATAACGGTCTTTGGCAACACCACGTGTATCATAGAGAATGGGAATCGTAATTCCTTTTTTCGTCAGAAATTCACCGGCGTGAGGAGAATCTTCAAAACCAGGATTATTCCTCGTCGCTTCAGTAATATCGATCAGGAAGAATTTCACCTTCTTCCCTTCATAGGCCTCATACAAATTCTGCAAATGAGGCAATTCTTTCATGCAGGGTTGGCACCAGGTTGCAAAAAAGCTCAGAACAACAATATGGCGGTCAGGTTGTGTGGAAAACCGACGTAACCGTTGGCCTTTTTCAATCGTCCAGTTCTTAAGAAATTCAAACTTTCCGGGGGCATACATGAGCGCCCAGGACGGAGCCAGGTCACCGGCCTTTAAACTGCTATCCTCCGGAGGTACATCTCCCTCGGGAACGGCAACTTCCTGTTCCTGTGCTATCAGGACAGAACCGAGTAGCAATAAAATCCATAATACAATAATCCCGTGTCTTCTTGTCATAGTCCTTCCTAATTAGTCTAATAAAATTAGTACACGACAGTCACTCAGAACATTGAATTTCTGGTTAACTTGCTGCATTTTCCAGCCATCCTGTCCACTTACGACTATATCTGTTTTATTTACGCCCTGAACTGACATGGCTTTGACCACCAGCGGATTCCCTTTTACGCGGGCATCTTCCTGAGCCGTTTCCAATGATTTGGAATAGCCGGCCACACCGTTTTTAATGGCATATTCCCGGGTGTAATTCCCCGGCCCATAGATCACGGTACCGTTTTGTCCCAGGATTTTAGGTGCCAGGGCCGGCCGGGCTCCCAGTCCCCGGGCATCAATGATGATTCCGGTTACGGGTCCTGCACTGACCGGATCTGTTACAGCCTCTTCCGGCGGTGGCAACAGGGCCGGTGCCGCCGCTGCCGTTGCCGGTGTAACAATTTCCGAAATACCTGACATGGATACACCCATGGTTACTTCCACCGATGTATCACTCAGATACCGGACTTCGCCAATCTGATAAGCACCTCGAATGACACCGCTTACTTTTTCCTTCACGACTTCATCCACCATCCGATTCCGCATAGTGGATTCGCTGGTGAGGGTGATCCCGTTCACCATTTCGATCAACTGGCGTCGGGCATCGGTCTTGGCGGCACGAATGGCCATGGCGCGGGCCTGGCCGGCATTGACGGCATATTCCGGAATCGATCCGATGCCGGTGGCCGTAATTATACCCTGAGAATAATTGATTGCTCCTCGGTCCGTTTCCTCAATGACGGCCCCGGGAATGACGCCGTAACCAAATTGACTCCATACCAGAACTGGCACCATAAAAAACAGGATTGATAATTTTTTCATGATTTCTCCTCCTTATTGGACTATTTCGGCGGTAATTCGATTTCCGCTCAGTCCGGTAATTTTAAAACTGAAGCCGTCCGGAGCCGTTCGACTCAATCCCATGGCCAGAGCCTGGGCATTTCCTTCAAATTCAATTTCATATTCCGCCACGCCATCATTCAGCGTTTTGGCATAGGCATTCCGAATCCCCGGAACCGTCTGGGCTTTCAGGAATGACTCAAACATCATATAGGAACCGAAATCAGCATTTTTAACCACCATGTATATCTTGGTGAAATTAGCCTGTTGGGTGCTCCATTTCAGGATCAGTTTCTGAATAATTTCACGTCCCAGTTTTTCCGCTGCTTCATTCACAGCATTGACACCGGCTGTGGAGGCTGAAATGTGGGGCGTTTTCCCCCGGGCCTGCGGCACCACCGCCAAGATTTCCCCCGTGTCCACCCTGACAATCTTGCCGTTAATATCGGCCTGTCCCGAATACATATTATAAAATTTACCGCCGGAACTGATCTTAGCCGTTCCAATAACAATGATATCCGCGCCCAGTGAGCCAGCAATTTTGGCTGCCGCAGCCACATTCCCGCTCAATGCCTCATCATAGTCCGGTTCTCCCTTCATGGCGGCCACCAATTGACGGTCCACTACGTCAAAACCTTTTTCATAGAACATGCTCAGGAGCTTGGTTTCGGCAAAATCGGTAGGTGTATTGTCAATCAAGTTTTCTTCACGAATCAGAAACATGATCTTGGGACGGGATAAACTGTTCAACAAGGTTTGCAGTGCTACCTCATTCTGTAGAATTTCATCTAAGATGGCTGTCACCTCGGCCTGGATCTCCACCGTCCATAATCCATCGGGGCCCTCATCCTCCGACACAACTTCAAATGTTTTCACGAATCCCTGGGCCTTGGAATAAATATTATCGGAAAAAACAGCTGAATTTTTCACGATGGTTTCCGATGATATTACGGCTCCCAGTCCCTGTTCCACCGCATCCCGCTTGGCTTGCTCGATTGCGGCATCCTTGGTTAAGCCCATGCCCGTCCCGTTCACCGTCAAGGACTGAGCGGTCAAATAGGTGATTTGAGTCATTATCACCAGTGCAAAAATGAATTTCAGTCGACGATATAAATATTTTACCACCAATCTCTCCTTGCTAATGCTTAGTAAAATTAGAGTATCTCATTGCATTTTGCAATCGTCACGTGTAAAATGTGATATGTCTCATGGAAGAACCATATCAATTTTTCCCAACTTCCTTTATGCCCCAGGCATCCTTTCAACCAAAAAGGGTAGTTCTATGAAAAACACACATTTTAATCTACTGACATTAAGTGTCCTGATTCTCCTGGCGGGTTGTAGTCAAAAACCTGTCAGCAATGTGGACACGCCGGAAAATCATTTTTCAGCCGGAATGCGTTTGCTGGATGAAGAAAATTATACTGGAGCCATTGCCTCGTTTGAGCGAGCCCTTGATCTGGACAAGAAATTCGCACCGGCCTACGGAGGTCTGGCAATTGCCAATGCTTATCTGGGGAAACCGAACCGGGCGGAGTACTATATCCAGGAAGCCCTGAACCGGGCGGGAAAAGATCCTGCTGTTCTCACCCTCGGTGGCCGGGCCTGGCTGGCAATGAAAGATCAAAAAAAGAACTGGTATAAGAAAGCGACCCAGTTATTGGATAAAGCGGTAAAAATTGATAAAAATCATGATGCCGCCCTGTATTATTCCGGGTTGGCCCGGTTTTACAATTATGAATTTGCAGCGGCGGAAAGTTTTTTCAGCAAAGCAGTCAGCCAAAAGGGGGACTATAGCGGCAAAGCAGATTCCAAATGGCAATTGACACAAAAAATTGTCCGTGCCATGCCGGGAACGGAAGCAGGACAAAAAGTGGCCGTTCAGGAAACCATTACCCGGGCCGACCTGGCTGTTTTGTTCATAGAAGAATTGAAAATCGGGGAACTCATGGCCAAAATGCCTCAACCTGGCCAGGGCTTTCAAACCCCGGATCAGATGAATGCCGCCGGTCAGGGATTAACGGCCGATGATATTAACGGGCATTGGGCCGAAGTCTGGATTCGGGATGCCTTGAATTATAATGTCATTGAAATGCAGGGTGATGGAAAATTTTATCCCGATGAAACCGTTACCCGGGCCGGTTTCGCCATGGCAGTTCAACGGCTCCTGGTGACGGCAACCCGTGATTTCAGTCTGGAAACCCGCTATTTCGGAGAATCCCCGTCCCGGTTTGCCGATGTCCCCAGCAGTCACCCGGCCTATAATGCCATGGCGCTCTGCGTGGAACGGGGCATCATGCAGGCCGATGTTATGACCGGTAATTTCAATCCCACCGGAGCGGTCACCGGCGCCGATGCTCTATTAATCATCCGTACTTTGCAGAACAATCTGCGGATGACGTTTTAATTTTCCGCCGGTCGATCAACCGGTAATCCACATGGAAAAAGGGTCGCAATTAACCGCGGCCCTTTTTAATATCCGGAAAAGTGGATGGATAGATTGCGCCTAACTCTGACGGATAAATTACTTATCATCTATGAGCTGATTCTTTCAGCTCTCATCATGTTATCGTCCCGTCCGGGTATCGCCACCGGAAAACATCTGACCATCAATGCGGTGCTCATTATCGCCATCCTATTGTTGAATTCTATCCCTTCATCCCACCGAAGCATGCAGTTCCTACACCGGTTTTACCCCATCTTCCTCATGGCCTGGCTCTATCCCCAGGCCTGTGAGTTGCGCTGGCTTTTCCACGGACAGGAATTCGACGCTATATTGCTGAACTGGGAACGAATAATCATTGGCCGGGAATTATATCTGGATTTCGCTCGCTGGCCCCTGCCTGTCCTGGAGTTTTTTCACGGTATCTATTTTTTCTATTACCTGGGACTCTTTCTTTTCGCATTCAGGGCCTGGCAACAACAACATCCTTTGGTTCCGGCCTACGTTTTTACTCTGACCTTTTCCTCCCTCCTGCATCATATCTTTATCATTGCTTTTCCCGCCTCTGGTCCGCCCTTGTTACGTCCCGATATCATGCCCGATGGCGTAATTTTCATCCCCATGATGAACTGGATTTACAATAATGTCGACCGGGGCGGTGGCGCCTTTCCCAGCCTGCATGTTGCTTCCACTGTAATATTTACCATTTTTGCCCTGCGTTTTTCTCCCCGCTTCCGAACTGGAAAGCTGGTCTTTGCCATTCTGATCCTCTGCTCTACCGTCATAGGTTCATTTCATTATACGATTGACACGGCAACCGGGGCATGGACCGGCCTGCTGGCTTATTTTGCCGGAACCTGGCTGTTTCAGCAATGGGAACAACCGCGATGAAACGATTCCTTCCGTTCATCCTGAGTCTGACCGTGTACGGCTGTGTGGAACACCTGATTTTCGTCCGGGTTTTACCTTCCGGCGACGCGGAAATAACCATTACCTCCCGCGGAGATTCCACCGATATCAGGGATGATGATTTTCTTCACCCCCAATTGTCCCCCTGGCACCAGGAAGTCCATCGTGAAAAAAAGGATGATGAAATCGTATTGGTCCAGGTCTCAACGGCCATATTGCAGTCGGACACCATTCCCCTGCCGGGACGAACCGGCCCGGGGATTCAAACCTATAGTATCCGGATGCAAAAAAACAGGGGTTGGTTCGTAACAACCTACCGTTTCAGGGAACGATTCAAGGGACGGGAACTATACATCAAGTCTCCCCGGCTGGCAACCGCCATCGGGAATAACGAAGCGGCGGATAGCACGCAGTGGGAAACGGAAGCCTTGAATTATATATTTCATTCTGCCATTGACGATCTGGACCAGGATTCCGCTCTCGTCCTACCCTACGGCATGCCGGACCGCATCAAGACCCACTTCACCAACTACCTGGCACATGTTGAAGCCCTGAAGGTCTATGAGGAACTCTCCCAGCAACCGGACGTGATGCTGCGCAAAATCCTGTCCCCTTTCCTGCCAGACCTCCCGGATGAATACATTCCCCGGTTCCGAGATGCCATGCAACCCTATGAACAGGATATTGCCACCTCCTATCATCTGAATGATGACCAATTTACCGTCGCCGTCATTCTGCCGGGGCAAGTATACTCGACCAATGCTGATACAATTGCCGGCGATACTCTGAAATGGTCATTCTCCGTGGAAGCCTTCATCAACGACGATTTGATTCTGGACGCCACCTCCATGGTGATTTCACCCGCCTCTTTCCAGCGTACGGTTGTATTCGCCACTCTCATTCTTGTCATTGTATTTTTCATGGGATGGAAACTGAAAAAGTGAATCAAAAAACATATGTAATTCTGATCCTGCTTTTGCTGGTAAGCGTCGGACGGAGTCAGGCTCCGGTCCTCACTATCGAGCAAGCCGAAACGGTGTTGCAATTCTACCTAAATGATCACTTTCCCGATTATCCCCCGGCCGGTATCCGCATCTATCCCAACGACAGGCATTATGCTCTCCGGCTTGACATCCGGTTGGAAACAACGGTTGACATATCGCTTATTATCGACCTTTTCGATGCCATCGACAATGTATGTCAGTATGCCCGGGATACCATTTCCGTTTATACCGTTATCACCCACAAACCGGACCAGATTACACCCACCATTTTTGAGGCCGAGGCTTCCTGTACGGCGGCTTTATTTCGTTATAAAAACCTATCCCGAAGAAATTGGCTGGGTACGTGTTTGATTCGTCGTGAATCCTTAGCCCCCTATTCTTTAACCCCCACCAACCAACCTTAATTTCAACCATGCAATCCAAATCACCCCGCGATCTTTTCAATCAAATCCGTTACGATTTTATCGGACTGAATACCGAATACACGCTGGCGGATGGTCGCCGAACACCTCGGATTTATCTTGATTCCACCGCCTCCACTCTCATGATGGGACTGGCACACCGGGCGTTAAATTCCTTCTATCGGCATTATTCCAACACACACAGCCTGCTACATTTTTCAGCCAAAATCTCGACCCGTGAATATCAATGGGCCCATGACCGTATCCTTGATTTTCTCCAAGCCGATCGTGAAACATATGCCTGTTTTTTCGCCGGGTCCGGCACGACGGCGGGAATGAACCGCATGGCCCGTGTCTTTCGTGATTTTCGTCCCGAGCGGGACACGGTCCTGATTTCCCTCATGGAACACCATTCCAATGATCTGCCCCACCGTAAGCATGCCGGCCAGGTGATTCATTTACCCCTGGATGTCCATAATCACAAACCGGGTTGCATAGATTTACAGGCCCTGGAAACAGAACTGAAAAAGAACCAGGGCCGCATTAATTATGTGGCCGTAACGGCTGTCAGCAACGTCACGGGAATTATTAATCCCATCTATGACATCGCCGAAATGGCGCATCATTACGGTGCTTTGATTCTGGTGGACGGGGCCCAGGCAGCGGCTCATATGCCTGTCGTCATTTCCAATTCCGCACATCCGGAACGCAACCTTGATGCCTTTGTCTTTTCAGGACATAAAACATACGTGCCCGGATCGCCCGGTGTAGTGGTTTGCCGAAAAGATATTTTAAACGCCATGGAACCGGAAGAAGTTGGCGGCGGCATGGTACACCGGGTTTATACAGAATATTATACTATCAAGGATGATTTCCCCGACCGGGAAGAAGCCGGGACGCCCAACATTCCCGGTGCTATTGCCCTAGGCGTCGCCATCGATATACTGGATCGTATCGGAATGGAATTCATTTTTGCCGAAGAGATGGAATTTATCCGTCTGGCGCTGGACCGCCTGGCAACGGTCCCGGATATTCATCTCTACGGGGAAACGGATTGCAATGTCTGCCAGCGAGCGGCCAGCATTTCCTTCAACATCCTGGGGCTGGATCACGGTCTGGTGGCCGCTGCACTGAATGATTATTTCAACATTGCTGTTCGCAACGAATGTTTCTGTGCCCATCCCTACGTAAAAGAAATGATCATGGGTGATCTGGCTGAGAAGGCCTTAATCCTGGATGAAGAAGCTCTGCTGTTGAAACAGGGAATGGTTCGGGCCTCCTTCGGATTGTACAGCCGGGAAAGCGATATCGAGGCCCTGGTGATCGCCTTGACGGATATTGCCACCCACAAAAAGAAGTATCGGAAGCTTTACGTCCCGGGTGAAGGAGGAAATTACCGCCACCGGTCATTCGTTCCGGAAACCAACCAATATTGCCTCCGGGACTTTATTGACGCAGCTCTGATGGGGGACAGGAAATGATCTGGGCCGTTCTCATGGCCGTTCTGTCATCCGATTCTCTGACAACACCTGCTGTTGACCTGAATACTCCTACCTTTCTTCAAACCTTGCGCATTATCCATACACCACCGGATATCATTTTCCGGGGTCGGCCGTATGATCTAACATGTTTTGTCGAATTTCCTGAAGACAGTATTCGCGCGGTTACCCTTTTTATCAAGTCCAATACAATGGCGGCCTATCGCGAAATTCCCCTTGAAGGAAACCTGAATTTATATTCTTTCCGATTTTACGATTTCCAGTTCCCTGGTGATACATTGTCCTATTTCTTCACCGTCGAACTGAAAGAAAAACTGTTGGCAATGCCCATAAATGATGCGGGTAAAATTCAGCCCGTGATCCGGGCTTACATTGATGCCCGGGACTATTATCAAATCAAGCCAAAATGATGACATCAATTCAATCCAGGATTGAGGCTTTGCGCACGGAAATCCGCCGCCATAATTATCAGTATTATGTCCTGGACAATCCCCTGATTACCGACGGTGAATACGATGCGATGTTGCGGGAATTGGAAACCCTGGAACGAGAATATCCGGAATATGCTGATCCCAATTCACCCACCCGTCGAGTGGGTGCCGCCCCGCAAACAGCCTTCGGCACCCTGGAACATGCCTTACCCATGTTGTCCCTGGCCAATGCCATGAATGAACAGGAATTAATCGACTTTTACCAGCGGGTCATGAAAGAATTCCCGGAAGATGATATCGAATGGGTCGGAGAACCAAAAATTGATGGCTTGGGAATCGAAGTGGTTTACGAGAACGGTATTTTTGTACAGGGATCGACCCGGGGTGACGGCTATGTCGGTGAAAACATTTCCCTGAACCTACGCACCATTCGCAGCCTGCCACTCACCTTGCGATCCGAGGACGTGGCCATACCTACCCTGCTGGAAGTCCGGGGCGAAGTATTTATTCGTCGTCAGGATTTCATAACACTGAATGCCGAACGGGAAGCCCGGGGTGAAGATGTATTTGCCAATCCGCGCAACGCGGCAGCCGGCAGTCTGCGTCAGCTGGACCCGGAAATAACTGCCCGGCGACCGCTGTCTGTTTTCTTTTATCAGGCCGGACGTATTACACCGGAATCTCACTATGATCATTTTGCCTTTCTCCAGGACCTGAAGCACTGGGGCTTGCCGGTGAATCCTGAAATCCGGCTGTTGCGCAATCTGGATGAGATTGTACAGTATCACCGATCGCTGGAAGAACGACGCTACGAACTGGATTATGATATTGACGGAACTGTATTCAAGGTAAACCGATACGATCAGCGACGACAATTGGGGATTCGCAGCCGCTCCCCGCGCTGGGCTATCGCCGGCAAATTCAAGGCGCAACAGGCTACTACGGTGGTTGAAGCCATTGATGTACAGGTGGGTCGTACCGGAGCCCTGACACCGGTAGCCCGCTTGTCACCGGTTTTTCTTTCCGGGGTCACCATCACCAATGTTACTCTGCATAATCAGGATGAAATTCAACGCAAGGATATCCGTGTCGGTGATACGGTGCTAATAGAGCGGGCCGGGGACGTCATTCCCAAAGTCGTCAAAGTCATCAAGGAAAAACGGCCCCCGGAAACTCATCCCTACCGACTCCCGGCCCATTGTCCCGTCTGCAGGCATCCCGTCATCCCGGAGGAAGATGAAGTGGTGGTACGCTGCCAGAATATGTCCTGTCCGGCCCAGATCAAAGGACGAATCCGCCATTTCGTATCCAAGGGCGCCCTGGACATTGATGGTTTAGGGACGAAAATCATCGACCAGCTCGTTGATAAGCAGATCGTTACCCGGGTTGATGAACTGTTCCGGCTGACGGTGGAAGAATTGGCGGTCCTGGAACGAATGGGTGAAAAATCAGCGGAAAACATTGTACTAGCCATTGCCGCTGCCAAAAATACTACCATGGCCCGGTTCATATACGGTCTTGGCATCCGAAATGTTGGAGAGCATACCGGACGGATCCTGGAAAAAGCATTCAACAACGATATCATGACACTAATGAAAGCCTCCCACGAAGACTTGGTGGCCATAGAGGAAATTGGTCCGGTAGTAGCCGATTCCATTACACATTTCTGGCAGGATGAGGAACACCGGGACATTGTCAAATCCTGTCTGGAGGCTGGTGTAATATTCAAGTCCGTTGCGGCCGGGGAACAACCTCTGGCCGGGAAAACCTTCGTTTTTACCGGTACCCTGGAATCGCTCACGAGACGGGCCGCAAAAGAAGCCGTTTTGCGACAAGGAGGATCGGTAAGCAGTTCCGTCAGTACAAACACGACCTATGTTGTGGCGGGACCGGGTGCCGGCAGCAAGGTAAAGAAAGCTCGAAATCTGGGTATAACCATTCTATCGGAGACGGAGTTCTTAAAAATATTAAATAAAGACTGATTTGTCTCCTTTATCTGTATTTCAATCTGTAACTTTCAAGGTTTTTCAACATCAATTGCAGGAGTGTTCATCATGAAAACGCGATACCACATTACTCTCATCCTATTGATTATCGGGGGATTATACGGTAAAGAATTGGTATTTGGAGAACCGCTCAGCCAGACTGAAGTCACGCCGGTTTCCACCATACTGGCTGCACCTGACGACTACGTCGGTAAGATTGTAAAGGTCCGCGGACCGGTTGTCGATGTCTGTGCCAACCGGGGTTGCTGGATGGATATCGGCGGGGACGAACCATTTCAGAAGATCACCATCAAGGTGGAAGACGGGGAAATGATATTCCCGCTCACGGCGAAGGGACATACAGCCATTGCCGAAGGTAAGGTGGAAAAATTACACTGGACTCGTGATGAAGTGCTGGAAATCAAAAAACACCAGGCTGAAGAACAAGGAATCGAATTTGATCCCAATGATCCCAGCATCAAGGAACGAACCATTTACCGGATTCGTGGTATCGGAGCAGTGATCGAAGAGTAATTGTTATGGCGTTTAAGTGGCGTAAATGGAATAATATCCTGCACCGGGACCTGGGCTATCTGGCTTTCGGTCTCACCTTGATCTATGCCATCTCCGGCGTGGCGGTCAATCATGTTGGGGACTGGAATCCCAATTATAAAATTATCCAGCGGGAAACAACCATCTCTCCCCGCTCTCCCGGGAAAATCCTGAGTCAGGATGAAATCCAGGACATTCTCCGTGAATTAAATGTATCCGGAGAACTAAATAATGTTTACTATCCCAGTCCGGAAGAAGTCCATCTCTTTCTGGAAGGACATACCATTGAACTCCATCTGGCCAGTGGTCAGGTGTACGAGGAATTTGTCCGGGAGCGGCCCCTGCTCTATCCCATGAATTACCTACATCTGAATCATCCCAAGGAAATCTGGACCTGGATGGCGGATATTTATGCCGTTGTTCTGGGCATTTTGGCTATAACGGGATTATTTATTCTCCGGGGGCCGAAGGGTATTACCGGACGCGGCGCCTGGTTAACGGGACTGGGCCTACTCATTCCCCTCATTTTTCTGATCATCTATCTCTGAGCTCCATGCTGCGGTTTCTGCTTATTACTGTCTTGGCTGGACAATTGTTCGGTCAGAACATCTGGCATTCCCTCGATTCACTGGACCGTCAATTTTCCGCCCGAATTCAGGGTAAAAATCAATACCCGGCGCTAGACATTGCCATGGAAAGCTGGGCTCTGGGTACACCGGCGCTGGAATGGGGTACGGCAACGTACCGAATGAATCGAAATTCCATCCTGACCAAAAAGATCATTATGGCGGAAATCCTGGCCGGAACCATTTCCATTACTGCGAAATACATGATCCGGCGGCCGCGACCGGAAAGATCCTACCGTCCCCGGCTCTGGAACACTAGGATTACGCCCTCATTTCCCTCTGGACATACGGCGGCTTATGCCGCATTTTCAACCGTCATGGCCCAACAGTTTCCCCATTATCGGACCTTGTGGATCGGTTCGGCGGTATTCACAGGAATCAGTCATCTCTATACGGGTAATCATTATTCCGGTGACGTACTGGCCGGTCTGGTGGTTGGATATCTTTCCGGGTGGATTGTCACCCGTTGAGACCATGATGTTATATGAACAATACGCCGATGGCGATTCCGACGCAGCATCCCAGACTGCCTCTTTTTTCTAATTTCCTTCAGTTCCTTGATATAACCTTTACAATATCCCCTCTGATACTCCGGGCTTTCCGATGAAATGGCATCCAGCTGTTCCGGCGGGACTTGGGGTAAACCGGATATTTCATTTTGAACATAGATGGCGATCGGCATGACGGTGGTTGAATCGGCCGCCGGTTGTGCTAGAATTAAACCGGTAATACAGAATAGAAAAAACATTTTTATGCGTCGCATGAGCCTCACCCCGTTTGTATTTGATGGAATTTATGGCCAGGAAACATTATGTTGCTTGATGTAAATCAAACGATATTATTGTTCCCGACCAATTCCTGTGGGGAGTCCGGGACAACCGTCGTAATTTCTATTTATGATTCATTCGGAGTTGCCTATGATGACCTTTGAAAATACGGTGGGTGATATCGTCCTACTGGTCCTGCACAACCATGAACCGCTGGCAGAATTGGGGATCACCCAAAACGGTTTATATGCCAAAATCCTGGGTTATGACGAAAACGGTGTATGGATTGAACATCCGAAATTCAATATAACGACCAAGGTCGAAACTGATGAAGAAGGAAATACCAAGGTAACACAGAAAGCCGTGACCGCTTCGGTCCTTATTGCCTGGGCTTTCATTGTCAGTGTAGTTCACTTTCCTGGTGTGGATGGATTCGATTTCCCCAGTCCGTTTGAAACACATATCGGTTTTGACATTGATGCCTGATATTGCCATTCAAATAACGAATCTGACAAAATCCTATGCTGGTGTAAAAGCCTTACGGGGAGTTTCCCTGACCATTCCACAGGGATGCTTTTTCGGTCTACTGGGACCGAATGGAGCCGGTAAAACCACCACCATCAATATTCTGACCGGTCTGGTTTTCCGGGAAATGGGAAGTACCGAAGTTTTCGGCCGGGACACGGTAAAGGATTTCCGCTTTACCCGTTCCAAAATCGGAATTGCAGCACAGGAATTGTCCGTAGATTGGTTTTTTCCCATTGAACGTCTCCTGCTGTTCCACGCCGGGTATTACGGCATACCTAAAAAACAGGCCCAGAAACGGGTCAATTATTTACTTGAAACCCTGGGGCTGGCCGGTAAACGGGAAGCGCGGTTGCGTCAATTGTCCGGCGGAATGAAACGACGATTCCAATTGGCCAAGGCTCTGGTTCATGATCCTGAAATTATTATTTTGGACGAACCTACTGCCGGCGTGGATGTGGAATTGCGACATGAATTATGGGATTTGCTGCGTTCCCTGCACCAAGGGGGAAAAACCATTCTACTCACCACCCATTATATTGAGGAAGCGGAACTTCTGTGTAAAAAAGTTGCCATCATCGATAAGGGAAAAGTCATCGCTCAGGATTCCCCCCAGGCTCTCACTCGTCAACTGGGACGGGCAGGGATCAATATTCATCTTTCCCAAGTACCTGACACTCTCCCGGAAGTTCTGGGGGATTTTACCTATACCGTGGTGGACAACCGGCTGCATTTTACGGTTCAGGACCCGGATTTAGTCCTGCCAAATATCATCACTACACTGGTAAATCATGGCGCCCACATTCATTCCGTGACCACGGAAAAGTCCTCCCTGGAAGACGTATTTCTCAGCATGACAGGAAAAGGAATTAACGAATGAAGGGTACAAACCGGGTCGGACTATGGACATTGACCAGCCGTGAAGTCGGTCGCTTTTTCGCTGTCTATCGCCAGACCATTTTACCCGGTCTCATTTCCAGCACGTTGTATATCCTGATATTCGGATTTACACTTCAGCAACGTATTTCGGAAATAAATGGTGTTCCCTATACCCTTTTCATTATCCCGGGGTTGATCATGATGAATACCCTGACCAACGCGTCCTCCAATTCGGCCTCATCCATGCTGCAGATGAAACTCCTACAACAGATTCAGGACATTCTCACAGCACCGCTGTCCAGTACGGAGATATCGCTGGCCTATATAATCGGTGGCACGGTACGAGGTGTGGTGAATGGGATTCTTATCCTCCTGCTCGGTATTTTTCTGATCGGTATGCCGGTTCAGCATCCGATATTGACCATTGTATTCATTGTTATGATTTCCTGGGCCTTTGCCGCCATGGGACTGGTGCTGGGACAACTCTCCGATTCCTGGGATATGCTGGCCATGATGCAGAATTTTATCCTGACTCCATTGAGCTTTCTGGGGGGGATTTTTTATTCCATTAATATGCTACCGGACTGGGCTCAGGTCATCAGTCATATCAATCCCATTTATTATATGATTAACGGAATGCGGTATACCATTCTGGGGGTTTATGATTCCAGCCCGGCCGTCAGTTTTTCTATGGGGCTCTTGCTGACCACCGTCTTTACCGTTATTGCTATGCTATTCATGCGATCCGGAAAAAAACTGAAGGTTTAACACTACAGCCCTGCCGGTCCCCTGCCATAATACAAAATTTCTTTTCTTTCAATATTCACTATTCAGCCTGCGACATGTAATATCGTTTGCGGTTTTAGGGCCGTTTATGATCAATTATGAAATCTGAATTCGTCCACTTACACAACCACTCCGATTACAGCCTGCTGGATGGCGCCCAGAATGTGAATGTTTTGGTCAATACCATCGATGATCTGGGAATGGATGCCGTAGCTCTGACGGAGCACGGCAATATGTTCAGCGTCATTCCCTACTACAAGGCTGCCCACCAGGCAGGGATTAAACCCATTATCGGATGTGAAATCTATGTGGCCCAAGGCAGCCGTTTTGACAAGGCCAGTCGGGCAACCGGCGGCTGGGGCAATAATCACCTCGTCTTGCTGGCCCAGAATTATACCGGATATAAAAATTTAATGAAACTGGTCACCTTCGGTTATCTGGAAGGTTTTTATTACCGGCCCCGGATTGATATGGAACTCCTGCGGGAATACAATTCGGGATTGATCTGCATGTCGGCCTGTCTGAAAGGTGCGGTACCGGAAAAAATGTTACGCGGAGACTGGACCGGGGCGCGGGAAACGGCCTTGGAATTCGCCGAAATGTTTCCCGACCGGTACTATCTTGAAATTCAGAACCACGGGATTCCGGAGGAAGCAGCTAATATTGAAAATATGGTCAAACTTTCCCGTGATTTAAACCTGCCGCTGGTGGCCACCAACGATGCTCATTACGCCATAAAGGATCACGCAGAAGCCCACGATATTCATATCTGCCTGGGAACCGGCAAGGACCGTAACGATCCCAACCGTTTGCGCTATGCTACGCCGGAGTTTTATTTCAAGTCCCAGGACGAAATGTTTGAGCTTTTCAACGCTTACCCCGATGCACTCGAAAACACTCGCCGGATCGCGGATAGTATCGATGTTGAAATTCCCATGGATACCTACCATTTGCCAGAATTTCCCATCCCGGAAGATGCTTCCACCCAGGATCCGGATCATTACCTGGAGCAATTGACCCGGGACGGACTCCGGGAGCGTTACGGCGAAATCACACCGGAATTACAGAAACGGATGGACCATGAGCTGGCCGTCATCAAGAAAATGGGCTTTGCCGGCTATTTTCTTATTACCGGGGATTTTGTTCGTTATGCCAAGGACCAATCCATTCCCGTGGGACCGGGGCGGGGTTCCGCCGCCGGAAGTCTGGTTTCCTATGCCCTGGGCATTACGACCATTGATCCGATCCAGCACAATTTACTGTTTGAACGCTTCCTGAATCCCGAACGGATCAGCATGCCTGATATCGATATCGACTTTTGTATCGAACGACGGCAGGAAGTCATTGATTATATCAAATCGCGGTACGGCGAGAATTCCGTAACGCAGATCATTACGTTTGGAAAGATGAAAGCTCGGGCCGTGGTACGCGACGTGGGTCGTGTATTAGGTTATTCCTTCGGGGAAGTGGACCGCCTGGCAAAGATGATTCCCGAAGGTCCCAAGGTAACCTTGAAAAAGGCATTGGAAGAAAACCCCAAACTGAAGGAAGCGGCGGAAACAACCTATAAGGAATTATTTGATAATTCATTGATTCTGGAAGGCATGAATCGTCACGCCTCCACCCATGCCGCCGGAGTCGTTATCGCTCCGGGGGACTTGACCGAATATGTTCCATTGTATAAATCCAACAAGGATGATATTACGACCCAGTATGACATGAAGGGGCTGGAGGATTTGGGTCTGTTGAAAATGGATTTCCTCGGCCTGCGCAACCTCACCGTCATAAACCGGGCCATTCAACTGATTGGGGAACGCCGTCAGGAAAATATCAATATTGAGAAAATCCCCATGGACGACCCGGACGTGTATTCCTTGTTTGCCAAGGGACTTACCATCGGCATTTTCCAGTTTGAGTCTTCCGGAATGCGGGAATTCCTCAAAAAGCTGAAACCCACCGTCATTGAAGATTTGATCGCCATGAATGCCCTGTACCGGCCGGGTCCGATGGAAAATATCGATGATTTCATTCAGCGGAAGCGGGGCCGGAAAAAAATCACTTATCTGCATCCGTCCATGGAACCAATCCTGAAAGAAACATACGGCATCATTGTTTACCAGGAACAGGTCATGCAACTGGCGAATGCCATCGCCGGTTTCTCCCTGGCCGATGCTGATATCATGCGCCGGGCCATGGGAAAGAAAATCGCTTCCCTGATGGCCGAAATGTCGGAAAAGTTCATTGCCGGGGCTGTGGAAAGAGGCGTTCCCAAGAAAAAAGCACAGGAAATTTTCTTCCTGATCGAAAAATTCGCCCAATACGGTTTCAATAAGAGTCATTCCACGGCCTATGCCTATGTCGCCTACCAGACGGCCTGGCTGAAAGCACATTATCCGGCTGAATTCATGAGCGCCAACCTGACCAGTGAAATGTCATCCACGGACCGGGTCGTGATTCTCATCAATGAATGTCGTAAACTGGGCATCAAGGTGAATCCGCCCGATATCAATCTGTCCCGGATTCAGTTTTATCCGTCAGATGAAAAAACGATTACCTTCGGGTTGAATGCCATCAAGAATGTAGGCTCCAAGGCCCTGGAAAAAATCATTGAAGCACGGGAAGAAGACGGACCGTTTAAAACATTATTCGATTTTACAGCGCGGGTCGATTTGCGGGCGGTGAATAAGAAAGTACTGGAAAGTCTGATCATGGCCGGGGCCATGGATTCCCTACCCGGCACGCGGGCCGCCAAATTCAAGGCCGTGGATGAGGCCCTCAAATACGGACAACAGGTCCATCAGCAAGGGAATAAAAACCAGTTCGACCTCTTCGGCAATGGCGACAACGGTCAAAGTAATCTGATTCGCGAACCCGTAATGGGAGAAGCGGATGAATGGCCGGAACAGGAACGTCTGGATAAGGAAAAAGAAGTGACCGGACTGTACATGTCGGGGCACCCGTTGCTGAAATATGCGGAAGAGCTGGAAGAATTGAGTACGTTCGATTTTTCTGAAAAAGTTAACAGCAGCGAAAATGATACCGTAAGAATCGGCGGCATTATCCACAGTAAAAAAATTCATATTGACAAAAAACAGCGACGCATGTGCTTTTTCAACATGGACTGTCTTGGCGGACAGGCGGAAGTGCTTTCATTCAGTCGCACCTATGCCGATTATGAATCATTGATTGAAGACGGTAATGTCGTTTTCATTGTAGGACGACCCACGGATAATAATGATTTCACGGATCTTAAACTGATTGCGGAGGAAATTGTCCCCATTGCCAAGGCCCGGGATCATTTTTCACGACGGATTCATGTTCAGATCGATCCCAAGGTGCATACTGCCGATGATATCGAAAACCTGAGGGCTACGGCGGAAAAATTTCCCGGTCCCTGTCGCCTGGTTTTCATCATTTCCAACGGTGAACGGAAACAGCGGATCATGGCCCATAACATCAAGGTGTCACCGGATAAAAAATTTCTGTCTCTGCTGCGGGAGTGCTTCGGGAAACGCAACGTCTGGATTTCAACATGATTGCCGTTCTTCAGCGTGTCACTCGTGCTCAGGTTTCAGTGGACGGAAAGACCATTGGTGCCATCGATCACGGTCTTGTCATCTTGCTGGGGGCCATGGGTGATGATCATTCCGAAGATGTTCGGTTTCTGGTTAATAAGATTGTCGGGTTCCGTATTTTCAATGATAAGCAGGGAAAAATGAATCTTTCCATCCGTGATGTTCATGGCGCGGCCTTGGTCATCAGCCAGTTTACCCTTTGTGGTGACTGGCGTAAGGGCCGGCGGCCCAGTTTTGTCAATGCGGCCCCGCCGGAACAGGGACGGACTTTGTACGAAAAATTTATCGCCGAACTCAAAGAGGCCGGAATTCCCGTGGAGTCGGGTGAATTCGGCGCCATGATGGCCGTTGAACTTGTGAATGACGGTCCCGTGACCTTCGTCCTAGACAGCAAGAAGGCCTGATGCGATACGGCCGTCTGATCTGGTCCGCAGGTCATGACGCCAATGGCAATGATCTAATTTGATTTACGCTGAATCAAGCCTGTAACTTCTCTTTCTTGCTCTAAAGGAAATGCACATGGAACGTAAAATCAGAATTCTTATGGCCAAACCGGGCCTGGATGGTCATGACCGTGGTATTAAAGTCCTGGCCGCAGCGTACCGTGATGCGGGAATGGAAGTAATTTATCTGGGATTACGACAGACACCGGAAATGATTGTATCTGCCGCTCTCCAGGAAGATGCCGATGTCATCGCGCTGTCCATTCTTTCGGGAGCCCATATGACAATCTTTCCTCGGGTCAAGACTCTGATGGACGAAAAAGGCCTGAATGATGTCCTGTTAACCGGTGGGGGAATTATCCCGGAAAAGGATATGGAGGCCTTGAATCGTCTCGGGGTGGGAAAATTATTTGGTCCCGGCACGCCCGTCCAGGAAACCATCGATTATATTACCGAATGGGTGAAAGCCAACCGTCGCTGAATGGATTTATTGTCAAAAACAGAACTGGAAGATTATTTCGCCGATCGTCTGGATACGTCGTTGTATCCTTTCCTTGCCGAAGCCTATTTATCCGCCGGCGATGTTTCCCGGGCCCGTAAAGTATGCCAGATCGGGTTAAAACAACATCCCGATGATGGGGACGGCTGGTATCTGCTGGCACGCATTGCCCGCGCAGAAGACGATCTGATCAATGCCGAAAAATGTTTGAAGGAAGCCATCGATTGTGGCCGGTCACATGTCCGGGCCAGAAGAGAACTAGCCGAGATACAAACCCTGCTCCACCGCTCTCCCAATACCATTATCAGTGCCTGGAAACGAGTGCTGCGTCTCATTCCAGATCACCCCGAGGCTGTGGCGGAAATTGAACGGTTACAGACCAAACTGAAAAAAGCGGATGGAGAAACAAAAGACAGCGTCCAATCGAAGCAAATAGAAAAACCGAAGAAGAAAAAAACAGTGACGGGTAAAACAACGTCATCAGCGGCCGGTCGGCCGGTTACAACACCGGTCAGTCCCCGGATGGCTACGTTGACATTGGCACAGGTTTATAAAGATCAAGGATTGTACCAGCACGCCCTGGATGTATTAATTCTGCTGGAAAAAAAGGGCGTGAACCCTGAAGCCGTCGCCGAAGAAAAACAAATCGTGGAACGCTTATTACAACAATCACTTGAGGAAAACAATTCATGAGCGAAAGGCTTTTCACTGCGCGACAAGATAATTTGCGATCCCGGCTGTCTGAGCTTGGCCTAGATGGGATGCTGATCAACAATCTCACCAATATCCGTTACCTGAGCGGTTTTACCGGTTCCGCGGCGTCCTGCTTGATCACACCGGAAGGTCAGTATTTTATTTCTGACGGACGCTACCTGGAAATGTCCCGTCAGCAGGTGAAGGGATTCAAGCGCTTTATTTCCAATGATCCTCACCTGGATACTATAAAAAAACACGGATTGATTCGGAAGGGACTCAACCTGGGTTTCGAAGGGGATCATGTTTCTGTGAACGCGTACCGGAAAATGTCCGATTTCTTTCCTGAAACCCACTGGGAAGCAACGGAACGGATTGTGGAAGAATTGGCTGCCGTCAAGGATGAATCCGAAATCGCGGCCCTGAAAACAGCCGTGGAAATTACCGACCAGGTTTATCAGGAAGTTTTACCCCTCATTAAGGTCGGAGTCAGTGAAAAAAGCATTGCCAATGAATTGCTGATTCGCTATCGCGAATACGGCGATGGGGAAGCGTATGCTCCCATTGTCGCAACAGGCGCCAACGGAGCCTTACCTCATGCTGTGCCGGGAGACCGGACTTTCCAAAAAGGTGATTTTATCGTCATCGATGCCGCTGCCCGCTATGCCGGTTATCATGCCGACATGACCCGGACGCCGGTTGTGGGTGAAGCCAGTGAAAAACATCGGCAAATATACGCCATCGTGAAGGAAGCCCAACAGGCCGGTATTGCTGCCGTTCGGAACGGCGTTACCTGCCGGGATGTCGACGCCGCCACCCGGGATCTCATTACTGACCGGGGATATGGAGAATACTATATTCATGGGACGGGACATGGCATCGGACTGGAAATTCATACCATGCCACGAATGAGTCCCATCAGTGAAGATTCCTTAAAAGAAAATTATGTCATCACGATTGAACCGGGAATTTATATTCCGGATTGGGGCGGAGTCCGTATTGAGGATGATGTCGTCGTCAAAACCGATTATGGCGAAATTCTGAATAAAACCACCAAAGACCTGGTCGTCCTCACGTAGACACCGGGCCCGAAACGTCCCCTCCGGACCAAACAGCAGGACGGAAAAAGTGAATTCTAATATCCGCAATATTTATGATGATCCCGAAGTGTACGATGCAGCGCATTGGTGGAAAACCAATGATATTGACTTTATTTGTGATCTTTGTGAAACGTTGGGAGATCCGATTCTGGAACTGGGAGCCGGGACCGGTCGTCTGGCCCAACCTCTGCTGGCCCGGGGGTTGAATTACCTGGGACTGGATAACAGTCCGGCCTACGTGGAATGGGCCGGAAAAAAACTGTCAGACTTTCCTTCCGGAAAAATCATTTCCGGAGATATGCGTTCCTTCTCACTGCCACAATCATTTCAAACATGTTTCATCGGTTTTAATTCTATTTTTCACCTCATGAATAATGCGGATATTCGCTCGTGCTTCACGTCCGTATTCCGTCATTTGAATCCCGGTGGGTATTTCTTCATCGATATGTTTTATCCCGATCCCGCCTTTTTATTTCGTGAAGCAAAATCCTATCCTGTCATGGAATTCAATCATCCCCGTTTTGGTCCCTGCAAGGTGGAAGAAACCAACGAATATGATTCCGCTACTCAGATCAATGTTATTACCTGGTATTTTCATTACACAGAATCTGAGCGCACCGATCGTTATACCTTTGCCATGCACATGATTTTTCCCGATACCATGTTTCACCTGTTGAATGAAGCGGGGTTTATCATTCAATCGATGTGGGGCGGATATGATAAGACTCCCTTTACGGAGGACAGCGATTTGCAAATTTATCTTTGCAGGAAACCGGAAGCATAGGTGAAGTCTGCGCACCATCCCGATGAAACAATGATTAAGGTCGTTTTCTGTGATATCGGCGGCGTACTACTCACGCTGGACCCGGAACGGACCGTTACCCTCTGGGCTCGGAAAGCCGGCGTATCGCCCGATCACATTCGCTCCCGTTTTCCCCTGGACTTGCACCACCAATACGAACGAGGAATGCTTACTGATAAGGAATTCTATTCGGCTTTAGTTCGGGAAATGCAGATCCCTGCCCTTTCGTTCACTGACTTCCGTGCCGGCTGGAGGACCCTGATCGGCGATGAAACAGGATTCTGGACCATATTGCGGCAAACTTTTCCCAGGTGTCCCGTCTGGCTGTTATCCAACACCAACCCATTACACATTAACGGTGATTTGCCGAATCGTTTTTCTTTCTTCAAGGATGTGGACGGTGCCATTTTTTCGTATGAAGTCCGGCATCGCAAACCGGAACCGGGAATATTTCATTATGCCTGTCGGGTGGCCGGCGTCGCCCCGGCGGAGGCCTTATTTATCGATGATTCGGAAGAAAATATTCAAGCCGCAGACCAATTGGGCTTCCACACTATTCATTACCGGATTCTTGAAACCAGTCAATCCGAGCTGGAACGCCTGGTGAGGCTGCGGTGACCGAATTCATCCATACCGGACGGGAGAAAAAGCAATTCGTGCAGAATATGTTCGACGATATCTCCGGCCGCTATGATTTTCTCAATCACCTACTCAGTTTCGGGATCGATTATTACTGGCGTTTCCGCTTGTTGCGTTCCCTGCCCGATACCCTGGCACAACCAGTGCTGGATGTGGCAACCGGAACCGGTGATGTGGGTTTTCTTCTGCAGAATAAATATCCCGGCACCATGATAGTCGGACTGGATTATTCCTTTCAAATGACCCGGCAGTGTTTGAAAAAAATTACCGGCCGGCAGGCACCCTCTTTTCATGTGATTCAGGGAGATGGCGAAAAGCTGCCTTTCCCGGATCAGACCTTTTCCGCCATTACCATCGCATTCGGTTTTCGCAATATTGGTCACTATGATTCGGCTCTGGCGGAATTCCACCGTGTATTGATTCCCGGCGGAACATTGCATATTCTAGAATTCGCCCAACCCCGGCCTTCGCTTTGGGGCCGTCTTTATACCTGGTATTTCACCACGGTTCTGCCTAAGATCGGCGCCTTTTTTTCCCGAGCCGATGCCTATCGTTATCTGCCCGAATCTGTGGCCGCTTTTCCTTCCCGCGATGCTCTGAGCTCTCTCCTGATGGAGCAGGGCTTTCACGCAGTAAAGATTCAAAATTTAACTTTCGGTACGGTAACCTTGATTACAGCCGCCGTCTGATCTATTTTTATCCTTAATTACGGAACACATCATGGTTAAAAAATTCATTTTTGGGATTCTGATTCTTCAATTTTCCTTTTCTCAGGGAACCTGGCAATGGTCCGGCCGCACACATCCTGAACTGAAATGGCGAACGTTAGTGACTGAGCATTTCAATGTTCATTATCATGAAGGGATTGAGGATCTTGCGCGTCAAGGTGCATCTATTGCCGAACAAGTGCTGCCGGTGCTTCTATCCCAGATGGGCCTAGAATCCATCCCACGCATTGATATTACCTTCACCGCCGAGGATGAAGTGATGAACGGCTATGCCCTTTTCTCCCGTATGGTGTTTATCTGGGTGGATCAAAATGATGCGGCCATCTGGCTGGAAGACGAAAAATGGCTCTATCAGGTAACGGCGCATGAATTACAGCATATTGTGCTTATGGAAGCAGTGAAATCCTGGATGCCGGAACCGTTCGGATTACTGACCTCCGGCATTCCCGGCTGGTTCATTGAAGGCACCGCTGAATTTTATACTGAACGCTGGCGTCCCTACCGGGCCGATTTAGCCCATAAATGGCATACCCTGAAACGGAAAGAGGATAATATGAATCCTCACCATGACGGTTTTTCCAAACTCTTGTATCTGGCAGATCAATTTGGCGACTCCTCCCTGATCCATATTGTGCAATATCGGAATAAACTGAAATTATTCAATTTCAAAGATGGATTTAAAAAAGCCACCGGCTTGACCACCGAACAGTTCGAAGAGGACTGGCGCCGGCATATGAATACCTATTATTATGGATATCGGGCTCAAAAAGAACGAATCAGGGATATTGGGGAATTATTTACTCTTCCATTAAAATCAATGGTCAATGTAATGATTTCTCCTGACAGCCTTCACATGGCTGTCATCGGGCGAAAAGATGAGGATCAGGGTGACTTGTCCCTGTTCATTCTGTCACGCGATACGACGAAAAAGAAAAAGAATTGGTTCGCGCAACTGATTCCTGGCAAGGCAACCGAAGATTCTTCCGGAAAGAAGAATCCGGCCGTACAATGGGATGTTGAAGAAGTGGATTTTGGCCGGATACATTCCGGACTGTCCTGGTCACCGGACAGTAAACAACTGGCCTACAGTAAATATCATTATGGCAAACATCAGACTATGATCTGGGATATCGGGTTAGTGGATGTGACGACCGGAAAGCGACATTGGCTAACAAAATCACAGCGGGCCAACCAGCCTGCCTGGTCACCGGATGGTAAGGATATCGTCTATGTCGCCCATCATAATTCCACGTCCGATTTTTTCCGGATTCCGGCCCAGGGAGGAGAACCGCAACAATTGACCCACAATCCCTACGACACACAATTACTGTCACCGGCCTTTTCACCGGATGGGAAATTGCTGGCCTACGGTAAAGCCGGTCCGGACGGAAATATGGATATCTATACCCTTGCCATAGCCACCGGAGAAGAACAACGACTGACGGAGAATCCTGACGTGGATTATCTGCCCGTCTGGCACCCGGATGGGAAACATATTACCTACACTTCGCACCGCGGTTCGACACCCAATTTATACACCATTGCTTTGAATCCAGCCAACCCGACCCAAGTGACGGATGTGGGTGATGCCGTATGGTCTGCCCAGTGGATACCCGGGGATACCACTATCCTGGCCCGGACCCTTTCCGATGTCGATTCCATCCGTCTGGCCCGGGTTGATCCCTTCCGTGTCCCCACGGCATCGGACCTGAATTTCAACCCGGTTTTCACAGATTGGCGAAGGCACAAGCCCGTCCCGGCTCTCCCCACCATGGATTTGACCTGGCCCATTACGGTTAAAGAAGACCGGGCCTACCGGTTCACGCGCCACATCAAACATCTTACATCCTATATTTTGCCCTTGGATTATATACAGGGCATGACGGTCTGGTCCGATGCCATGGGTCGCCACATCTTCCAAGCCGCTGTCTTTACTGATTGGAATTTCCGTTACCCGGCCTGGTTGTTTTCCTATCTAAATGCCGCTTCCGGACCGCTCTGGGGTTTCGACTATATGGAACAAATCAATTATATTTACCAGACCTACGAAAATCATCCGCTGTGGGAAGCAGAAGATGGTGTCCGGCTCTGGGCCTCCCAGACCTGGAATGCAGGTTATTCTCTGGCAACCAATCATACCCTGCGATCCGAATTTCGATTCCTGAATCGTACCGCGTATTTTGATATTGTTTCGAAGGAGCTGCCAAATCCGGACTCCGGTCGGGAAGGTCGAATGGTTATTGACTATCGCTGGGTATCCCGCCGTCCGTTCCGCTCCAATCAGGACCTGCCCCGGCAAGGATGGGGATTGAATCTGACCTATTCCCTCTCCAGTGAAAAAATATATGGTGAATTCAATTACAGTCGTTTTCGGCTGGACGCCTTCCGCAATATCGGACTTCCAACCGGGGCCTTATTTATCCGCAGCCGCTACCAATCACTGCAAGGGTCCAATCCTCCCGGCCAGGAATTGGTCGGACTGACCGATGACTGGGTTCTGTACTTACCCGGAGCCTCCGGAGCTCTCCTAGGCTATGAAACCATGAATCCTCGGGGTTGGGAAGGAATTCGGCTGGGAGATCAGGCCTATATGACAACCGTTGAACTGCGGTTACCCTTCCTGGATAAATTCCCTATTATCAATGTGCTGGGATTCACATTCGGCAGTATAACGGCCGCCGTATATTCCGATTACGCAAATGCCTGGTATAACGGGATAACACCGGAAGAACCTATATTTACGGCCGGGGGAGAGGCCCGTATCGCAATTGCAGTACAAAATATGCCCATCGTGATTGTATCGTACGGAACGGGTCAATTAATCGAAGAATGGAAACAAGACAATGTCCCTAATAATTATTTACGCTTTGCGCTTATCAATCCCTTTTAGGAATACTGAGAGACCATAGGAGGATACGCCATGAACAAACGATTCAATATCCTGGCTGGATTCATGCTATTCATCCTGGCTTGCCCAAAATTGATTGATGAGAAAACCACGGGCCGGATCATTGTTGAAAATGATCCGGCCAAATTGGCCCTGCGGGTCATTCCACGCAATGAAATCATTCCCATCGACACCTTGGCCACCGGTAACAGAAAAACAATGGCGATTCAGGACACCATTATACTGACCCTGGTGGCGGAAGTGGAACCACCGCTTTGGAACGGAGACACTCTGCAGGCCAATGATGTGAAAATCAAGGGTCATTTTGCCTATGTGGCATATAATGTGGCCGGTGAAACCTTCCTGGGCGGGGTGGATGTATTCGATATTCAGGATATTTATTTTCCCCAACTCATATCACAGGCTCTTTTTACCGATACGGATGTCAACGGCCTTACTTATAAAAATAATTATCTTTACCTTGCTTCCGCCACCGCCAGTCCGGACTACTCTTCGCCGGCCATCCTTGAGCGCCTTGGGGTAAATAACGGCGTACTGTCTAACAATAGTACCATCGTGGATATTCCCAGCTGGGCCGCCACCGATGTGGATTTGGCCGGTAACTTCATTTTCGTTTCCTCCGGCGCAGATAATGGTTACGTCACCACCCTGGATAAAAATTCCCTGGCCAAAACCGATTCCCTCTCCGTGGAGGATGCCCGGGGCGTGGATGGTGACGGTAACGATATTGGAGTTGTGGCCGGGACACCCGCCCGGTTACTCACCTTTGACAAGAATGATGGAACTTTGTTAAATGACTATTCCCTGAACGGCGCAACGATTCCGTTTTCCAAATCCACAATTAAACTGCGTAAAGGAAAGGCTATTCTGGGACTCGGGGATGGTGGAACGCAAATTGTGTGTCTCAGTGATGGATCGCTTATCGATTCCATTCCTCAGCCTCTGCTAAATGATCTTCCGGCCACCAAAACGGTGACCAATTCCGTATCAGCGGATAAACGATTATTGTTTATTGCCAATGGTGAAGCCGGCGTCTATATTGCGGCTACCAATAGTAATCTGAACAAAAATACCTGCTCCCTGGACAGTCTCCACATGGTGGGGAAATTTCGTTTTGGAACCGATCAGTCCGCCAATCATGTGGAGTACAATAATGATGTTCTCTTTGTGGCGACCGGACTAGGCGGACTGAAAATCCTGACAGTTGAAATGAACAACAATCAGGATGACAGCGATGATGAAGACGACCACGACTAAGGCTTGAGCGTGCGAAAATATTCAGCCAGAATGTGGGTGACCAGAGGACGGTAAAATTTCCAGAAAAAATCCCGGCGATCTGTAATATCCCGGGGATTGTAAAAGAAAGTCTGGAACCAGTGAATGCCCCTGAAGCGGGCAGTATGCGGGGAAATGGGATTATCGGAAAAATCACCGGCAAAATAATAAAATCCGCCGCCAGCGTCGGTGCGTATGACCGCCGGAAAGGTGGGTAAAATTCCGTGTGACAACAGTAATGAATCACCCATATCGGTCGTATAGAGAGTATAATACGCCAAAATATGATCCGGGCTATTGGGTTGCATGATATCAAACCAGAAGGGATATTCCATATACTTGGGTAAACCGTATCGCTGGCGGTGTACCTTTTTCGTATTAATCACCGGAACTTTACGCTTCAGGTGTTTATCCTCTTCCAAAATGAAAAGACGACCGCTGCGATGCACAAAGATAATTCCCGATCCCCGGAAGGGCCAGGTCCCATCGTATTGCGCCATGTAATTTTCCGGTAACCATTCGGGAATATCTCTGTTTTCCAGCGTATCCAGAGATTCCATGAAACGACCTACCCAGCCGGTCCAGTGGATACCGAATATATTTTCCACGCGTTGCCGAACCAGGTGGGACGTCGGTGAGCCGATAAAATTAAATTCCCCAATCACCAAATGATCATTCTCGGCCATTTTTTTCAGGAAATCGACCTCTGGCATGGAAAGACCCCCATACACCAGACGATTCCGACCTTGATGATCGGGATTCAGGTCCTTCTGATAAACACCGTACGATTCAGCGACATATGCAACCTGATAATGATGCGCCAGTGAATCAATATCCTGTTCCGATTTTCCGCTCAGATCACGGATTGTAAACCCCCGATTTCCCGCCAGCGGCAAAAAGCCGTAATAATCCTGTCGCCGGTCATGCAGGTTCTGAGTCTGCTTACAATATTTTTCCTGGGTCAGGACCCAGGCCAGCGAACGATGTTCAGAAACATCTGTGTCAAGTACGGTCTTGTCTAGGATGAAGACGGGCAGGACTTTCCGCGGGGCTGCCAGCCAGACCATCCACATCACTACGGGGATCACAATAAATGAAATAAGAATATAGCGAATGACAACAATTTCCAGCGGGCGCCGGATGGTGCGAAACATACCCGAAAACATGAGCGTTAATTCAAGTTCAGCCAGTAGCCGAAGGTAATCGTCTGGGTGTACGTTGTTGCTTCATCGCGGTAGGCCCAGTTGAGGAAGACGAGGTGGTCTCCAAGAAGTTTATGTTGCCAGCGGATTTCATAGAGAAACGCCTCGGCTCGCGATAAGTCCGTGAGAGAAAGGATTTGACTGGGAACGGCACTCCAGCCATAGGAAATTTCAAAGAATTCATTGGCGGCTTTCAAAAAACGTCGCGCCGAGAATTGATACAATCGACTGGTCGTCGATCCGCTGGGAACCCACAGAAATTTACTGCGCAGGTACCAATTTCCATTGTATCGCGCCAGCGTCCAGTGATAGATATTAACTGGATTATTGGAAAAATTCATCCGAGCCGTGGAATAGGACACTTCCCATTTTTTTCCAACACCCTGGAAAATTTCCAGACGTACGACACTGTACGGTATGAAATTGGGTGCCTGGGCCAATTGGAAAAAGACATTCAGATAGGACTTATTCCAGGTGTTCACGTAGGAATCCAGTCCGAAGGCCCCATCCTGATCCGCCCCTCGTGAATATTGCATCCCATGGAGAATGAAGGTCCCCATGCGACTGGCAATCTTGCCCATTTCATGGTAGGCTGACCAACTCAAATTATCGTCCCGAGAAAAAACTTCATTGGTGTAGAGGATACCGCCATTCAGCAGGGCCTGTCCGGGTGCCCGATTGATTTCCTGGAGCAGAGAATAGGTTTCACGGGGATTCCCACCCATATCGATTGCCCGGGTAAGGTCTTCCCGAGCTTCATTTACATTGCTTTTCGCCGCATAAATCTTTCCTCGTTTCAGATAATATTCGGCATTATCCGGATCCAGCTCAATGAGGTAGGTGAAAATCTCTTCCGCTTCCTCCGGCTTGTTCCACCACAGGTATAAATCCCCCAGAGCCGCCCAGGCATCCTGATAATCGGGAAAACGCTGGGTCACGCGGACAAATTCTTTTTCCGCTTCCTCGTACCGCCCCTCCCAGGCATAGACTCGCGCCCGTCCCAGAATGGCATCCGGATCATTTGTATAATATTTCAGAATACGATTGTAATAATCCACGGCAGCCGAATAATCCTGTTCGTACCCCTTGATTTTGGCCATGGCTATCAGAGCATCATAGGAGGTTGAGTCCCGCTTCAAGAATAATTGTAACGAAATGGTGGCTAGTTTATAATTCCCAGCCTCCATTCGGGCCTGAGCTTGAGACAGGAGCTGGACGTAGGATGTATCCGGCTGGGCCATCCCTGCCGTCAGCATCATAAGCAGACAACATGTCCAAATTAATCTATCAGGATTCAATGTTGAACCCTTTCCGTTCCATTTGACCCCACCCTTTCACATTACGCAAAGCCGATATTAAGCCGTGAATTCGCCAGTAAATCGTCAACTGACGATAGCCAAAATTCTCCAGAACTGCCAGACCAAACAACTGAAATAAATCCCGTGTGCGGGGATAACGACGAAATGTCAACTCTTCCAGGGCCACCGATGATATGGACAGGGCAATGCCGAAAACAAAAGCCACTGAGAAAAAAGCGATCATGTACATGGGAGAAATCGTTCCCATGATCATAGCAATGACAAAGGTAATATAACCGGGAAATTCAATGGCCGGCCCCAACATTTCCAGAAAATAGAAATACGGGTAAGCCAGCATACCTATCCGGCCGTACGTAGGATTGAATAACATGTGTCGATGAGCCGTCAGCACTTCGTACAGTCCCCGTTGCCAGCGATCCCGTTGCCGACCCAGAATCTTGACAGATTCGGGACATTCCGTCCAGGCCACCGGATCCGGAACAAAATTGACGGAATAGGTAATCTTTTTCTCGCGACAATGGCGATGGAGTTTCACAATCAATTCCATGTCTTCCCCCACCGTATCGGTATTGTATCCACCCACGGCCACAACCAGGGATCGTTTAAAGATACCGAAGGCACCGGAAATAATCAGCGTTGCTTTCAGAGTGCTCCAGCCCATGCGTCCGGACAAAAAGGCACGCAAATATTCCAAAACCTGAAATTTAGCCAGGAAATTCTTCGGTAACCGTACATCGGTAACTTCGCCGTGCTTGACAGTACAACCATTTACAATGCGGATGATGCCACCGGAAGCAATGGTGGTGGCCTCTTCCAGAAAAGGGCGAACAATCCGCAGCAAGGAATCACTTTCCAGAATACTGTCGGCATCCATGGCGCAGAACAACGGCGTTTTACAATAATTCAACCCCGTATTCAGGGCATCGGCCTTACCCCCGTTTTCCTTGTCAATCAGCCATAAGTTCGGTTGATAGGCGGAACGATAGATTCCACGGACTTTCGCCGTGTCCAGGTGGGCGGACGGCGCCCGGGTAACGCGACTCATTTCGAAGGCCTCGATCATACGCTGCAAGGTATTATCCCGGGAACCGTCATTCACGACGATGACTTCATATTCGGGATAGCTCAAAGTAAGTAGAGCATGGGTGGATTCGACACAGGTCGGCTCTTCATTATAAGCCGGTGCTAGCAGGGTGACGGGCGGGGCTCCGGCGTCACGGATTAGGTCTTCCAGATTAATGGCCTTCAGGCGAAAGGCATAAGCTCGCAATGATTTATAGGCCACCACACTGGTCAGCAGATAAAAGAAATTGAGGACGACAAAATAGGTGAGGACTACTCCGTTAAAGGTTTCAATCACTATCTGGGTCAGACGGATAAATATGGTCATCCTTCATCCCCCTCGTGTAATACCTGGAGAGCCAATTCACGGCGTGGATGGTTTGAATCGGCAATGGCTTCCAGTAAACGTGTCATTCCCAGACTCTTCATGGCCGCTACAGCATGATGAGCCACCCAGTTCGATTCATCGCCCATACCCAGCATTAACCGTGTTTCATCTTCCCGGGAGCCAATCGTGGCCAGGGCGGAAATGGCATGAGCCCGGACGATGAAATCCGGATGATCCACCAGGGAAACGACCCGATCATGGAGATCGTGGGACCCCATTTTTTTTATATAGCGCAACGAGGCTGCCAGTAATTCCACATCTTCCGTGCTGGTAATCACTTCCCCGGCAATCTCAATACCTTGTAAATCGGATAAATTATCCATGGCCGAAACACAGGCCACGCGGGTGCGGATGGTTTGGCTCTCGTCCTGGTAGGTCCGGCGTATATCAGGCAGTGCATCACGACCAAAACTGGTTAATAAGGAACTGAAATAATTCATGCTCCAGTTTTCGAACCGATCCAGGCGGGGGAGAATAAATTTAATGTATTCCGGATAATCCTGGCGGGCCAGGGACCGGGCGGCCACCATGGCGACCAGGGGGGACGGATCATCCAGACCTTTCACAATGGCATAGGAGAATTCATCAAAGCCCAGAACGCTGAGGGTCTGGATGGCTCGTGCCCGGCGTTCCGGGTCGCCGCCCACCGTCCGTTTTACAATGGCCGGTAACATGGGTCGGGCCAATTCTTCGATGATGGCCATTTCCTTGCCGGAAAAGCGTTCGGCAAACCGCATTAGATACTGGATGAAATACAATTGCTCTGATTTATGCACCGTTTTCAGCAATCGTTCCGGTTCCATATTTCCCGTGAGAATCTGGTTTATCAGACCGTTCCACTTCTTTTCCAGACGGCTCCACCGTTTATAGGCCGCCTGATTCCGGTAGCGCAGGTAAATCACCATCAGACCCAACAGCAAGGCAATGATCAACAGGATAAATACGAGTATAATGAGAACGATAAGGGTTATTTCGGTACTTCCCCATTCCAGGGTATCGGGAAAGTATTGGTTAAGGAAATCAATCATGCAGAATATGAAAGACCTGATCGACAAATGAATCCAGGTCCAGCGGCTTCCGTATGACACCGGCTACGGACAAGGTCAGTAAATAGTCATGGAATTTTTCTGAAACCGAGGCCGTTATAAAAATGACTTGGGCGTTTTTCCCGGCCGGAATACGGCGAATTTCTTCCAGTACATCATCCCCCTTATCATCTCCCAATTGATAATCCAGCAAAATGATATTGGGTTGAAAGGCGGACACCTGGTGCACAGCTTCCGCCCGGGTTCCTGCTTCCGCTACTTCCAGTCCCGGACGGGTTTCCAGCATCATCCGCGCCACCATTCGGATATCAGGGTCGTCATCAATCACTAATAGTTTCATGTTTCCTCAACAGTCGATCCACGCGTGCTATTAATTCTGTGGCTGAAAACGGTTTGACGATATAATCATTGGCACCGCTGTTCAATCCCCGGGCGATATCCTTTTCTTTTCCAATGGACGTGAGCATAATAATGGGAATTTCATGAAAGGACGGTAATTCACGGAGGCGTTTCAATAGTTCAAAGCCATCCATGCCCGGCATTTTTACATCGGATATTATCATCGTCGGGGTCATGTTCTTCAGGTTTTCATATCCGTCGATCCCGTTATCAAAGCGGATGACGGAATATCCTTCCTTTTCCAGCCGATGTTGGACAAATTCGGCAGTAATGTCATCATCATCTACAACGACGATTTGTTTTTCTTTTCGCTGGAAGGCATCACCTTCGACCATGATTTTGTTCCGGCCGGCTTCCTTTGCTTTGTACAGCATATTGTCAGCCTGGGCAATGGCTGCCTGCATGGGGATAGATTGTTTAATGCCCGTAATACCGCCGGAAATGGTAATGCGGATTTCAGTCCCATCCGTTGATTTATAGGGATTCTCGGCCAGAGATTTACGGATTTTATCCAGAGCCTGTTGGGCACCGCGGGCCGATGTTCCAGGGAATAACATTACAAATTCTTCGCCACCCCAGCGGGCGATAAAGTCTGTCTTACGCAGGGATCGCTTGATAAAATTGGCAGCATAGTGTAATACTTTGTCACCGATGATATGACCATATTGATCATTGACGTGTTTAAAATAATCAAAATCAACCATGCCCACTGCAAACTGGCTGATGGTACTGCGTTCCATTGCTGCCTGCGTTCGTAAATACTGCTCCTTAAACGCCACCCGGTTCGGTAATTCGGTCAGGAGGTCAAAGCGGGATTCCATCTGGTGTTTCTGAGACATGTTAAGCTGGGAGGAAATAGTCGCCAGCAGTAGGTCGGGATTCAGCGGTTTTTCAAAATAGGCATTGGCACCAAGCGCCAAACATTCTGTTTTGGTTTGGATATCATTTTTTGATGATAAAATAATGGCCGGTATATCCTGGGTTACGGCGTTACCGCGCAGTGCAATCAGAAAATCCCGGCCATCGGAATCCTCGAGGATTAAATCCAGAATTACCATGGATATTTTTTTCTGATCAATGATGCGTAATGCATCATCTGCCCGCTCAGTGTGAATGACTTCATAATTGGCCCGGTTCAGAACCGACTTCGCCAGCAAAGCATCCTCCGGTGTGTCCTCCACCAATAGAATGGGTAATTGCCGGTGTTTCACGGAGGTAAATAATTTAAAACTCACATCCAGCGGATAAACGGGACTGGCAAAATTCATTTCAATGCGCTGAGCCTGACCATTGTTGAAGACCGTGGAAGATGTATCGAAGGCTGCTGTCATATCGGAAGTAAATTGCGTATCAACAATGATATTGCATACCGTTTTCGTGGCCTGGCGGCCTTGGGGATCACGGGCAACCATTTTTAACACATAATTTCCTTCATCCATACCGTCCGGAAGATGATAATATACCGGTAAATCATCTTGGCTGAAGACCTGGACCGGTTCTTGGATATGAACCACATCCTGGTCCGTTATCAAGCTGGTCAGCAACTGCATCAGGGCCGTTAAGGCTGCCGGGAGGTCCTTGTCTTCGGCTTCTTCCACCTTGGCGGCCAGAGCCGTCACTTCCGGAAATCCGAATGTACCCCCTGACCCGCGCAGGATATGTGCAATACGGCGAATCGATTTCAGCGACTCGGTCGGATTGTTCTTAAAGTTTTCCCGGGCGGCATTCAAAGCATCCAGCCGGGGCATTAATCCTTGAATAAAATGATGCCGTAGATTCATGCTTTACTCCGATGATTTAACAGGCCACCGAGTGTCCGCTTGAGAGTGTCCAAGAATTC
>JBHHUC010000077.1:0-8394 GCA_046861395.1 Fidelibacterota bacterium
TGGTAATGGTGCTGTCAGGATGTGCCTCCCGGACAATTGCAGTGCATGAAACAGCCTTCGTAGCCGATACCCATTGTGATGTCCTGCTCCGGGTCATGAACGGAGAGGATATTACCGTCCGCACGTCATCCGGCCATGTTGATTTGCCCCGCCTGAAAGCAGGCGGAGTGGATCTGGAAGTCTTTATTTTGTGGGTTGATCCTTACCGTTTTTTACCGGTGGGCGCCTACGATCGGGCCAATGAAATGATCGATTCGCTGGAAGCCGTGGTCGCCCGGTCCGGGGATGCTATCGGCATTGTCGCCCGGTATGATGAAATCAGGGAGAATGAGAAGGCGGGACGACTTTCCGCCCTCATCGGTCTGGAGGGCGGCCATGGTCTGGAAAATGATTTGTCCAAGCTGGATACCCTCTACTACCGGGGTTTGCGTTATCTGGGACTTACCTGGAATAATTCCACCGACTGGGCTACCTCGGCCCGAGACGAAACACAGTCCGACTCGCTGTCATTTCGCGGATTGACGGACCTGGGACGGGATATTGTTCGGTATTGCAATGATAAGGGAATCCTGGTTGATATTTCCCATGCCGGACCTCAGACTGTCCGGGATGTGTTGGAGGTTACAACCAAACCTATTATCGCTTCCCATTCCTGTGTTGCCGCGATTTGTCCCCATTACCGTAATCTGACGGATGAACAATTACAGGCAATCGGGAGAAACGGTGGCGTGGTTTTCATCAATTTTTATCCCGGCTATCTGGATAGCACCTTTGCCCGGAAAGCACAACAAGTGGAAAAGAAATATAGGCAGCAACTGGACTCACTGGCCCGACAGTATGGTGAGGAATCTGATGAATACTGGTATGGCAGCATGGACATCATGGGAGCCGATCTGCAAGCCGTTGCACCGAGCGTAGATGCCATCATTGATCATATCGATTATGTGGTCCAACTGATTGGAGTGGATCATGTGGGATTGGGATCGGATTTTGACGGCGTGGAAGCCTTACCGCAGGGCATGGAAGATGTGACCAGACTTCCGGTGATTACCGAAAAATTGCTGGCACGGGGATATTCGGAAACGGATGTGAAGAAAATTCTGGGAGGCAATTTCCTTAGAGTGTTCCGGGCCGTGACGGAAGACTGAAGCCCCGTTGACCCTGTTTTATTCCCGGAATAAATCGAGAATACGTATTACAATGGTATCAATGGCGGCGGGATATTGAATCACGGGTATTTCGGTTAAGCCATAGACCGTAATGGTTACGATACGGTTTCTGCCGTATTCTTCCAGTTCTAACGTAAGCGGATTGGCCGGAGGATAAGTCGTCTTGAATGATTCGCATAAGGTATCACCGGCGGCGCAGTCGAAATATTCATCCATGGTGTCAAATCCGTTATCTACCATGTATTCATGCAATGCGTTTACATCAGCGGGAGAAGCGCGGAAATGTTCCACCTGGGAATCGGAATAGAGATAGGTAATGGTTCGCGTGAGTTCGCCGTTGCTTATTACCGTGTATGCCGTATTTTCCGGATTAATGCCGCCGCGCCAGTATCCCCCGGACATTCTGATGGTGAACGTATCATCGGTAGTATCGGAGCAACTGACCCAGAGTAGGGATAAAAACAGAAAAGGAAGATGTTGTTTTAGCCCTGGCATGATCCATTGAATTTAATAATTTGCTGGAAAGAAATGTTTTTCAATCAGCGGGCAATCAAGGGAGATGGAAATCCATTATCAATTATTTCAGGGTGGTTTTCATGCCTATTAATAATTCATGCGATTACATCGTTCATGACTAAAATTAGAATATTCATATAACATTTCATCATTTCAAACTCGCGCCAGGCGTACAACGGTCTGGATTTCAATCCTTTCCATTTCCTGTGGTAACTGTCAGGGACGACAGCTAATTTTTCCCTGCCATGGAACCGATAAAACCACGTTTAGCGCCATCGTTATTGTCCGCCGATTTTACGGCCCTGGGCCGGGCCTTGGATCAATGCGCGGAAGCTGAAACCGGCTATGTCCATGTGGATGTGATGGACGGGCATTTTGTCCCCAATCTGACCATCGGTCCGCCCGTTGTCAAAGACCTGCGCCGGCATACGGACCTGTTCCTGGATGTTCACCTCATGGTTACTCAGCCGGAAAATTTTATTCCAGATTTCATTGCTGCCGGAGCCGATGGTCTCACTTTCCATTATGAAGCCAGCGATGAACCGGAAAAATTAATTCAGCATATTCGCCGGGAAGGAAAACAGGCTGGGATGTCCATTAAACCCGGCACCCCGGTTCAGGTCCTGGAACAATTTATTCCCCGCCTGGATCTCATCCTGCTGATGTCGGTGGAACCGGGATTTGGAGGACAGACCTTTCTCCCCGGTTCACTGGAACGTATCCGAAATGTTCATGCCATGATTCAAAAGGCCGGACGTTCCGGAAAAACCCTGCTGGAAGTGGATGGCGGGATTACAACAGGAAATGCCGGAGATATTATTGCCGCCGGAGCCCGGATCCTGGTGGCCGGTTCGGCCGTGTTCGGCCAAGCCGATCCGGTGGCCGCCATGAAACAATTTCATTCCATTCTGAACAAGAGGCAATGATATGTTACCCGATCCGAAAAAAATAAAAATTATTCTGGCCACTGATCACGCCGGCTTTGAATTGAAGGAAAACGTCAAAGACTGGTTGCAGTCCGAAGGATATACGGTGGAAGATTTCGGTGCTTTTGAATATGACGGCGATGATGATTATCCGGATTACATCCAGCCGGCGGCTCGTGTTGTGGCCCATTCCCCCGGTGCCATGGGCATCATTTTCGGTGGATCGGGACAGGGCGAAGCCATGGCAGCCAACCGTGTGAAGGGTGCCCGTGCCGCAGTATATTACGATGGCCCGGAAGCAATTGTCCGTCTTTCCCGCCAACATAATAATGCCAATATTCTGTCCCTGGGTGCCCGGTTTATTTCCTTTGCCAAGGCCCGGGATGTCATTGCGCTCTGGCTGAAGGAACCCTTTGCCGGTGAACGGCATGAGCGGCGCATCCGGAAGCTGGACGACTGATCTATTTCAGGAAGAGAATTTTATAGGTGGCCGTCGGACCGCCAGGCCCTGTGACGAGGTAAATCCCGCTGCTGACATGGTGACCGGCATTGTCCATTCCATCCCATTTCAGAACGGATTGTCCCGGTTCGAACGCCAGGGTACGAATGGTCCGACCATTGATATTATAAATCGTTACCGTCCCGGACATCGATCCTGTTACCGGGATCACCAGCTGACGGTTAAAGGGATTGGGATAGGGCGGATCGAGGTGGAATTGTTCCAGCCGCCCAGAAACCGTTTCCACCTGCAATGGATTACAGCCAATGCCCAAAGCTCCCAATGCTTCGCCGTCGGCCCCGGCCTGGGCACAGGGTGAGGCGGCGTCGAGGGTGTAATCCAGACTGTCGGGATTGCAGAATTGAGGATTGGCGCTGAAATTTCCATCCAGCCAGACGACGGTTCCGTTATCACTGGTTTCAATCTGACCGTCGGCTGAATCAATATCGGAATAGAAAAAGGTGATGGTGCTGGGATTGTCAAAAGCGGCAAAATAGATATTGGTTGTATCATTGGCCCAGAGGATGGAATGGGTCACGGTGGGAGTGGATGAATTACTGTATAAACCGGCACCATAATGGGCTGCAATATTGTCTGTTATGGTGACGTGATCCAGCACGGGACTGCAATTATTCTTGAAACCTACGCCGCCGCCGGCATGTTCGGAAACATTCTGGGCAATGACAACATGGGAGAAGACCAGATCGGAATAATCGCGGGCATACACTGCGCCGCCTACAACGGCACAGGTGTTGGCAATGAAACGCGAATCACTGATGACAGGTGAACTGTAATGTTTGGCATATAAGGCGCCACCTACATCACCGGAAGCGTTGGAATCCAGGACTACCGACTGGATGCGTGGCGAACTGTTGTAAAGGAAGATTCCGCCACCGCCGCCATTGGTGGATGTATTCTGTGTAATGCGGAGATGGGACAGGACGGGATTGGCATTCTCACAATAAATACCACCGCCGTAGTCGGAACTGTTTCCGTCACCATCAGGGTCGGCAATATGTCCCGTACCATTCCGGAGCGTGAAGCCGGTCAACCGGGCCGTGGAATCTTCACCGCCGGAAAAGATAACACCACCCCCGTCGCCATTTGCATCGATGACAGTCTGGTCAATCATGGCCGAATCGCCGGTGAATACGTATTGGGAAACAATGACCAGATTTTTCCCGGAATAATCAATGCCACCGGCATAAAGGCCGGGAAAAACAATGATGGAATCACCATCAATGCTGTGGTTGATGGCCGTCTGCAGTCCGGCGAAAGGCTGGGTCATACTGCCGTCTCCGGTCAGATCGGAGCCGTCCGGAGATACATAATAGGTATGGTTTTCTGGCTGGGCCGTATCGGACGGGCTGGGCCACCAGATACGCCGGGCCAGGGTGGAATCAAGAATGAAAGGATTGGGTTTATTTTCCTGATAAGTGGCGATCTGCCAAGAGCGATCAAATTCCAGACTGTCCACTGGGTCCAGATAATGCCATTCCAGAAGGTTGAGTTTCTGAATATTCCAGAAATTCACGTCGGCCACAGATTGATACATTGTAAAGAAATAAAACATAGCGCGGGCGGTGTTGCCCTTATGATCTTCCCGCACTTCAAAGGCCGGTTGACCGTCATTATCTTTTTCACTCCACTCATCCAAGTAAAAAGCGGGAATAGAACTTTGCTCCATGTCCAGGCGATACCAGTGATCGGTATCCGTATCGACGATATCCAGAAAAGGATCACTGCCCCGGGCTGAATTCACTTCAATTCGGGTGGGAAATAGATGATGCATGTCGCTTTTCTGCGGTTCCTGTCCGGCTCCCATGCTTTGGGGCCAAGTATGTTCGCAGTTGATTCCCTTGGCGTAGGCATCGGAACTGGGATCAGCCGTCGTATCCATGGTAATGGTAAATCCGCTGTACACACCGGTGAGGAGGTTTCCGTCATGGATATCGATGGTCCCATAGAGGATATCCCGGGCGGGACCGTACCCCAGAGTCGTGGTAGTTTTATAGTGATCAACGACGAAATTCAATAATTCGTCACCAATCAGTCCGGGACCAATCGTTTCATCGATCTGAGCCACCAGTGCACCCAGCAAAACCAGAAAAATGATTCCGTATCGTGTTATTCTCATAGGGGAATATACAGCATGAGATAGACGAAAATCCCTGATAGTGAGACCATCAGCCAGGCCGGCCAGGTCCAGCGGGCCAGTTTTCGGTGCCGGATCCGGTCATCGACCCAGCCACGGTATAAGGTCATCAGAATGAGAGGGGCAATGACGGCTGCCATGAGAATGTGAATGATGAGGACCGGAAAATAGAGGAAAGGAAAATTACCGGCATACGATTTCGGGACGGCCTGGAAATAATGATACACGACATAGGAGGTGAGAAAAAGAACAGAAAATATGAATCCGGTTATCATGGCAAACCGATGCCGTTTTTCGTGTTGCCGCGAAATGAAATAATATCCGGTCAGGATGCTGAGGGCCGAGAGCCCGTTGAGAATGACATTGATATGGGGCAGTAACGACACGTCGACCGTTTCATCGCCAAGATGGGGACCGTAAACCAGGAAACTGACCACCAGGAACAAGGCGGCGGACAATACACCGCTTACGGTTTTCCAGTAGGTATCGCGGGTCATCCGACAGGCAGGAAGGCGTCGATAATAATTAGGAGGAGCAATGCCGGCAGATACAGGACCGAGCTCAGGAGCAGGGCGCGGGCATTCTGCATGGTAAAGGCGTGGGATAGCAACAGACCTGAGCGTAAATATATCCATCCCAGTAAAAGGGCACCCAGGAGATAGACCAGTCCGGAAATATGCCAGAACACCGGCAGGATGGAGACCAGCAGCAATAACAGGGAATGGACAAGAATCTGGAGAATGGTACTGCGGCCCTGCTTATCCACCACAGGTAACATTCGCAGGTCGGCACGGGCGTAATCTTCCCGGTACATGATGGCAATGGCATAGAAATGCGGATGTTGCCAGAAAAAGAGAATGGCAAACATGATCCAGGCACCCATATCCAGCTGATCGGTGGCGGCGGTCCAGCCACCCATGGCCGGCAGGGCACCGGGAATGGCACCGATGGAAGTATTAAGCCAGGTTTTTCTTTTCAGCGGCGTATAGACCAGCGTATAGAGAATGACGGTCAGGGTAGCAATTACTGCGGTCAGTCCGTTAGTAAAAATGTAAAGGATTCCGACTCCGGCCAAGGACAGTCCAAGGCCAAACTGCAGGGCCTGGAATGGTGTAAGAATACCGGCGGGCAGGGGGCGGGTTCGGGTCCGTTCCATTAGTCCGTCCGTATGCCGTTCACCATAATGATTTAATGCGCCGGCGCCACCCTTGACTAAAGCCGTACCCAAGAGCAGGTAGAGAAATTGTGGGGAGGAAAAGTGGCCTCCAGCCAAGATAAAGGAAAATGTGGTGGTCACCAAGACCATTACCATGATCCGGGGCTTGGTGAGCTCCAGAAGAGCTGAGAGTATATTTGTGGCCGGTGTCCGTTCCGTTTTCATGTAAGTATTGTCAACATTGCAAGATCGGACAGTATCCAATCCATATGGTCAAGTAGCATTCCCCCGTTATGAATTCGAATCAATGACTGCTTGCTGAACCTGCATCTAATTTTTCATACATGGGAGACTGGGGATTGATGGGGCCTTTCATTTCGGGATGAATCGAACCCCGCGTCATGGTATCGAACATTGTCAGCATGAGGAATAGCGTTAGAAATATTAACGCCGTGGCAAATATGATCAGATTGATTTTTTTGTCCCACCATAATTGCATGAAGAAAAAAGCCACCAGGAGGGCCTTGATAGACGCAATTCCCAGGGCCACGACAACGTTGAAGCCACCCAGATTAACGTGGGAAACAGCTACGGTGATGAGGGTGAGGACCATCAGGGCCGCTGCCACCGCCAGGTATACTTTTACGGGAACAATATGATGAGAAGCATTCTGATTCATCGCTTTATCCAATTAAATACAGAAGTGGGAATAAAAATATCCAAACCATATCCACCAGATGCCAGAATAATCCGACAATCTCAATCGGTGTATAATATTCGCTGTCAAAATGGTCTTTGGCCGTACGTCGCATGAGCCAGGCAATCAGACCGATCCCAATCAGGACGTGAATACCGTGGAGTCCGGTCATCATGAAATAGATACTGAAAAAAATATGCGGATTGGACCCTTCAATGCCGGTGTAGGTGTAAAACCGACCGGGGAGTTGACCGAGGTGAAACTTATGGCTGTATTCGAAATATTTCACAACCATGAATGTTGCGGCCAGGAGAATGGTTGCCGCTAAAAATAGGAGTGTCTGTCGCCGTTTATTGTTCTGGATGGACCAGATGGCCAGGACCATGGTCAGCGAACTGGTTATCAGGACGATGGTGTTCAGGGCTCCCAAGTTGGCGTTCAGAGCCTTGTGGGCCTGATAAAACATTTCCGGATTCCAGGACCGGTAAATACCGTAGGCAACAAAAAGCCCGCCAAAGGTTAGAATTTCCGTGAGCAGGAATATCCACATTCCGGTTTTTGCCGCATCGAATTGCTGACCGGGATCGGAAAAATGGTGTTGCAGATGAGCTGGATGAGCGTTGGATTGATTCATAGGTTAGAGGATCTCGGCAGTTGATTGAACGGGAACAGTGTCATAATCATATGGGCCATGTTCGATGACAGGAATTTCATAGAAATTATGTTGGTCCGGCGGTGACGTGACGGTCCATTCCAGGCCCAGCACACCCCAGGGATTGTTTCCGGCCGGTTTACCCTTGACAGCACCAAGGAAGAGATTAATGAACGAAAACAGAATGGAAAAACCCAGAATCATGGCACCGATGGTGGAAAGTTGATTGGTGAACGTATATTTGGGAACGTACATGAAATACCGTCGCGGCATGCCGTGTAATCCACTGATAAACTGGGGTATGAAAGTCAGCAGGAACCCGATCATGATGGCAATGGCCAGGATCCGGGCGGCTTTTTCATTGAATAGCCGGCCGAAGAATTTTGGCCACCAGTAATGCAAACCACCGAGAAAGGCAATTACGGTTCCACCCATCATCGTAAAATGAAAATGGGCGACAATGAAATAAGTGTCGTGTAAATGGATATCGGTTCCAATGGCTCCCAGAAAAATTCCGGTCAACCCTCCGATGGAAAACAGGATTAAGAAGGAGAACGCATAAATCATAGGAGACGTGAAACGAATCCGGCTCCGGTAAAGCGTGGCCAGCCAGTTAAACACTTT
>JBHHUC010000129.1:0-2136 GCA_046861395.1 Fidelibacterota bacterium
CGGGACAATAAAATCCGTTTTTATCACGAACCCACCTTTCATTTTGATAACTGAAACAATGGAGACTAACATGAATAAGAAGATCATTCTGCCGGAATCCGAATTACCCCGGCAATGGTACAATATTGTGGCCGATATGCCCAATCCGCCGGGACCACCCTTAAATCCCGGAACCAAGCAACCCATCGGGCCGGAAGACCTGGCGCCGCTGTTCCCCATGGGACTCATCCTCCAGGAAGTAAGCCAGGAGCGTTTCATTCCCATTCCGGAACCGGTATTGGATATTCTAAGGCTATGGAGACCAACACCGCTGATCCGGGCCAGCCGACTGGAAAAAGCCCTGGGAACACCCGCTAAAATCTATTACAAGTATGAGGGCGTCAGTCCCGTGGGCAGTCATAAGCCCAATACTGCCGTACCCCAGGCTTACTACAATAAACAGGAAAAGGTCAAACGCCTCACCACTGAAACCGGGGCCGGACAATGGGGCAGCGCCCTGGCTTTTGCCTCCGCCATGTTCGGGCTGGAATGCAAGGTCTATATGGTGAAAATCAGCTTTGAGCAGAAACCCTACCGGAAGGCATTGATGGAAAGTTACGGCGCTTCAATCATCGCCAGTCCCAGTTCAGAGACGACGGCGGGACGGCAGGTGCGGGATAAAACACCTGATTCCCCCGGGAGTCTGGGGATCGCCATCTCGGAGGCAGTGGAAGATGCCGCCGGCCGGGACGATACCAAATATTCCCTGGGTTCCGTACTGAACCATGTGTTAATGCACCAAACGATCATCGGCCAGGAAGCAATGAAACAGATGCAATTAGCCGGTGTCGAACCGGATATCATTATCGGTTGTGTGGGCGGCGGGTCCAACTTTGCGGGACTGGCTTTTCCGTTCATGCGGGAAAAATTCAACGGGAAAAAGATCGAATTCATTGCCACGGAACCGGCCTCCTGCCCCTCCCTCACCCGGGGAACATTTCACTATGACTTCGGTGACACCATCGGCCTGACGCCACTGCTGCCCATGTACACCCTGGGTCATGATTTTGTGCCCGCGGCCATCCACGCCGGTGGTTTGCGCTACCACGGGGGATCGCCCCTGGTATCACAACTGGTCCACGACGGCCTCGTCCGGGCTGAAGCCTACCACCAGACCGAGGTGTTCAAATCAGCGCTGCTTTTCGCCCGGAATGAAGGTATCATTCCCGCGCCGGAGTCCAGCCACGCCATTCACGGCGCCATCATACAGGCCTTACAGGCGAAAGAAAGCGGACAGGAAAAGACGATCCTGTTCAATCTCTCCGGTCATGGCCACTTCGATATGTCCGCTTATACCAACTTTCTCTCCGGAGGCCTGAGGAAACATTCCCTGCCGGAAGCAGAGATCAAAAAGAACCTGGCGGCCCTGAATGATTTCCCAGTGAGTTTTCCCGGTCAGGATTCAGAATGATCGCTTAAGTGCTGAACGCAGAAGAATACAAATCCTATTCTTCTGCCAGGTAAACGATTGGCTCAGTGAACTTGTGAAAACTCTTCCGGGTCTCCGGATCAAGTTTTCGGAATGCGGCGGCGGAGATGATTAAACGTCCCCGATGGGAGCTCTGCCCGCCGGAGCCTAATCTGACGGCAATATTCACCGTGTCCCCTAACAGGTCAGGGCTGGTGAAGGGTGGTAGATAAATGATCATGAATTCACCATAATGGGCTGCGATCCGCAACTTCATTTTAAACCCTTCGATTTCAGCCCAATTTTCTACCTGTTGTTTTACTTCCATTAATGTACGGACACCCTGGTCAACCTTATCTTCCGGGAAGTACCCCAGGACACTATCGTAGAGATAATCGTTGACCTGCCCACCGCCATCGGTAACAGCATGGTGCACAATTTCAGTGTAGGTTGTGAGGATCCCAGCCACCTGTTCCAACTCCATTGATTTAGTCGTGCGGTTGAAATTGGTGAGATCGGTGAAAAATACAAGTCCGTGTACGCGTTGATTTTTCATGTTCAGCTCCTTGTTAAGTGTGTTGCGCAGTCGATCCATACGCCCGACAGTAAACAGGAACAATCGTCGGCCCTTGCGTCCGACAGTTTTGAGGTCACCTGAAGTGTACTACAAAATGAATTTTAATTGCAAG
>JBHHUC010000021.1:0-34944 GCA_046861395.1 Fidelibacterota bacterium
TGGGCGATTAGCTCAGTTGGTCAGAGCGCTGTCTTCACACGGCAGAGGTCGGCAGTTCGAGCCTGCCATCGCCCACTCACAAGCAACGGATCTTGCGTGCTTGAATGTATGTACGCCTGACCATGCGGACACTACCGAACCGGAAGAACCTATGAATAGGTAAGGTATGATTGTAATCCATAGATATTCCACTCCTGCGGAGTGCGAACAATTTTCAGCCATATACAATTTCTTACTTCGTCCCGATACATATTAAGACTCCCCGGAACGGGTAAAACTTCGGGTGGGCTAGAGCCTAAAATTCTACGGTCGTATTCGTAGGATTTCATCCTTTTGAAAAGCGGCGGTAGTTTTCTTTGGCATTACAACCATAAAACCGGACCAGAAAGGACACTTCAACGGCGATCCATGACATCCTTCACCAAAGAATACGATGAAATCGGTTTGGTGCTTTTTGAACGTAGCCGGCGAGCCCGAAATATGAATATATCCGTACGTCCCTTTAAGGGCGTTCGCGTCGCTGTTCCCGACGGTGTGCCTTTCCGGCTGGCCGAAAAAATGGTTCTGGCTAAAAAGCTCTGGATCATCAGAAAAATTAATCAACTGAAGGAAAAGGAACGGCGAATCCGGGATTTGCAGCCCCAGATTTCCCTCAGGGATGCCACAGCAATCCTGGCGAGGCGGGTAGCGGAATTGGCTGCCGAACACGGGTTTACTTATGGAAAGGTAACGGCAAGACAAATGACCAGTCGCTGGGGAAGCTGCTCCCCAGAGAAAAATATCAGTCTGAACATCATGCTGCTGAAATTACCTTCAGTACTTCGTGACTACGTGATACTACATGAACTGGTTCATACGGTGCATAAGAATCATGGTGTACGGTTTTGGACGACGTTGAGCGATATCTGCGGTGTGGCCAACGCCAGGCATTTACAGCGTCAGCTCAACCAGTTCGGGAATGGGGAGTTGTAATTCCGGTTCCAGCGTAAAGTAACGGATTACGGTAGGTTGGTTTTTATGCCTGTAAGATGTTTTGTTTTATTAAGGGTCGACAGTCGCAATATTATGGTAAATATTATAAGAAAATTTGGATCTTATAAAGGAAGGTAATTGTTCAAACGAGAGGATTGAGTGACAGGAACACTCCTTCGAAATCGGAGTGAATCAGAAACGTGGTTGGGTGCAAAACACCTTTACAGGCAGGCGTAACCTAGAATTCATCATCCTCATTCCAACCATAAGCGGCGGTTTTAATCTTAAGAACATAACTGTCATTACCGTCGGATTCATACCGGACTTTCACGCCGTCGGGATAGCTGGCATCGCCGCTATAGATGAAATCCACGGTATTGGCATCAACGGACTGGATGCTCCATTCATCGGGAAACTGATCCAATAAAACAGTAAAATCGGTAATGTGACTGCCTTTGGGATAGGATTTATATCCTGTTTCAAGAATGGTGTTGGAGGCCTTTAACTCTAGGGCCGATTTCAGGTTTCCAACAAAGGCTTGGACATGGGCCTTGTGGGCATCGGATGTAAAATCAAAAAAGCGGGGTACGATGACGGATGCTAAAATACCCAGAATAACCATAACCATTATTAATTCGATTAAGGTAAAACCGTGTTCACGTTTCATATTGTTTGCTCTTTCAATTTTTTCATAATGATTCATACTGTCTGCTATATGTGCAAAGGACGTGCCAAATTACTGCCATGAGGGACGGCAGCGATTTATTTTCCCCAAGGAGTCAAATTATTACAATCCGGTGTTTCAATCCTGGTCACCGGCCAGGGAAGAGATGGCATTATATTCTCACTTCATCCCAGTCTGCCATAAAATATAGGTCTGATACTGTACCCCATAAAATCAGATTGTGCCGGGATGAAGCGATTCCTGAGTCTACGCGGGGCAGGGATGAGACCGGGGCCCGAAAAGGGAGAGAAAGGGATTGGGATATTAAACTCTTAATTTGTATTTTTTCTTTTCGGGGAAGACATTTTCCCCGGGGTTACCGGTCTGTCTCCGACCATCATTCGTCGGGAAAACAAGTCGTGCCGGGACGATAAAATCGCGTCATGAAATCGCAACTGATTCACAAAGAAATATTGCCCTTCCTGGCCCTGTTTGGGAGCCTGATTCTGGCCACCATTGCCGGCGATGTTTTCCTGCACCGCTACGATCTGGTCTGGGTGGGACGCTGGCTGGGAATTCCCGGTGTTCTATCGATTCTACTGTCTTTTGTCTATTCCCTGCGAAAACGAAAAATCATCTCTTACGGAAAACCCCGGACCTGGCTGACGGTGCATGAAATTTTCACTCTTCTGGGTGCCCTCCTCATTCTGATCCATGCCGGAATTCATTTCTATGCCGTTCTGCCCTGGCTGGCGTTGCTGGCCATGCTGATCAATATTATCAGCGGCATCACCGGTTCCTGGCTGCTGGCTCGTTCCCGTCGCCGCCTGGCCGGTAGTAAAAAAATCTATAAGAATCAGGGTTTGTCACCGGAAGAAATCGAGCGGCGGCTGTTTTGGGATACTACATCCTTTGCCCTGATGAAAAAATGGCGGGCCGTCCATTTGCCCATTACGGTCACCTTTGCCGGCCTCAGCCTGATTCATATTCTCACCATTTTCCTGTTCTGGAGCTGGAAGTGAGCCACCGCTATTCTCTGCCGGCGATGGCCGGGATTGTCCTGCTTGCCGCCTTGACTGTGGCCAGGCCCCGGGTCATGATCAGTCCGGGTGACGTCATCGCCGATCATGGTAAGGTGGCCTCCGACTGTTTGGCCTGTCACACTCCCTTCCGGGGCAGTACGGCCGGGAAATGTCAGGCATGTCATCCCGTGGCGGACATCGGCCGGAACCCGGCTTCCGATCGCGGGAAGCAAAACTTGGCCTTTCATCAGGCCCTGGTTGAGGATAATTGCGTGGCCTGTCACAGTGACCACCAGGGTGTTTCCGCTTTTCGTCCCCGGAGCACCTTTTCCCATGCCTTGCTCCAGGCCGACCTCCGGCAACGATGTGAAGATTGTCATGCCCGGTCTGATGATGATGTGCACCTGGTGATGAAAGGGAATTGCAGTCTCTGTCATGAGCAGGAGGCCTGGCGTCCGGCCACCTTCGATCATGATCGTTATTTCCGCTTCGACCGCGACCATCAGACCACCTGTATTACCTGTCATATTGAGAATGATTATCAGACATTTACCTGTTACGGTTGCCACGAACACACGCCGCGAAATATTCGTGGCGAACATATTGAGGAAGGTATTTATACCTACGATGATTGTGCCCAATGTCATCGCAGTGCCGACGAAGATGAGGCAAAGCGGCGGTGGCGTTCCCAGTCCGGTACCGGGTACGACGGCCCAGCGGATCATTCCGATCATGGCGATGATCATGACTGAAGGAAGGGTCGGAGGTGAAGAACGCTATTTTTTTTCCGGAACTTTTTGCATTGTTGTTACTATGAGAATTCCAGTATTTTCCACGCTGTCACACAATTATGCTACGATCCATCAGACATAAATCAATCCTGGCCGTTTTCGCCTTGTTCACCGTATTGCTTACCGGCAGTCAGGGAGCCATTCTGTCTCCCATTGTCGCCTGTATCGAATCCGATGGTGACATGCATGTCGAAACACTGTGTTTTTCCTGCACCCATGGAACGACCGGGTATGAGCGGCCGGTGGCACCCGATCCCTGCTGTGAATGTGTTGACCTTCCTCTGTGGCCCGAAACGCCGGACCACAATCAAGCCCTGTCGGCCATTGCTCAGCCGGTGCCCGGCAGTGCCATCATGCAGACCGTTACGATAGGTCAGGTGGTAACCGAACCGTCATTGCGGTCCCGCTTTCATTATATTGCCCCTCGCGTCATATCACAGAGTCAGACCATCCTGGAAGCGGTCCGACTGCTGATTTAGACTCCTTTTCCTTTCCCCCTTACTCACCTGAATCTTCCGTCATTCATGACGGTAAATCCATTTTCATTCATGAAAGAAATGATCCTATGCATCATCGATATATATTCATATTTATGGCCGCTATCACGGCCGGTCTGGCGCAGGAGCGGGTACTGACCTATCCGGAGCTGGAAGTCCGGATCCTGCAACAGAACAACACGCTGAAAGCTTTAGAAAAACAAGTCGCAGCCGCGGAAAGTATGGTACTGCAATCCCGTCTGCGCCTGAACCCCGAACTGGATCTGTTGTCCGGTGAAGGAGGCGAACCGGAGACGGTGGCGGAATTGAGCCAGACCCTGGAATTGAGAGGCAAACGGCCGAAACGCACCCGCGTGGCGGAACTGGAACTGGAAAAAACACGTCTGGACTTCACGATCCGGAAGCTGGCCATCCTCCAGGAAGCCCGTTCCGCCTACATTGATATTTTACAGGCCCAGCGGGTCGTGGTTCTGAAGGAAGAAACCGTGGCCATTGCCGAACAGTTTCTGGCCCTGGTCGAAGAACGGGTCAAGGCCGGACGCCTGTCGCCGGTGGAAGTGGCCCGCGCCAAGATTGAACTGGCCAACCACAATGTGGCGCTGAATCGTGCCCGGCGGGAACTGAACAACCGGTGGCGCCAGCTGGCGGCCTTCTGGGGAACCACCGTGGCCGAATATTCCCGGGCGGAGGGGAATCTGGACAGCGTTATCGTCTTGCCGCCGGAAGAAACCCTGGTGCTACAAATCACCACCTCCCCCCGTTATAAAATAAAAGACATCGACAAGGAGATTCAGCGGGCCACCCTGGACCTGGCCGAAGCCAACCGCATCCCCGACATCGCCCTGAATGCCGGCTTCAGTAAAACACCGGACACGGGCCAGACCATTTACGGCGGCATCTCCGTACCGTTACCGCTTTTCAACCGGAATCAGGGGGCGATTCAATCGGCCCTATTTTCCTTGGAACAGGTGGAGGCAGAATCCCAGGCCCTGAAAATCGAATTGCAGACGGAATTGACCGCCCTGTATTCCAAAGCCCTCATTGTCCTGGATGAAATCATTGCCCTGCGCAATACCATTTTACCGGAAGCCCAGAAAGTCTATCAGATTATCAATGACGGGTATTTACAGGGGAAATACGGCTTCCTGGATGTGGTGGATGCCCGTCGCACCCTGTACCAGGCCCAGGAAAATTATTTATCCGTTCTGGCGGATTTTCAGAAAGCCGTGGCCCGGATGGAATTCCTGCTGGGGCATTCATTTTAGCCAATAAACCATTGAAGGAGTAGAGAGTGAAGAAAAGTCACATCATTATTATTATCGGGCTGTCCGTCACCCTGACGTTCACCCTGACCATGCTGTGGGATGTATACCGCGGTGCCGATCATGAGTCGTCCATAATGGAAGAAGACCATGACGACCATGCCGGAGAGGAAGACCATGATGAAGAAGCACCGGTGGTGGCCCTGAGCCCGGAAGAATTAAAGGAATTTGATGCCGCCATCGAAACGGCCGGCCCCGGTCTGTTGACCATCCACCGCGATCTGGCCGGTGAAATTGTGGCGGATCCGGACCGGCTGGCCCACATTGGTCCCCGCTTTCCCGGCATTGTAAAGGAAGTGCGGAAAAAACTGGGACAACGGGTGAAACAGGGCGAAGTCCTGGCCATCGTTGAAAGCAATGAAAGTATGACTCCCTATGAGATCCGATCCCTGATCGACGGGACCATCATTGAAATGCATCTGACGGAAGGTGAAATGATCAGCGGGGATAATGATCATGCCTTCCTGATTGCCGATTTATCGGAAGTCTGGGCCAATCTGACGGTGTACCAGAAAGATTTACCCTACATCAAAATCGGACAGACGGCGGAAATCACCATGGGACCGGGCCTTCCTCCGGCGCGCGGGACGATTTCATATATCAGTCCCGTGCTGGATGAACATACCCGTACCGCCACGGCCCGGGTTGTCCTGCCCAATCCCGACGGCGAATGGCGTCCCGGTCTCTTCGTAACCAGCGTGGTGGAAATCGACACTCGCACCGTCGATATTCTTGTGCCGCGCACGGCCCTGGAAACCTATCAGGGACAAACAATTGTATTCGTGGAAACGGACGACAGATTCCGGCCGCAACCGGTGAAAATCAGGCGCAGCAGCCGCACCGCCGTGGAAATCATCGACGGTCTCAGGGCGGGACAGAACTATGTTGTGCGTAACGGCTTCACGTTGAAGGCTGAGCTGGAAAAAGATTCCTTCAGCGGCGGTCACGCGCACTAAGCGCCGGGAGAATTATCATGAAAAAAATCATTCAATTTGTCATGACAAATCGCATGCTGATGCTGGCCTTGGGGGTGTTGGTCCTGGCTTTCGGATATTTTTCCTATCGCCAACTGCCCATCGATGCCTTCCCTGACGTGTCACCGTCCCTGGTGCAGGTATTTACCGTCACGGAAGGTCTGGCTCCGGAAGAGGTGGAAAAATATGTCACCTATCCCGTGGAAGTGGCCATGAACGGTCTGCCGAACTTGGACCATATCCGGTCCGTCTCCAATTTCGGGCTATCGGTCGTTAACGTATATTTCAAGGATGGCACCGATGTCTACTTCGCCCGTCAATTGGTGAACGAGCGGCTCCAGGAAGCCCGGGAGCAGATTCCGGAAGGATTCGGCGAACCGGAGATGGGTCCTATTTCAACCGGGATGGGACTGATTCTTTTTTATTATCTTGAGGATGAATCGGGCCAATACTCCCTGACCGAATTACGCACCATTCAAGATTGGCTGATCAAGACCCAGCTGCAAACCTTTCCCGGCGTGACGGAAGTTTTGGGGATCGGTGGCTGGGAGAAGCATTTTCAGGTCACCATCGATCCCGCCGCCCTCTTGCGCTACGATGTCACCGTCAATGACATTGTAGCCAAAATCGAGGCCAATAATCTCAACGTAGGCGCCCAGTTCATTGAAAAGAATTCGGAAGAATTCCTGGTCCGTAGTGTGGGCCTGGCATCCCGGGCCGAGGATATTGAAAATATCGTCATCAAGGCTGAAGATGGGGTTCCCATTTACCTGAAACAGCTGGCGGACATCAATATCGGTGGCGCCATTCGCCGGGGGGTTCAGACCCGTAACGGGGTTCAGGAAGTGGTGGCAGGCATGGTGGTCAAACTCTTCGGCACCAATTCCTCCACCGTCATCGATGCCGTGGAAGAAAAACTGGCGGAAATCAACGGCATTCTCCCGGAGGGCATCAAACTGGTGCCCTACTATGAGCAAAAAACGCTGGTGGAAGCATCCGTAAGCACGGTGACCGATGCCCTGTTGGAAGGCATCATCCTGGTGGCGGTAATTCTGTTTGTCTTTCTAGGCGCCTTCCGGCCCAGCCTGGTGGTGGCCATTGCCATTCCCTTTTCGGTCCTGTTCGCCATGATCGGAATGCGGTTTTTCGGCCTGTCGGCCAATCTCATGTCCTTCGGCGGTCTGGCCATTGCCATCGGGATGCTGGTGGACGGCAGTGTGGTAATCGTGGAAAATGTGGATCGCATGCTCCATGAATCGGATCCCAAGGAACCATTTATTCATATCATCGCCCGGGCCTGCATGGAAGTTATCAAACCCATTACATTTGCCATCATGATCATCATTGTGGTTTTCCTGCCCCTGTTTACCTTACAGGGCGTGGAGGGGAAAACATTTCGTCCCCTGGCCTATACCATTGCCATGGCCATGTTCGGGGCGCTGGTTTTCAGTGTGTTCATCACACCGGCACTGGCCTCGGTTCTCATGCGTCGTCCCAAATCACCGGCGGCAGACAGTGAAGAGAACAATCATCCGCTGGTCTTGCGCTTGCTGTTGAAAGTCTACCGTCCCGTCGTCGTCTTTTTCGTCAAGATGCGTTCCCTGGCCATCGCTCTGGCGCTGGCCCTGATTACCGTGGGCATCATGATCTTTCCCCGCCTGGGATCGGAATTCACACCCACACTTCAGGAAGGAACCATGCTGTTGCGGTTGACCATGTCCCCCTCCATTTCCCTCAAGGAAAGCACGCAAACCACCATGATGGTGGAACGGCGGCTATTGGAAATCCCGGAAGTCATAGGGGCCGTATCGCGCATCGGCCGGGGTGAAGTGGGCGCCCATTCCGAACCGGTGAATAATGCTGAAATGTTCGTGATCCTGAAGCCCAAGGACCAGTGGCGGACTCAGGACCAGGAAGAGCTGGTCCAGATGATCCGGGAGGAGCTGGGCAATGTTCCCGGCGTCCTGACCAATTTTTCCCAACCCATTCAGGCCACGGTGGATGAACTCATTTCCGGCATCAAGGCCGAACTGGCCATTAAATTGTTCGGCGATGACCTGACCACGCTGAAGGCCAAGGCCGATGAAATTGTCACCGTCCTGCAGACCGTACCCGGCGCCACGGAAGTTCAGGCCGATCAGGTCTTCGGTCGTCCCCAGTTGCAGATCCGTATCGATCGCCATGCCATTTCCCGCTACGGCATCAATGTGGAAGATGTACAGCAGGTCGTCCAGACGGCGGTAGGCGGCGAAAAGTCAGGCCAGATCTTCGAAGGCATTCGCCGGTTTGACATTTATGTCCGCTTTGCCGAAGCGTTTCGCAATACGCCCGAAGCCATTGGTAATCTCCTCATCCAGGCGCCCAACGGAGCCATGGTGCCCCTGGCCCAGCTGGCCGTGATCGATCATGTGATCGGGCCCCGCCAGATCATGCGGGAAAACAATCAGCGTTTCATTACCATTCAATGCAATGTGGCGGACCGCGATATCGGTAGTTTTGTGGCCGAGGCCCAGGCCGCCATCGATGCCAGCATGGAATTGCCCCCCGGTTACCTGATTTCCTGGGAAGGACAGTTCCGGCTGCAGCAGGAAGCCAATAAACGGCTGGCCGTGGTCATTCCCATTACCCTGCTCATCATTTTCATGCTGCTGTTTTCCAGTTTCAATTCCCTGAAGAATACCTTGCTGATTCTCCTGAACATTCCCCTGGCCCTGGTGGGCGGCATTGTGGCCCTGTGGCTCAGCGGACAAAACCTGTCCGTACCGGCCTCGGTGGGTTTCATTGCCCTGTTTGGAATTGCCCTGTTGAACGGCATTGTCCTGGTGACCTACATCAATCAATTGGTGCGGGAAGGCCTGGATCTGGACCAGGCCTGTATCCGCGGCGCATTGTTGCGTTTCCGTCCGGTCCTCATGACGGCCCTGGCGGCCGCTTTGGGCATGATTCCCCTGTTACTGTCCACCGGTACCGGCAGTGAGGTCCAGCGTCCCCTGGCCACCGTTGTTGTTGGTGGCCTGATGACATCAACCATCCTGACTTTACTGGTCATTCCGGCCCTGTATAAATGGTTTGCGGTCGAGATCGCCAGAAAGTAATATTACGAGGAGTAAGACGACATGAAGTACGTACAAGCCTACATTAAACCGTATAAACTGAGCGCCGTAACCCTGGCGCTCCATGAAGTGAACGGATTGACCGGAATGAGTGTGACGGAGCTGAAGGGCTTCGGCCGGGGAAGGGCCAAGGATGCGCCCCACCGGATTCAGGATGAGCTGGTGGATTTTGTTCCCAACGTTAAGGTGGAAATTTTCTGTCGCGACGGGCTGGTGGAACAGGTCGTATCCACCATCCGGGAGGCGGCCCATACCGGGTTGCAGGGCGACGGTAAAATCTATGTCATACCGGCTACACAGGCCTACCGGATCCGGACAGGAGAGGAAGGCGACGCGGCCGTATAGGTCCACCCAATGAGTCATCATCACACCCATCACAATCACGGCGGGATAAAGAATATTAAAATTGCCTTCATTCTGAATTTATCCTTTACTGTAGTGGAAATCATCGGCGGGATACTGACAAACAGCATTGCCATTATTTCCGATGCGCTGCACGATCTGGGCGACAGCCTGTCCCTGGGTTTGTCCTGGTATCTGGAAAAAGTATCGCAAAAACGCCGGGATCCCCGTTTCTCATTCGGGTACCGGCGTTTTTCCCTGCTGGGAGCCCTCATAAACAGTATCGTCCTGATTGGTGGGTCGGCCTTTGTCCTGACGGAGGCCATTCCTCGCCTGCTCCAGCCGGAAGCGGTGCACGTAAAGGGGATGTTGGGGTTGTCGATCTTCGGGATTCTCATCAATGGCATCGCCGCCTGGCGTATCAAGAGCGGGACTTCCATGAATGAAAAGGTCATCAGCTGGCATTTACTGGAAGATGTGCTGGGCTGGGTCGCCATTTTCATCACCAGTCTGGTCATGCTAGTCTGGTCGGCGCCGATTCTCGATCCCGTCCTGTCCATTCTGATCACGGCTTTCGTGCTGTTCAATGTCGTGAAACGACTGTTGGAAACGTTGAAGATCTTTCTGCAGGCCATACCGCCGGACGTGGATATTCAGGCCCTGGAACAGGCCATCGTAAACCTGGAAGAAGTCCAGTCTGTACATGATACACATATTTGGTCTCTGGACGGGGAGTACACCATCATGTCCCTGCATATTGTGGTTGCGACTGATCTCCCGGCGCAGGATTATGGCCCCGTGAAGCAAAGGATCAGGGCTTTATGTCAGCAATCGCATTTGCATCATGTGACCATTGAAATCGAGCAGGAAGACGAGGACTGCGACCTGGATGATTGTTAGTCGCAAATCAGATTCGGATGGGCTCCGGATTCCGCCCCCTTCACCCTGAACCCGCCCCGGTCTATCCCCGTAAAATATATTTGAAAATGATGCGTTATTTTATTTAAAACGTTACCGGGAAATTGGTATATTTAACCCGGTATTAAGATAAATATATCTTAAATTCCGTAAGTAGGCGTTTCTGCAGGAGAAAACTGCGGATTCCAGTATTTTTTGAATGAAGAAGGAGTAAAAAATGAAAAAGTGTTTTCCCTTTTTCCTGATTGTGGGGGTGGGACTTTTCCTCACGTCCTGCGGTAAGAAGGCCGAAACATCCGCCGCGCCGGGGGCCGGACTGGAAAAAAATACACCGCTTGGCCAGGCCAGCGTTGTGGATAACGAATCTGAAAAAGATATTCTGAAAACAGCCATGGGCTCCAAGGACCACACCACCTTGGTCGCCGCGGTTCAGGCGGCTCATATTGAGCACGTGCTGGCCAATGCGGGACCGCTGACGGTCTTTGCGCCTGTGAATTCGGCGTTTGACGCCTTACCGGAAGGGACCCTGGACTATTTATTGCAACCGGAACACGTGGACGAATTAGCCACCATTTTGACACGCCATGCAGCGCCGGGATCCTATGACATCCCGAAACTGAAGAAAGAAGCCCGCAAGGGACGGAAACTATACATGGCGACGGGTGATTATTTGAAAGTAACTTCCGAAGGTGATGATGTGTTTGTAAATGGAACCAAAGTTTTGGCTTCCATCCAAACGTCCAACGGGGTCATCAATGTGATTGATCAAGTGATTTTACCGAAGGAATAAACGAATGAAACAAGTTTCTCTCTGGGCAGGACTGGCACTCATGCTGGTCATGCTGGGCTGTTCCGGCAAGACGGACGAAAAAGCCAGCGCTGCCACTCCCGCGACTACGACCACCTTGGATCCCATGCAGGATAAAGGTGTTGGTCCCGTAACCCAGGTCGACATCCCGGCCACCGTTGATCCGGAAATGGCCGTTTTAGGCGATACGTTATTTGTGAATAAATGTACGGCCTGTCATAAAATGGATACCCGGAAGATCGGTCCACCGCTGGTAGGTGTGACCAAACGCCGGACGCCGGAATGGATTATGAATATGATTCTCAATCCGGAAAAGATGGTCGTGGAAAACGAAGCAGCTAAAAAGCTGTTAATGGAATATATTGCACCCATGGCCAACCAGTCTCTGAAAGAAGAAGAGGCCCGTGCCATCTTAGAATATTTTCGGTCGGTTGACGCCGAACAATAAAACTAATCAAGGAATAAAGGAGTCAGATAATGAAAACAATTAAAGTTGTCATCAGTACCCTCAGCCTGGCACTCCTCTTTACCGCCTGTGGATCGAACAATGGCGGAAATGCAGGTGGCGCACTGGTGGGGGATATTGCTTCCAAGGTTTATGTTCCACCGGGGGAAAAAGACGAATTTTACGCCTTTGTCTCAGGGGGGTTCAGCGGACAGCTGGCCATTCACGGTTTACCGTCAGGACGCCTGTTTAAGATTATTCCGGTGTTTTCCGTCGACGGTGAAAAAGCATACGGGTTTAACGAAGAAACCAAGCCCATGCTCAATACGTCCTACGGCTTCATCCCCTGGGGCGATGCCCACCATCCCGACCTGTCCCAGACCAATGGTGTCATTGACGGACGCTGGTGTTTCATCAATGAAAATAACACACCCCGCGTGGCCCGTATCGATTTGAAAACATTCGAAACGGTGGAAATCATCGAATTGCCCAATTCGGCCGGAAACCACAGTTCGCCCTACGTGACCGATAATACGGAATATGTGGTGGCGGGAACCCGGTTTGCTGTTCCGGTACCGCAGCGCGACATGCCCATCAAGGATTACAAGGGGAATTTCAAGGGTGTCTTATCCTTCCTGAAAGTGGATCCGGAAGACGGTGGAATGGATCTGGCCTTCCAGATCATGATGCCGGGGTTCGATTATGATAAAGCCCATCCCGGTCGGGGAAAATCCCATGGCTGGTTCTTCTTCACCACCTACAATGTGGAAGAATCCAATACCCTCCTGGAAGTGAATGCTTCCCAGCGGGATAAGGATTATATTGCCGCCATTAACTGGAAAAAAGCGGAAGAATATATCAAGCAAGGGAAATACAAGACGCTGAAATCAAACTATGTTCGCAATGTCTACGATGAATCCACACAGATGGCCACCTCCACCATGCTGCATGATGTGAAAATTCTGGATCCGGCGGAATGTCCTGGCCTAGCCTATTTCCTGCCCACCCCGAAATCACCCCATGGTTGCGATGTGGATCCCTCCGGTGAATACATTGTCGGCAGCGGAAAACTGTCCGCCAACGTAACGGTCCATTCCTTTACGAAAATGCTGGATGCCATTGAGAACAAGAAGTTTGATGGCGAAGCGTACGGCATTCCTGTCCTTAACTTTGAAGATGTTCTGGCCGGGGAAGTGAAACAGCCCGGTCTGGGACCGCTGCACACGGAATTTGACGGCAAAGGTTATGCTTACACCTCCTTCTTCATTTCATCGGAAGTGGTGAAATGGAAACTGGGGACCTGGGAAGTGGTCGATCGTAAGCCCACCTTCTATTCCATCGGACATTTGATGATTCCCGGCGGAAACTCCCAGCAACCCTTCGGAAAATATCTGGTGGCCATGAATAAAATCACCAAGGACCGCTTCCTGCCCACGGGTCCGGAGGTCTGTCAGTCGGCCCAGTTATATGACATTTCCGGGGATAAAATGGAATTGTTACTGGACTTTCCCACCATGGGTGAGCCGCATTACGCCGCCGGAGCACCTGCCGATTTGATTTCACCCAATTCCCAGAAAATCTATAAACTGGAAGACAATAACCATCCTTACGCCACCAAGAGTGAAAAAGCCACTAAAGTGGTACGGGACGGACGTGATGTGCATATTTATATGACTACCATCCGCAGCCACTTTGCCCCGGACAATATTGAAGGTGTCAAGGTCGGCGATAAGGTATACTTCCATGTTACCAACCTGGAACAGGATTACGACGTTCCTCATGGCATCAGCATGATCGGAGCCAATACATCCGAACTGCTCATTATGCCGGGACAGACCGAAACACTGGTGTGGGAACCAAAGACACCCGGTGTCTGGCCGTTCTACTGTACCGATTTCTGTTCCGCCCTGCATCAGGAAATGCAAGGCTATGTCCGCGTCTCTCCCCGGGATTCGGATATTAAACTGAGCTGGTCCCTGGACGACGAATAAGCAGGCTCGAGCCCTTGGGCTCATAACACTCAGGGGAGCGGAGTTACCCTCCGCTCCCCAACCCGACGCAAGGCCGAAGCTGACGTCTTCTGATTGAATTCACTCGTATAAACCCGGCCGGATTGAATCCGGACCGCTGGAATGATCATGTTAAAACTGAAAAAACACCAAAAATTCATGCTGGCTGGAGCCCTGTTACTGCTGCCGCTGTATTTTCTTCCGCTCTGGAAAATTACCTTACAAGCTCCCCAATACCCCATCCCGCTGGGGATTAAGATCTATGTCAATCACCTGGCCGGTGTCCATGAAGGCGATATTAAAAATATCGATTTGCTAAATCATTATATCGGCATGGACAGCTTGCCCAAGGAGATGATTGAATTTGTCATTTTTCCCATCGTCATCGGCGTGCTGGCTGTGCTGGCCATCCTGGTTGCCCTGAGCGGGAAACGGAACCTCTATCTCTTCTGGTTCGTTCTTATCGGCCTGTTCGGCATTGCCGGTTTTTATGATTTTTATTATTGGCTCTATGAATACGGGCACAATCTGAATCCCAAGGCGGCTATAAAAATTCCCGGACAGATGTATCAGCCGCCCATTTTCGGCATTAAGCATATTATGAATTTCCGAGTAGCCTCCTATCCGGCCAGCGGTGCTTACAGCCTGTTTGCCGGGATTCTCCTGTCTCTGGTGGCCTGGTTCAGTGCCAAAAAATCCGGGTAAGTTCATGTTGCGGCATCTGTGGTGGCTGGTAATGGTGCTGGGGTTGTTCAGTGCCTGTTCCATTGAAAAAAGAGACATTCGGTATGGAACGGAAGCCTGCGAATTCTGTAAAATGATCATTGTCAATCAGCAGTTCGCCACCGAATTGGTAACCAAAAAGGGTAAAGTACACGTGTATGATTCCATCGAATGTCTGTTAAACGACCGGTCGCACCGGGGGTGGGACGATGTGGCCCTGATTTATGTCAGCGATTACACTTCTCCGGGAACTCTCATTGCGGCCGAATCTAGTTTCTTTCTCCAGTCGGAAAATATTCCCAGTCCCATGGGAGAGAACCTGAGCGCCTTCCCGCAGGAAGAACCCGCCCGGCGTATGCAGACGGAAAAAGGGGGCACCCTGTATCATTGGCCGGAACTGATACAAAAATACGAATCCACCCCTGCGGCGAATTAACATGATTTTCCCCTTTTACCTCGTTTCGAGCCGGAAGCGCTAACCCTTTTTCGGCCCCATCCCCGTCATGAAAACCGGCGTTGTCCCCTTTCTGATCATTACCATTACCGTACTTGGTGCGGAGCAGGTGGTTTGTCCCAGCTGTATGCAGACCAGTATTAAGGCGGCCGTGGCACAGGCCCAATCCGGGGATACGATCCGTGTGCAAGCCGGGCAATATGATGAATGGGACATTGTCATTGATAAACCGCTGGTTCTCCTGGGCCAAGGCGCCACCATCGATGCCAATCGCAAGGGCGGCATTTTCGAAGTCCTGGCCGACAGTGTAACACTGTCCGGTTTTAATCTGGAACGGACGGAAATCAGTTTTACCAAAGATATTGCCGCCATCTATGGTTACCGAATGCATGATTTTACCTTCGAAAATCTGACCATCAATGATGCCCAGTTTGCCTTTTTGATCCATAAATCCAGCCGCGGCATTATCCGGAATAATACGATATCGGGAGAAACGCGGACCGAAGCCACCGGTGGCAACGGCATTCATCTCTGGTATTCCAACCAGGTTGAAATCACCGGTAATTCGGTGACGGGAATGCGGGACGGTATCTATTTCGAATTTGTGGAGAACAGTGTCATTGCCGATAATCACAGCCATCACAATGTGCGATACGGACTTCATTTCATGTTTTCCAATCATAACACGTACACCCGCAATCGATTTGAGGAAAACGGGGCCGGTGTGGCGGTGATGTTTTCCCGGGATATTGTCATGGAAGACAACCTGTTTCGTCATAACTGGGGTACGGCGGCCTACGGACTATTATTAAAGGAAATCTATGATGGAAAAATTACCAGCAACCGGTTTATCCAGAATACCATCGGCATCAATGTGGAAGGATCATCCCGGGTGGAATACCGCTACAATACCCTGGAAAAAAACGGCTGGGGCGTGAAGGTGACCGGCGGCTGTTATGACAATGAATTCACGCGCAATGATTTTCTCAACAATACCTTCGATGTGTCCTATTTCGGTACCCTGAACAGTAATTCCTTCAACGGCAATCACTGGAGCGATTATACCGGCTATGATCTCAACCATGACGGCGTAGGCGATATTCTTTACCGACCCATTAAATTGTTTTCCCATATTGTCAGCCAGGCTCCGGAAGCCATCATCCTGGTACGCAGTCTTTTTGTGGATATTGTGAATTATTCTGAAAAAGTCACTCCCGTTTTCACCTCCAGTGCCGTGAAGGATGACACGCCTGTCATGTCCGTCATCAATGGAGACCGGCCATGATTGTAATCAACGATTTACGGAAGCGATTCGGAAAAATTACGGCCCTGGCGGGACTGAATATTGACATTGACACTGACGGTGTTTTCGCCGTATTAGGACCCAACGGATCGGGAAAAACAACATTGATTAAATGTATCCTGGGAATGGTGATTCCCGATCAAGGCTCCATTCGCATCGGTGATGAAAACATCCTGGGACAGTGGGCCTACCGGGAGAAGATTGCCTACATGCCCCAAAGTGCTAATTTTCCTCCCAATTTGAAGGTGTCGGAACTCATTCGTATGATCAAAGCCTTTCGCACCGAAGCCCAGCATGAAGAAGAATTGATTACCCGGTTCCAGCTGGACGATTCACTGGAAAAGAAAATCGGCAATTTATCCGGCGGAACCCGGCAGAAGGTCAATATTGTTTTAACCTTTATGCTGGATGCTCCCCTGATTATCCTGGATGAACCTACTTCGGGCTTGGATCCCGTGGCTCTCATGCATCTGAAGGAATTGATTCTGGCTGAACGACAAAAGGGTAAGACTGTACTGGTCACATCCCACAGCATGTCATTTGTCAATGATGTTTCTGAAGAAATTGTCTTTCTGTTGGAAGGACGGATTCATTTCCGGGGTTCCATTGCTCAACTGAAGGAAAGGACGCATCAGAAAGAGCTGGAACCAGCCATCGTGACATTATTGCAGGGCCGCAATGTATAAAATCCTGAAATACAGCTTCCTTGACCTGATTCGCAGCCATTGGAGTACCGTCTATTTCCTCTTCTATCTCGTCATCGGATTTCTCCTCCTTTTCATCAACAATGATTTATCCAAAGCGATTATCACGTTGCTGAATATCATTATTGTACTCACACCTCTGACCGGAACTCTCCTGGGCGTCATGTATTATTACCATTCCCGGGAATTCACTGAATTATTACTGGCCCAGCCGCTCCAGCGGCGCACTATCTTCCTGGGTCAATACCTGGGCCTTTCCATTTCCCTCACCTCCAGCGTTTGTCTGGGGCTGGGCATACCCTTCCTGGCCTACGGTCTGGTTTATTCCAGCGAAATATTCAATTTCCTGTCCCTGCTGGTGGTGGGCGCCTTGCTGTCCTTTATTTTTACGGCCCTGGCCCTGAACATTGCCATCAAGAATGATGACCGGATTAAAGGTTTCGGTTTTGCCATCCTGGTCTGGCTCTTCCTGGCGGTAATCTATGACGGCCTGTTTTTGGTCTCCCTGGTCAGCCTGGCTGACTATCCCCTGGAAAAATTGGCCCTGGGCGCCACGGTTTTCAATCCCATTGATTTATCGCGGATTTATATTGTTCTGAAGCTGGATATTGCCGCTTTACTGGGCTATACCGGGGCCGTCATGAATTCATTCTTCGGGAGTTTTTACGGAAAATTCATATCTTTCGGCCTTCTGCTCTTATGGGTGGTGCTGCCGACGCTCCACCTCATCCGCAGTGCCCGGCGGAAGGATTTCTAGGCCTCACAGACTCTCCGTTTCATTCATCCGGCCCACCGCGTAAATTCCGGTTATCCTACCAGGAGGAATGTTCATCATGGACACAAGATCGGTCCCGATACGACAATGGTTTTCCTTCCGGCCCCTATTGACCGGATGGTTTTTATTTACCTTCCACCTGGCCTGCCAGGAACCGCTACCGGTTTCCGATTCACCCGACACGGATACACCGGAAGGGCAAACGCTGCGCCTTCCGTCCCGCCCGAACGATGCCGCTGACGGCTCTATCCTGGGCGCTGTTTTACGCCCGCTGCCACTCCGGGAGCGGGAAGACCGCATTTATCGTGAAATTACTGCCGGCAATGTCCCATCCTTTCTCCGTGATCTCCAGCCCGTGACGATTCAGGAAACGGTAAATGGGTCGACCTGGACCGTTACCCTCTATATCACACCCGATTACCTGGCTCTGGGCAGCGACGCTGATTATGTCTTAATGCCCATGACGCCAATCCTGGCTCAGCGTCTGGCGGATACGTTGGGGGCTTGTCTGCCAACCCGAAAAATTGTGACTAAAATATGGCAAGTCGCCCTTGTCAAACTGGCACCGGAACCCATTCCTCCCAGCGCGGCCATGGTAACCGTCCCGGTCTTCCTGGCCCATAACGATATGATTTGGTCGCAGCGTGGGACCAGCCTGATGCAATTTCCTCTGGGCTGCCTGGTGGCGGGCCATAAAAAGGATGTCATTTTATCCAACCGGATTGCCACGCAGCCGGACAAAGTGGTGATTTACGGCTGGCACCAATTAAACGGTCAGCCCATTCAACCCCTTTATTCCGGCCATGCCAATTGGTATGCCGATTACAGTCATGGTATCCGGTTGCTTTATGAAGAATGTTATGTAAATGGAAACTGGGAAAGAGTGGTGGATATTCTATCCGATGCGGAACGGTATTCGATTCTCAGCGATGAGGCGGGGCCCATGGTTCAGCCCCATTATCCCGTGGACCTCAGCGATTATCCCTGAGCGAAGGGATCCCGGTTAACTGTTTTCGTGGTTGCGATATTTTATAATACTGACCTTTTCCCGCGTAATCAATCCTTCGGCCACCGCTTCGTCCAAAAAAGGCATGAGCCGTTCCAGATTATCGGGCGTGTCCACGATTTCAATGACGATGGGTAAATCTTCCGACAGTCGCAGAATCTTAGCCATGTGTAAATGACTGTCGGCTCCGAAGCCCATGATGCCCTTCAGGACGGTGGCGCCGGCCAGATTCAACTCCCGTGCCTTCAGCACAATGGTTTCATACAGCGGTTTGCCCTGCCAGGTATCGCTTTCGCCAATAAAAATACGTAACAGTTGTCCGGTGTCAGGTAACTTCATTTTAGCGCAGGAAAGTTAGAACTTCTTTGGCGGCCATGAAACCGAGAAAAACCAGGGCAATTCCCAGGACATTGTTGGCCAGGATATTGATCAGGGCCAGTCTGGTTTCGCCGTCCCGGAAGAGATTCATTGTTTCCAGCATGGCGGTGGAAAAGGTGGTGAAGCCGCCCAGGATGCCGATGAAGACAAAGGAACGGAACGAGGCAGGCAGTGTATTGGTTTCCCAGAACCCCCACAACAGTCCGATGGTGAAGGAGCCGACCAGATTGACGATCAGGGTGCCCAGGGGAAAAGTGGCGCCGAAGAGGCGGTGCGTCAGGCCGGACAAACCGTAACGGGCCAGGGTGCCAAGGGCACCCCCGGATAGGAGGAGGGCAATGCGAGTCATCATTCGTCTAATATGAAAGCGGGAATTTACGATTACGGTGCAGTACCAGAACATGATTTCCCGGTAAAAAGAGGTACAGGATCCCGCCGGTAAAGTTGCCGTAAAAAGAATAAAGTCATTCAATGTTTTCAGAAAATTGATTTAAGTTAATCCACGGAATCAAAATACTTTTAGCCCATGAATCAAAAAGAAACACGTGTGATTAACAGGATCAGGAAAAGAACAAACATCGTTTTTTCTCTGCTATTGTTAATAATGGCCCTCATCCAGATCCACTGTTCCTATATCAATAAACCGCCCAAAATTGAGACCATCACCGTCACACCAGATTCCCTGGGGACCTATGATCGGGCTGTTTTACGCTGTGTGGCCAGCGACGGGGATAATGATCCCTTAAATTATCGCTGGAAAGCCCGGTACGGGACCTTCGTTTCCGGGAGTAAAAGTGATTCGGCTGTCTGGCAGGCCCCGAGCATACCGGGACTCTATTATATCCGGGTTGTTGTGAGCGATGATTATGATTTGGATATGGATTCCATTGCCATTCAGGTCGATCAGTTTTTTAATATGATTTCCATTCCGCCGGATAGTTTTACCTATGGCGAGGGGGATACCCTGAAAGTAATGAATCAGGGATTTTCCATCATGAAATATGAAGTTACCAACCAGCAGTACGCCAAATACCTGGAGGAGGCGCTAACGGCAGGAGAAATTGCCCTTTCAGGATCCACGCTGGTGGGGTATTACACCGGGGATGAAAATTATGGTGCCAATTATTATACCTATATTGATTTGTCCGACTCGGCCAGCCGAATATCCATGGTAGGACCGGCCACCTTCACCATAGATCCCGGCTATTCCTTTCATCCTGTCGTGGCCGTATCCTGGTTCGGAGCCCTGGCTTTTGCCGATCATTACAGCCTGAGTTTGCCCACAGAACAGGAATGGGAATTGGCAGCGCGGGGAGACCGGGGATACGATTATCCCTGGGGCGATACTGACCCCACCTGTGAAATGACCAATTATTCCGGCTGTCGCGATGACACCCAACCCGTGGGAAGGTCTAGCGGCGTCAGTCCCTACGGACTGTACGATATGTCCGGTAATGTCTGGGAATGGACCGCCGACTGGTATAATGATTCCCTGTTTACCCGGGTCCGGCGTGGAGGCGGCTACAATAATTTCGGTGATGCCCTGAAATCCTGGTTCCGTTATCATTCCGATCCCACCGGATATTACGAAGCGGTGGGCTTCCGCTGCATAAAACGGGAGTAGGACAACCAAGCGACCGGACCGGAGTCACACTGGTATTAATCATGGAGCACCGTATGAATTGGAAAAACGTTAAACCAATATGGTTTATTCTCATGTGTACTACCCTGGTCCTGGCCGGGGACCGAAGTCAGGTCCGTATTGGCGGCAGTGTCACCGTTCCCCGCTACAATGAAGTGGAAAATGTCGTCGCCGTTGGGGGAGATGCCAAGGTGTACGGTACAGCCTATGGCGATGTGGTCGCTGTAGGCGGTGATGTCTATCTGGGACCGGATGCCCGGATTCATGGTGATTGTGTCAGTGTAGGCGGCACCATCCATCTCAGTGACGGTGCCATGGTCTATGGTGAATTGGTGGAAGTTGATGATTTCAATATTTCGGCACTGATGAGCCGGACCTTCAATAAGCGAGAATTCTTTCACCGTGGCCGCGGTTTTCATTACCTCCCCGGCCTGGCATTCATGGTTCTTGGCATAATCGTCATGCTGCTGTTGCCGAATCAGGCCCAGCCGGTGATGCGTACCCTGGAAATGGAACCGGGGAAAGCCTTTCTCAGTGGCCTGGCCGGTGTATTCCTTTTCGTTCCCACCATGGTATTGCTGGCTATCTCTCTTTTAGGTCTGCCCTTTATTCCCTTATTTATTATTACGTCCCTCTTATTACTATTTTTCGGTTATTTTTCGGTCGCCGCTTTGCTGGGCAAGAAACTGTTGCAAAATGCCAGTACCGGTTCTCAATCCTATGTCCTGCAATTGATCCTGGGATTGGTATTACTGTGGCTTGTGGGGCTGATCCCCATGGTCGGATCGGTGGTTAGATATTTGCTCTATGTCCTGGGTTGGGGCGCCGTCCTCATGGTGCTTGCCATGAGACTGAGTAACCGACGCAAACCGGTATTACCCCCGAAGATGGATGCCACCGAATGATGACGGTGGGCGTCAGTGATTTTGTACGGCGACAGGTTGCCGGGTCCGGGAAGACGTATTCTCCCACCCTGACATTTACTGCCATGGCAGAACATGCCGCCCGGCAACTGGCGCGGGGCGCCTGTCGCCCCGGCTATCGTGACGGAGTCATTCTCGTGGCAGTGGACCCAGCTCTGGTGCCGCAATTTATCTGTCCCTATGTGCGTATCCGGGAGGAGACAAAACTGCGGGTCACCCGTACCAGGCGCCGGCCGGACGAAGAACCCTATCTTCAAATCCAGGCTCTGAATGGAAAACCATTGCGAGCCGGGAATGTGGAATTGGTGTTATATCGCCATGATGTTCTGGCCGAAACAGGGGAAGAATCCTGTGATACGGAATGGGAATTAATCAGTATCCAAGCTATCCCGGAAGGGCTGGATACCATGCCCATGGGACCGGTCACTATGATGCGCAATCAACTGCAGTTATCCGGGGGAACAAAAGCGCATTATTCTTCAGAGGAATGGGCTGAAGCGGTTCATTTCTGGCAGCATTATGCGCCCCTGGCTCCGGAGCAATAGTCTATTTCAACAATAATACTTTCCGTGTCATCATGTTCTGGGGTGTCCGGAGGCGAATAAAATATATCCCGGCCGGAATATCGCTGGCCTGCCAGGTAAAGGAATGCACGCCCGGATTCAGGACGGCTTGATGGATACGAGTGATTTCTTCTCCCAGGAGATTATAGGCCGCCACCGTTACCATTTCCGTAACGGTGGTATTGAAGGTAATACGGGTAGCCGGATTGAAGGGATTGGGATAAATATCAAAAAGCGTGAATGCTTCAGGGACAGCAGGGGACGGTGCGACGGATACGAAGGCGGTATCCAATACCGTAGCCAGGTTGAATTGTCCGTTTGTGATAAACAGGGTCGGCGGCGGAAAGCCCAGCTGAATGGCCGTGGCGTAAAACGATCCCGTCAGGCTGTCTTGATCAACGGTGGCAATGGTCAGATCCCCGGCGATGGCGGCATAGGCCAGATCCGTCAGGGAATTCAAGACGATGATCAGCAGGGAATCGGAAAATTCCGTATTGGTGGTATCCAATAAAGGAGCCACGATGGTCATGGCGGTGGCCGAATCGATTTTTGGAATAAAGAGCAGTATTTGCTGGGGCGGTGTTTCATTGCTGACACCCAGCGCCCAGGAACCGGCTGTAATGGAACCACTGGTGTCCAGACCATACATAAAAAGTAGGTCAAAGGTATCATGTCCCACATGCTGGAGGGCCGTAATGACGGCCAGGCCCGAATCTACGTTACTTATAATCAGACCACCGGCCAGGGATAGGGTATCGGCCGTATCCACGGTAAAGGTTCCGTTGTCTGCTCCGGAATAAGCAAAAGATAACTGGCCCCGGTAGGCGGCAACATCCTGTGCCGGCAGAAGAGTTGCCAGGAAGAGTCCCAGGGATAAAAAAAACTTATTCATCATTCACCTCATCGTACGGTGTGAGTTTACGACCCCCGCCGCCGAGAATCCATGTTTTGCGTCACGTTTCGTCCTGCCACGTGATGTCGTCCGCCAGGGGCAGGAAAACAGGCAGACCCTTGGGACGGGAAAAGATAAACCGGGACGTGTCGGACTCCAGTGTAAAGGTCACCGGTCGCCCCACATCTCGTTTCCGGCAATCAAAGGTGGTTTTCCGGAGGCCGATCATGTGATCGAACAGGGCCGGTCCCGTTGTACTCCTGATACAGTAGGGCATGAATTCCTTGAGAAAATAATGTGGTTGGGACTGGATGGTACCGGTGAAGCGGGTGGCGGGGAAATCGCGGTATTGCTGGGCCACGGCATGGAGAAAATCTTCCAGATTCTGCCGTGTGAAAGGTGGAATTTCCCGGCGACGACGGGAAAAAACGGCAAACCGTTCATCTGTGATATTCACAGGCTCCATGATTTCGTTTCCCCGCGAGAGCCATTTCCGGGGAGCTGAACGCAGGACATTATCCGCGAAGGAGTGGTGCCGGTGCAGATCGTTTAAATCAATCTCCAGGGCCTGGAATCCCTGTTCTTGGAAATAGGCGATTTTATCGGGCGTGGCAGGGTGGTTATGGTTGATTTCGATGAGGAAGCGGCGGCGGTCAGGCGTGAAGGCTGCCACATCAATATAGAACCGGCTCAGGGGCTGTTCGGTTGTCATCTGGCGTAATGCGTATTCCTCAGCGTCGGGGCCAAGGATGTATCCGGCCCGGATGATGATTTGTTTGGCAATGAAATGTCGTTCCGTTTCCCCTTGCGTCCCACAGGAAGGATGGGCCAGCGTATGCCGGAAATAGGATCGCCCCGATCGGGTCTGCCGCCAAATGACGGGTAATCCGCATCGGGGACAGGTCAGATGATTAAGGTTCCGTCCTGCAGCATCTCGGGCAGCAATGATGTCCTGATTATGCCGGGCAAACTCCAACGGGGATCAGTCGGTTGTTTTTTTACTGGCCTGGAACAACAATGAGGTGGAATTAATGCAATAGCGTAATCCCGTGGGAGGGGGACCATCATTGAAAACATGTCCCAGATGACCGCCACAGCGGGCACAGGTCACTTCGGTTCGCACCATACCGAAACTATTGTCGGGATGTTCCTCAATGGCTCCGTCCAGGAAATTATAGAAGGCCGGCCAGCCGCAGCCGGAATTGTATTTGGTATCGGAATCGAAGAGTTCGGCTCCGCAGGCGGCACAAACGTAGGTACCTGGTTCAAAGAATTCATCATAAATGCCTGTGAAGGCCCGTTCGGTACCTTTTTGTCTCAGGACACGGTACTGTTCCGGGGTCAATTTTTCCTTCCATTGAGCCTCGGTCGTGGTTTTGGGATCCATGGATTGTCCTTTCTCATCCTGGCCGGTCAGGACTGCCATCAGGCCGGCGCTGAGTACGATGAGTAAAATTGTTTTCATCATTTTATCCTTTTGGTCTATGGAATTTACAACCGCTGGAAGGACACGTGGTTCCGGGCGACAGGTTTCCAGCGGGCTGTCCGGCAATAAGCAACACGATTCCACCCCTTATCATTCAACACCTAGGGCGTTGGGGATTTTACTGTTATCAAATGCTATAAGATATTTGATCCCTATGAGATCATTTTTTCCACGATTTCCGGAAGAGCCAAACTTTATAATACTTAAAGATTGAACAAAGTGAGCCCACCGGGATTCGACCCCCATTACTCATAGAGTAAATCGTCGATCGTGTAGGGGTGATAGCGATAGAATTACCGTCGAAGCGATCACTGTCAGCGCTGAATCCATTACAGCAAATGGTAAAAATGTCTTAAATTGACCAATAGTTTTCGTTCGAGTACACCATTGACATCACTTCTAGAATTTGAACGCCGTTTCCAGGTCACAATGAGTGGCCTGTCCAATGAATCCAGTTCGCACGCAGCCACCTCGCTAATACTCCATCTGTTTTCGGCCTTCAAGGATATTCCGGACCCGGAAGTCGCCACCTCCTATTTTCTTGAAATCCTCCCCTATATCACCAGACATGTGTCGGAGGAAACGTTAGCCTGGCGCCCACCAACCGATTTGCAGGTCATGGCGGAGATGTGGCGGCGCTTTCATGCCACCGGTCTGATTTCGGATGAAGACTTCCATTCCGTGGATACGGCCCTGAAGCGTAGCCAGGTGATGACATCCCTCCAGATCAGGGATTCTGGCCTCCTTGTTAAACACCTCAAAACGGATGTGCCCTATACACCGGAAACCGGTGATGTTCCAGCAATCCTGAGGGAGTTGATTGATCATTTGCAGGATTCTAAAAGCCAGGATCTTTTACGTAAAACGGCAAGCGACCTGGAAAAACTTACAACCCCAATACCGGGAAAATACAGAGTTTGGACTCTTCTGGTGGAAAATATCAGGATCGGAAAAGGCCTGTCGCAATCCGGTTTCCTGAGCCCGTTGTCAGTACAACTTGATCCCATGACGGAGAATGCAACAACGGATTATATCACCTTCAACCACCAGACCGTCAGCGGGGACTTGATATACAATCAAATCGAGAATGCATATCAATGGGCCAAAATCTATATTTTGGGATCGCGTGGTGCCGGTAACACCTTTTATCATGCCTCCTACCGGTTTCCGGAAATGGAAGCCTTGTATACCGGGAATTCCCTGGGGCTGGCCATTGGATTGGTCACGCTGGCCGCTCTGAGTAACAGGGAAGGTGCCCGCTTTACCTACGAGGTGCAACCGGATGTGGCTATAACCGGGGCTCTCACAGTCAGCGGTGAGGTGGGCGCGGTGGAACCCGGCAGCCTGAAACAGAAATTGGAAGTGGCCCTCCTATCACATTGTTCGTATATAATTGTTCCCCAAAGTAATTTGGCAGATACCGAGGAGGCTTTGCTTACCCTGCGTAAAACATATCCGGGATCGGTGCTGGCGTTAATTCCGGTTAGGTCGGTTCGGGAAGTTCTATCCGATTCACGCGTCATACGAAAAAAACGTCGGCGATGGCTCCAGCGTCTTGCCACGAGGCGGTTTCGCCGCCAATTGACCCTGGTGGGTACCACAGGCCTATTGGGCCTGCTGGGCGCAATCATTGTAGCCCTGTCCATCGATAAGAACCCGGCCGGTGCCTATATCAACGGATCCGTCCTTAAAATCGAAAACGCCCGGCACGGCGTCCTGTGGAAAAAGGACTTTGATCAGTTCCAGTATACTGGAATAAAAAATGGACAGTTACCAATTGTAGATGTGGCCGACTATGACCAGGATGGAGAGAATGAAGTCGTCTACATAGCGAACCGGGGCAAAAAACAAAATAAAGATGTAATCTATTATTTTGAATCCGACGGTCATGAGGTCTGGTCTTATGGTGAGCGGCGTACAATGATATTTGGTTCCGAGTCCTTCAAACCCCCTTACTTGGGGAAATTCTTAATTCCGTATTCGGGGAATGGTCGTCGGACATTTTTTACGGTATTATCGCAATCCCCTTTTTATCCCGATGTGTTTTACCAATTTGATAACCAGGGACAAATTCTTCAGGAATTCTGGAATCCCGGGGAGTTGAAATTTGCCCTTTTTCATGATTTTGAAGAGGATGATGAGGAAGAATTACTGGTGGGTGGCGGCAGCAATGATTTTAACAGTGCGATGCTTTATATTTTTACACCGGGTCTGGTTTCAGGCTGCGGACCTGTCGATAATCCGGCGTATCAGGTGCAAAATGTACCCCCGGGTCGATTCAAATATGGTATTCGCTTCAACCCCTTGCCCACTGAACAGATAGACTATTCGCGAGAAGAAATATTTTTAATAAACATAGATGATAACGGGAAATACAAACTGAATATAAATTCGATTTATGGTCCCTATATCATAAGAATGAATTCCCCATTTGAAGTGGATACCGTAATCATCAGTGATACATTTCTTGCAAATTATAGTTTAAAACACCATTCCGAATTTTTATCTGAATTCAGCCCGGATACGATTTTTAAAACGGCCTCAGCGATGCGATTTTGGGATGGTGAAAAATGGTCAGATGAGCCTGTGATAAACAAATACTGGTATAATGATGAAATAACGGAAACCAAGATTACCACAATGGAGCCTAAACCGACTGGATAACATCGACGGTGGGCCGGGAACCGGATTTAGAGATAAAAAGGATATTGGGAGACATCGATTGAGTGTCAGCCGGAACAAGGATTGCTGATTACACCAGGATGAATGGATGGTAGGTCCCGGCCTTGAGGATACGGTCTGCAATAATATGACGCACGCGAATATGATTCCACGGATCGACCTGGGCAAGACTAGGTTGTAGATTCCATATTCCGAAGAATGGCCGGCGGAGTAGATTACACGTCGTGTCTCCAGGTCCTCTATTAACAACCCGACAAGAAAGGATGATATCATGATTTCAAAACGAATCCTCGTCCTGTCGATATTATTGACCTCAACGCTGGTGTCCCAAGCACCCCAACCTCAGGTCGGTGTATATTTGCAGGAATCCATGATTAACGATTTCTTTACCCCCGTGGGACCGATTTCCGGTACCGGTAAGAAAAAAGGTACTAAGTACAAATGGACCATCAAAGATCCACGGATCGATATTGAGCAGGGCAGCGCCACCTTCAAGGCCAAAGTCAAGGTCAAAGCCGGGGCTTTCAAAACCGTAGATAAACCAGGGGTGAAGTTGCCATCGATTATGACCCCGCTTCCAATAGGATCCACATTACCATTCTGGAAGCCAAAGTCAAACTCTACTTCAAACTGTTGGGTACGAAAATCCCCATTGGGACCATTGACGTGGCAAAATATTACAATCCGTCTTTTGAATTTGCCGGCCCTCAGCCCATCCAGAAGCAGGTAACCCTTGATCTGCCCGACGGTAAACAACGAACCATCAAAATTGATACTATAAATCAACACCTGGTGCTGGAGAAAGATCGCGTGGCCGTGTATTCCGATTTGACCTTTTCGCAATAAGGTGGACACTCGTATCTATGAATATTTGAATATATATTCACATAATCATAGAGGCACCAATGATACGAAAAACAGGATTATTACCGCTAATTACTACGGCTAGCTCTACTTTCTGTAGCGCCACGGGATCTCAGGGCTTTGTGGCATTACAGGACGGTATGGTGGAAAGAACCGTTCACTATGCCCAAGATTTCATGAATTGCCGGATCAACAACCGCATTCTCACTCCCGATTGCATCTCAGGGCTGGTAGAAGACGCCGGGTTTTCCGCCAGCCTCCGGGATTGGGAGGGCAGTTAAAATGCCCGCGTGCTGTTCCCGGCCTGAAAAACACGGCGATTTGCATTGTCCTGTCTGTGGCCGGAAGGGGAAGCCAGTGCCGGCCTTGACGATTAAAGCCAATGTGGATCGTGATCATCCCCGGTACTGGGATTTGGATGACGGTGTCATGTGTCTCAATCCTGACGATGATACGGTCTATTTCTTCCTGGATAAGGATGTGATAATCAAGCATGAAGATATTATCACCGGATTGGGTTTCAAATCGGACTCATCATCTGATCGCATTTGTTATTGTTATCAATATGGGCGGAAAGAAATCCTGGATGAAGTCAGGGGCAAAGGAAAATCGGAAATCGAAGCGAAAATTCGCGCAAGAGTCAAGGCCGGACAATGTACCTGTGAAGTCAGCAATCCCAAAGGGAGTTGCTGCCTGGGGGATATCCGATCCCTCATCCGGGAGTCCACTCATGTCGGATAAACTGAAGCGATCCTGCGTCCAATCGTATTTAAAGATGGACAAGCAGCCCACCTTCCGGTTCCTGTGGCGAACCGGAATAATCCTTGTATTTATTTTGACCAGAACAGTCGGACAGCCCCTTGAATATCATTTTACTACTTTTACGGTGGATGACGGTTTATCTCAAAATAGCATTTTTGCCCTGGCGCAGGATCAAACAGGTCGTATCTGGATGGGCACAGGGACAGGTATTGATTATTATAACGGTAATAGAATAAAAACTATAAATGAAAGTATATTAGCCAGAGAATCGGAATGGTTTGTTCGATGCCTATTATTTGATCAAAATGGGCATTTATGGATTGGAACGGAATCAGGAATATTAGCCTCATTTGATCCGTTAAAAATGGATTGGGTATACAGATCAACCATTGCAAGGGGCACTGGGATACGGTCTCTTCAATTCGTCGAGAATGGAATCCTTGTTGGAACCTGGGGTAGCGGTATTTATTATCATGACAATATCTCAGATACAACCTATTCTATTGTACCGGAATTAAAGAATGCCAAGATCAATAGAATTATTGTGGATTCAACAGGAACTTTTTGGGTGGCGACTAATGATAGTGGCCTTTACCGATTTACAATAGATTCTACCGAAGCAAGATGTGAACAATTTAAACCAGCGACAGTAAGCCCTCCCTGGGGGGTAGAAATATATGACATCCTTCCTGATGACAAAGGTAGAATGTGGATTGGATCACGGAAGGGACTAACCAGAATTTCTTCCAAAGGTAAAATCAGGCATTTTACAACTCATGTGCCCCATAGGGCATTTAATGGATTCAACCAAATTGCTAATTACGGAGACAAGTTGGTTCTCGGTTTGGTAGATAATGGAATAGCGCTTTTTTCTAAATCGACAGGAAAAATTCAGCATGTGGAACATGTAACGGATGAGGCTCAAAGTCTACCCGGTGACAAAATAAATGCTATATTTGTAGATCACACCAAAGAGGTCTGGATAGGAACCTGGGGCGGAGGCGTTACGCACTTCAATCCGGCTCCTCTTTTTGAACATATTAATACCTTACCGTATGATAGGAATTCTATCAGCAACTCCAGTGTACGTGCCATACTCCTCTATCCGGATTCAGTTTTATGGGTTGGGTCTTATGGTGGGTTGGACCGATATGGAATTGATTCAAATACACATGATCATTATACGCCCAACAATTCAGAATTAAGCAATATCAATGTTTACTGCCTGCTCCCCGACAGGAAAAACATTTGGGTTGGAACAGAAGGAGGCGGATTGTTCCTACATACCCCTGATAGTCAAACTTTTAAGTCTCTACCGCATCCGGCTGACGTTCCAGGAAAAGATTTCATCTTTGCTATTTCTGATTTTACTTCAGATGAAATTGTAGTGGGTACTCACCTTGGGATTGATATTATAAATCGTCATACCGGGGTATTTCGGAAATCGCTGACAAGTAATCCCGCCTTCCCAAAACAATTACAATCCCAAACGGTCCAATGTCTTTATTTGCAGGATTCTGTTTTGTGGGTAGGTACTGCAACGAATGGAGTGTTCCAGTTGAAAATTCCTGGTGGAGAAATCCAGAGCTATTCCCATTATAAGGCGGGGGAATCCAGTGGATTAATCGTAAACCGAATTAAGTGCATAATAGAAGATGTTCGAGGAAATATCTGGGTAGGGACCCAAGGGGGGGGATTGGCACGATTCAATGGAAATCGCTTTGTTTCACCCATTGAATTAGACCTACTACCGAGTAAAACGATTTATGGAATTTGTGAAGATAAGCAGGGGTATTTGTGGCTTAGCACCAACCAGGGGATTCTCAGATATGATGATTCTTCGAATGAACTCGTCCAGTTTGTGCGGGACAATGGGTTGCAGGAAAATGAATTCAATACGGCAGCATTTTATCAGGCCCAGGATGGTAAATTGTATTTTGGTGGGATCAACGGAATTACATCCTTTTATCCTCATAAATTATTGCAAGACATTCCGCCTAAGCCGGTAATTTCCGAATACCGGATGGCTACGGGAGAATCTTCAAAAATAGATTTTGGCGGTGACACGGATTCATGGCATTCACTGTCTGGAATTAAGACGATCACTATGTCAATGAACCGGGGGCATTTAGCCCTTCTTTTTTCATCACCGGATTATCACCATCGACAGGGGATGATTTTTGCCTACCGTTTGGCGGGATTGGAGGAATCATTTCAGGAAACAACCGGTGATCGACCGTTTACCAGTTTTACACATCTACCGCCAGGGTCCTATAATTTTATTTTGAAATCACGATATTCCGGAAGTCAATTTTGGAGCCCGGAAACGCAGCTTGCCATATTTGTTCCAACCCCATTTTGGCGAACACGGTTGGCATATTTATTCTATGTTCTATCGGGGATTTGTATTTCAGTACTGGTTTTTCATTATTATACTCGCCATGATAGGAAATTGAGGGCTGAACAACAAGAAAAGATTAAACAGCTGGAACGAATCGACCGCTTGAAACAGGAATCATTATTATCAAAAGAAAAGTACCAGCATGTGTTTAACCAGTCGGCGGACCCTATTTTTATCGTTGATAAAGATGGATTCTTCGAGGATTTAAACAAGGCCGGGCAACAATTGTTGGATATTCATGAGGACCTGTCGACACACTGTTTATTTGATTTATTTTCTGATGAAACGGGAGCGGAAACATTAAAAACGGAATTGGATAGGGGCGGTGAAGTAAAAGATCTTGAATTCAACCTGACATCGCTTGGAGGTAATAATCTAGTTGTGTTGATTTCTGGAACGGTTCGAAAGGTAAATGAAAAAATTAATGGTTACCAGGGTAACTTCAGAGATATAACCATGGATATTCAGCGAAATGTGGAAATCAGGCGATTATTGAGTGGGTTGGAGGCAGCCGGTGAATCCATGGTTATGACAGATGTCGAAGGGCAAATATTATATGTCAATCCAGCCTTTACCAAAATAACTGGATTCTCACTCAAGGAAGCCATTGGAAAAACACCCGCGATTTTAAATTCGGGTCAGCATACCCCGGACTTTTTTAAGCATTTGTGGAGTACAATTCTGAGTGGAAAGCCATGGTCCGGAGAGATCACCAATCGAAAGAAAAATGGAAAATTTTACACAGCTTCTCTAACAATTGCACCCTGGAAAGATCTAAAAGGAAACATTGGCGGGTTTGTGGCCATTCATACCGATATTACCCGCCGCCTTAAAATGGAGAAGGATTTAAAACGCAGTCGACAAGCCTATCAAAACCTGACCCAAAAACTTTTGGCTGTACAAGATGATGAGCGGGAGCGTATCTCGCGGGACATTCATGACAGCCTGGGGCAATACTTGGCCGCGTTGGCACTGCGCAGCGATATAATTCAGGAGAACCTTTCAGACCAAAACCCGGTGGCAAAGCATAACCTAAAAGAATCACGCAAACTCATTCACAAAGCCATCAAAGAGTGCCGGCGACTTTCTTTTGAATTGAATCCGCTTAGCCTACAACGCCTAGGATTGATCCAGGCGATACGCGAACTCATATCAACTGTTCCGCAAGGCAAAAAATTGAAAATTCATTTTGATCATCCAGAAAATCTTGATCTATCATCAGATATTGGTACTGCACTGTACAGAGTGTGCCAGGAAGCACTCAGTAATATGACCAAATACTCCGAAGCAGATAAAGTTGATATCAATTTAGAGGAAAGAAAGGATGAATATGTCATGTCTATTAAAGATAATGGGAAAGGGTTTGATATGGCATCTATTACGTATTCTGGTTTCCAGGGGTCGGGGATTTTGAACATGCAAGAACGCATTTATGCTTTGGGGGGAAAGTTTTCGATTAAATCCCATCCCCATGAGGGAGTTAATATTGATATCCGGATACCCAGGAGAGATTGATGGATAAGTCAGGAAAAACAACTTTATTAATTGTTGATGATCATCGGCTCTTTCGAGAGGGATTGAAAAGCCTATTGCAAAATTCACATATACATATTGCGGGAGAAGCGAAAGACGCCAAATCTGCCCTTGAAGCCATTCGCAATCTTCAGCCTGATTTAGTATTGATGGATATCAGCTTACCTGGTATCAGTGGTATTGAATGCTGTCGCCAAATCACGAACCAATTTCCATCAGCAAAGGTCATCATCCTGACCATGCATAAATCGGAGGAATTCCTAGCAGAATCCTTCAAGGCTGGGGCTAGTGGATTCTTATTAAAAAACGCTGCTGCACAAGAATTATTTACTGCCATAGAATCCATTCATGGTGGGAAAAAATATATTTCTGCCGATATGACCTCAACCGTGATCAATCGCCTCACGTCTAGTGAAGATAGGGGAATTACTGATCAACCAGCTTTAACAAACAAAGAAACGGAAATAGTTCGTTTAATTGCCCAAGGGATGGAGAACCAGGACATCGCCCATGCCCTGCATATCAGTGTATCCACTACCAAAACCCACCGTGCCAATATTATGCGGAAACTAAGTATTCATAAATCTATTGATCTCGTAAAGTATGCGCTTCGCAACGGCCTGATCGACCTCGATCAGTAGACCATACCAAATCCCTCCGTTTAATACACCCTGGGAAAGATGATAATCAACCCTGGGGTGTATTTTTTCTCATTCGTATTTCCCATATCTTTTCCCTGAATTCGAATTCAAATGGAACTTATTTGATCATACTCATCGATGACAACAAAGCATTCAGGGATACATTTCAGCAACTGGTCGAATACACGTCCGGAGCCTTACCGATTCAGTCCTTTCCTTCTTCAGAAGCTTATTTTTCTACCCCTTACCGGACGGCGGCGAATCTAGTGGTAATAGATATTTTTATGCCGGGACTGGATGGTTTCGAGACCGCCCGCAGGATTCGACAAAACGATCCTAATATACCTGTCTTGCACATTTCTTCCCATATTTCTTCCAATATTAAAACTTTATCACGGAAGAGTGGTGCCTTTGCCTGTATCCAGAAAGATGAATTGGCCCGAAAACTTCCAGAATTGCTGCAGAAATATGTTACACCCTGCACATAAATCCTTTCATTATTTGGCAAGAGGAGAATACCAATGAAAAACCTGTATGTAATACTATCCACCCTGGTTATGATTCCCGTCATAGTTTTTTCCCAGACCGTAATGGTCCAGGGTGTGCTGCGAGATCCGGCTGGCCGTACAGTGGCCAACGGTACACACGCGGTCACGTTTACACTATATGATGCTGCTACCGGGGGCAGCTCGGTGTGGAGTGAGACTCATGGTTCAATCACCACGGAACACGGGGTTTTCTCCGTGGAACTGGGAACCGTGAACGCCATGTCATCCCTTTCATTCACCGATGACTATTGGGTGGGAATAGCCGTGGACGGTGGGACTGAGATTTCCCAGCGGATGCGTCTTATTAATTCCCCCTCTGCCAATGCTGTCAAAGGTGCTACCAACTCATTCCCTTCCACTGGAAATGTGGGTGTGGGGACGACGTCACCCGGCAGCCTCCTGGAATTGAATTCTGCATCACCCTATATCAAGTTTTCCGATACTGATGGAGGGTCTGTATGGAATCTGGGAAATTATGGTACAGAAAGATTTATCCTTTATGAAGATGCCGCAGGAACTCCAACTGAGCGCTTCGTTGTGAAAGAGGGCGGCAATGTGGGCATTGGTACTACGAACCCCCTTTTCCCTTTGCATGTCAATGGCTCCGGCTATTTGGCAGGCCGGCTGCAGCTCATGCGGACCAGTGGACCGAACTATATTGATTTCCATGATGGTAACAACCTGGTGGTTCGTTCCATGGATACTACCTCTTCCGGTGCCCAGGACATTATGACCGTTGAACCCGGCGGTAACGTGGGTATTGGCACCACGACCCCTAGTGAAAAAC
>JBHHUC010000130.1:0-2114 GCA_046861395.1 Fidelibacterota bacterium
CGCAATTTGTAATTCACGGAATATTCCCCAATCCCCTGTTCCTCAAGCCATTGAATCGTGGCGCCAATGGCATCCTGAACCGGTTTCCCGTCAATGGACAAGCCCGCGTTGTTGGAGGAACGTATTAGCGTACCCTCATAAGGCCAGCACACTTTCCCAAGCAGTACTTGTTCCGCGGTCACTCCGGCTTTCCTGGCTTCCTCGGGATCCGGTTCAAGGATACAACGAATGGGTAAATTAAACTTAACGGCAAATTCAAAATCACGCTCGTCATGCGCCGGAACCGCCATAATCGCCCCCGTTCCATAATGAATCAGGACATAATCCGCTATCCAAATCGGAATTTCTTCTTTATTGACGGGATTGATGGCATAGGCCCCGGTAAATACGCCTGTTTTTTCCGTACTCAATTCCGTTCTTTCCAAATCGCTTTTCCGGGCCGCTGACCGGACATATTTCATAACGGCGGAACGCTGCTCCGGTGTTGTCAGGTCAGTTACCAGCGGATGTTCGGGTGATAAAACCATATAGGTGGCTCCGAACAGTGTATCCGGACGTGTTGTAAACACTTGCAACGATTCATCGTGCCCCACAATCCGAAAACGAACATTCGCTCCTTCCGACCTCCCAATCCAGTTTTTCTGCTGTAATTTGATTTTTTCCAGAAAATCGACTTTATCAAGGTCTCGTATCAGCGTATCGGCATATTCAGTGATTTTAAGCATCCACTGTTCGATATCACGTTTTTCCACGTCCCCACCGCACCGTTCGCAGTGCCCGTCAACCACTTCTTCGTTCGCCAGACCGATCTTGCAGGAAGTACACCAGTTAATCGGAATTTTGGCCTTATAAGCCAGCCCGTGTTTGAAAAACTGTATAAAGATCCACTGGGTCCATCTATAATATTCTGGATCGGTCGTGGCGAATTCCCGGTCCCAATCGAATGAAAATCCCAGTGATTTCAACTGCTGTTTGAAGCGTTCAATATTCTTCCGGGTCGTGATGCTGGGATGAATCCCGGTCTTAATCGCGTAATTTTCGGAAGGAAGCCCAAACGCATCGAACCCCATTGGAAAAAGAACGTTATATCCCTCCATCCTCTTTTTCCGGGCCAGGATATCCAGAGCCGTGTAGGATCGGGGATGTCCCACATGCAAGCCTTCGCCCGAGGGATAAGGAAATTCCACTAAACAATAATATTTCGGTTTATCGGAAAAATCCACCGCCCGAAATGTTTTTTCTTCCGCCCATCGTTTTTGCCAACGCGATTCAATATCTTGGGGGTTGTATGTTGTGTTCATTCGACTCTTAACCTTTGTGAATTCAATGGAACCCCCTGCCTGCGCCAAACTACGCACAAGACTTCGTTTGACAGGCCAAGGCTTCGGCAGGCAGGTCTGCCTACGTTCCTATTATTATCAAAACATCGGCGGTCAGACACGAACTCCCTTTCCCGATTCGCCGGGGGGAGACGACCTGAAACCGGGATGATATCCACAGGTAACACCCGTGGATTTATCCATTTCGGGATAAAATTAGGTGAGAATTCTACACCGTTTTCCCTACATAAATCCACCGCCGCCAAAACCCCCAACCCTTCCCCGTCAAATTATAAAATCACGGGGAAGGAAGAATTTCTGATTGTTCCTTGTTCAATATTCTATTATGGATGAAATTTCCTAACCAATATTTGAGCAAGGAGAGCAATATATTTTGTATTCTGACATCTTCACGAATTCTTAGGGCGGTATGTGTAATAACGATCACGACTCGCGCTATACATTATATAGACTACAAACTGCATCTGTGGAGCCAGACGGGATCGAACCGACGACCTTCCCGAATTTCATTCGGGACGCTCTCCCCTGAACTTTCGGATTAAACCTTCCAGATAGGACCTGCTCTTCTTCGCTTTTATCTCCCGCTCCCTGCGCATCGCCTCCCGGCGGGTCTGGTATTCTTCAGTATACTTCAACTCCCACGGAATGCCGGAACGGGTATATCGGTCATATCCGGCGTTGTGTTGACTGATCCGTTTCGACAGATCGCTCGTTTGACCTGTGTAATAACGATCACGACTCGCGCTATACATTATATAGACTACAAACTGCATC
>JBHHUC010000131.1:0-2112 GCA_046861395.1 Fidelibacterota bacterium
CCGTTGATTCGATTATTGCCTACGATAAAGCCCTGAATAAGTTGGGTGCCGATTCTATCTCAAATAAAGCAGTTGTTACTATAGATAACACTGACCCGGGAGCTTTTGCTACCGGTGAGGTAATTGCCATAGGAGATACGGTTGTTGTTAGTTGGTTTAACGCAGCGACAGATAATCTGCAAATCACGGTACCGCTTCCAAAATTAACTGGAAATCAAAACGATAACTCCCTCTTAAACGGTGGAGACGTGGATATCCAGATGCGGATTGCCCAGAGAATGTCTGAAACAACCTGGGTTAGTATCCCCACCAGTGACACCGGAAATCCCGGGGCGCCTAAAGACTCAATAAAAGCTTTAACTGATTCATTGTTCTCCCGCAGCCGAAAAAATATTATTGATCAACTCACTCCAAATGGTTTGACTCAGGGAGACACTATTTATGTAATGGCGGTTATTAACGATGCAGTTGGAAACACAACTGACGGTACACCCAGCACATCCTTTTTTGTTCTCGACACTTTACCTCCCACCACCGGCACTTTCAGCACCGGCTCTGAATTCACAGTGAATGTGGATACTTTAATATCCAATGATTCGCTGTATGTACGCTGGGAGGGTTTTTCTGATCCGAGTCAAAGTAGTGCCGCCGGCTCAGGAATTGACCGGTTTGAATATGCTGTTAAAGAAGGTTCCGGAGCGCTGGATGGTTTTCGGGCCTGGACACCAATGGACCAGGTTGAATTACAGACTCTAGGAAAAACCGATACCTTATTAACGGATACGCTGGCATTCGAGCATAATAAACAGTATACTATTTCCGTAAGGGCGGTGGATAAAGCCGGCAATACATCCAGTTTGCTTACGGATTCATCGCCGTTTTTACGCTATAATACTGCACCTACTATTTTTACTATTGCCGATACAACCGCCAAAGAGGATATTGAGTATTCTCAGTTGGTACAGGTTGATGATATCGACTTAAATACACTGCGAGGAGATTTATTCAATTACCAATTGGAAACAAGACTGATTGATAAATCCGGTTCCAGCCCTGACACGATTTTAATCGACACACTCAATGCTAATATTTCAAATACAGGTAAAATTTTGTTCACACCAACTAAATGGGATACAGCGGATTATGTTTTCCGGGTATTAGTAACGGATGCCTGGGAACTTAAAGATACGCTTGATTATGGGATAACAGTCTTGGCGGTGAATGATGCTCCAATCATTAATTTAACTGCCGTTGGGAAACTGGAATTCCTGGAAGGAACTAAAAGTGATACGATCAATCTGACGGCCTATTCTTTTGATGAAGATAACGATACCACCGAATTGAAATGGTCAGCTAATATTCTTTCTACACTGCCGGATTTACCTGCATATCCATCTGCCCGTATTGATTTTGATCCCGGTCATACTACCACAACAATTCGAACAGTCAGGCGATCATTATTAGAGCAATATCCCCATGCTAAAATTTATCAGGGGATTAATTATGAAACCGGTGGAATATTCCTGTCCCTGGATGCAACCGGTGATAAATTGAAAGTGAATCTGCCTAAAACAGGTGATTCAACCTATGCTTCCATTGCTCCGGTTGATACGAATTATTACAGCACTTCGGATCTTCAAGTGGAATTTACAGTGACAGACCCCGGTAATTTGGAGGGGAAGGATACGGTCACATTTTCGATTACATCTATAAACGACGATCCTAAGTGGACTGGCTTGAGGGACACGACCATTACCGAAAACGATTCCATTTATCTCGATTTCGCCAATTATTTATCGGATGTGGATGATTCCCTTTTGACCATCACGATTCAACCCCTCACGTTCGGTTCCAGCATGACCATTGAACCATCCAAAACCTATAATTCAACTGCTTCCGGGATTGTGTTTTCCAGTTCTACAAAAAACGATACGGTAAAATTCAAACCGATCAAACTCTGGTTTGGCCCCAGCGGTCCCTGGAAACTCAGCAACTCCGATTCATCCCTAATCCAAATTACTGCTGAAGATGATAGTGCAGCTACTGCAATTGATACATTTGTCGTCAGAGTCCAGCGGGTACCTCGTCCTGAGATCCGCATGTACGTTGTCC
>JBHHUC010000022.1:0-33468 GCA_046861395.1 Fidelibacterota bacterium
TGGGAGCGATCTATTCTTATTTGATGACTTTAAAACCAATTAAAAACGACGTTGAGATTTACCCTTTGAAATGATCATTTAACCCTGATCTATGATACATTTCAGTTAAAACAAAAGTGGTATTACATCCCCGTTAGTATTGCACAATTGTAGGATTAACACTGACACTGTGCAGCCGCCAATGGCTTGCCGAAGGGGGCACCACCATCATTTTTCGAGCCATTCCCGCTTACAATACAGGATAATCCACCTCATTTATCCCGGTTGATAAGCATTTGACTTTCGCCGGATTTGGCATTAATCTTCCCCGGAACAGAGCCCTGTTTTGAACGTAGTGAAATCAATGAAAAAAGCAATCCTATTTCTTTGTCTGGCTGTCCAGATCGTCCTGCCCCAGAATTTCGGGCAGAACAAGGTACAGTATCGGGATTTTGACTGGGAGTTCATCAAATCCCCCCATTTTGATATATATTATTACAATGATTCCTACGATCTGGCCACTTTTACCGCCGATGTGGCGGAAGAGGCCTACGAACAGGTTTCCAAACATTTACGGTGGATTTTACGCAAACCGGTGTCCATTATTGTCTATGATTCGCACAACGATTTCCAGCAGACCAATGTGACCTGGAGTTATATGTCGGAAGGCATCGGCGGCGTTACCGAACTGTTCAAGAACCGTGTCGTTCTGCCGTTCGAAGGCAATTATGAGCAATTCCGGCATGTCATTCACCATGAATTGGTTCACGCCATCATCAATGACATGGTCTATGGCGGGAGTATCCAGAGTATCATTTCCGGCCGGCAGCGTTTGCAGATTCCCCTCTGGGCCAATGAAGGACTGGCGGAATACCTGTCGGAAAACTGGGACACCAAGGCCGACATGATCATTCGGGACATTGCCATCAATGAATATATTCCCAGCATCATGGATTTGAATTATTACATGGCCTATAAAGGCGGACAATCGGTGTGGCGCTACATTGCCGAAACCTACGGTCGGGAAAAGGTGGGTGAAATATTCATCGCCATGAAAAAGACCCAGAACGCCCGGAAAGGCTTTAAACAGGCCCTGGGAATGGACTTCGAGGATTTGACCGAAAAATGGCATAAATATCTGAAAAAGGAATACTGGCCCGATATCGCCGGCCGCGAGGAACTGGATGACATTGCCAAGCGGCTCACGGACCATAAGAAAAAACGGAATTATTACAATATTTCTCCTGCCATTTCGCCGGACGGCAGTAAAATCGCCATCCTCACCGATCGTTCCGGCTATGCCGATATCTATCTGATCGATGCTATTACGGGAAAGGAAATCCGGCGGCTGGTCAAGGGAAATCGATCCATCAATTTCGAAGAATTGAAATGGCTACAGCCGGGCATTTCCTGGTCACCGGACGGGAAACAGATCGTCCTGGCGGCCAAGTCAGGAAAACAGGACGCCCTCCATATCGTCGATGTGGAAACGGGAGAGTCCCGCAGCATTCCCCTGTCTCTGGACGGGATTTTCACCGCCTCCTGGCATCCGGACGGGACCTTGCTGGCCTTCGTCGGCAATAAGGGACCGGCCAGTGATATTTATACCTATAACCTAAAAACGAAAGAATTGAAAAATCTGACCCGTGACCTATTTTCCGATTCGGAGCCGGTCTGGAGTCCGGACGGAAAACGAATTGCCTTCGTATCTGATCGCGGTCCCTATACCGACGGCGTGCGGCATGAGGAGACGGGCGAAAAATTTGACGGTACCATGTCCCGCCACCATTACGGACAGAGTGACATTTATATCCTGGATCTTGAAAGCAATGCAATTGAACGGGTGACCCGTACCGAATACAGTGAAAATTATCCGGTCTGGGCCCATACCCGCGACCTGCTGTTTTATACGGCTGACTATAACGGAATCTGGAATTTACAGCGCTATGATTTTGCCACCAACAGCGCTCAGGTGGTCACAAATGTATTGACCGGTCTGCAGCAGTTGAGTCTGTCGCAGGATGATAATGTCCTGGTCTTTGCCGGCTATGCCAATGCGGGGTGGGATATTTATTCCCTGTCCAATCCCGTCCGGCTTTCCCCTCAGGAAGTCGTGCCTTCCCAGTTCATTCTGAAAAAGGGTTTGATCGACAATTCTATTGTGGATTTACGCCAGGATCAAAAGTGGAATGTAAACAGCCGATCCAAGGGGGACTATTCGCAATATGTATTTTCGCCGCACTACCAGCGTTATAATGAAGGGTACCGGGAACAGAATTTGGAAGAAAATACGCTGGAAAAGGATACAACCCGGAGTTCCCGGGATTATGTGCCGGAACCCTATAAGACCCGGTTCACTCTGGATATGGTCAGTGGCAATCTGTCCATCAGCACCCTGTTCGGCGCCCAGGGAATGACCTACTTCGCCTGGAGTGACATCATGGGTGACCATCAGATCACTTTCGGCACAGAAATGGTTCTGACGCTGGAGAACAGCGATTATTATTTGTCCTATGCCTATTTAAAGCATCGCCCTAATTATTTTTTCACAGCCTTTCAGACCGCCGACTTTTTCAGCGATGGTTACGGCGGGATTGCCCGCCTGCGCCATTATGGTGTGGCGGTGAGTGTATCCGTGCCCTTTAACCGTTTCACCCGTTTCGATGTGGGATTCTCGCATCATACCATCGGTTATCAGCAATGGGCCCAGAATCCTTTTACAGGTGAATTTCAAATCATCAGCAAGGATGGTTTTTCGGCACTACTGCCGTCGGCCAGCCTGGTATTTGACAATTCCATCTATGGCTACACCGGCCCAGTGGATGGGACCCGCCAGGATTTCTCCGTCACCATGAGTCCGAATATCAATAAAAAGGGTGTGGAATTCAAAACGCTGACCTGGGATTATCGTCAATATTGGCGCCTGTGGCGGGACTACACTTTCGCCGTTCGGTTCATGGTGGGCCGTAGTATCGGTGAAACGCCGCAGAAATTTTTCCTGGGTGGTGTGCCCTACTGGCTCTTCGGTCGCGGCGAAACCGAAGGGGAGAAAGATGACAGCCAGTACCGTCGTGTCATTCTGGATTCGGACAGTGAAACGTTGTTGGAAGATATTTATTTTTCCCGCTATGCCACACCGGTGCGGGGCATGCGTTACGCCGAACGGTCCGGTACCAATGTCTTTCTGACAAACCTGGAATTCCGGTTTCCCTTCATCAATTATCTGGCTCTGGGATTTCCCTTCAAAGCCATTTTCGGCAATATCCGCGGCCATGCCTTTTTCGATATTGGTGCAGCCTGGGATGATCCGGAAGAATTCAGCAATAATCAATTACTGCAACAGAAATATGGGACCATTTCACCGCAGGCTACGCCAACCGTTCGAGGTTTTGGCTTAGGGATGAAAATCAATATGGGGTATTTCCTTTTGCGTATCGATACGGCCTGGGATGTGAACCCCGGAGGCGGATATTCCCGTCCCCAATATTATTTTTCTCTGGGCCCCGATTTTTAGCTTCCGTCTCTTTCCCTGGTTTTTATTCTTTAATGCCATGAGACCACCGGTTAATTTCCGGTCAGCTCATGTCTAAAAAGCAATCCAAAACAGCCTTTTTATGTTCGGCTTGTGGGAATGATTTTCCCAAATGGTACGGGCAATGTCCCGCCTGCCAGGAATGGGGAACCCTGGGAGAATTCACGGTGGCGGCGTCGCCCGGAACCCGCCAGACCCGCAGCACGGGGGGAAAGCCCATCCAATCTCTGTCGGATACCAAAGTCAGTCGCCGTCTGGCCACCGGCATTGCCGAAGCGGACCGGGTATTGGGTGGCGGTTTATTGCCCGGATCGGTTATATTGCTGGGCGGCAATCCGGGAATCGGAAAATCCACGCTGGCCTTACAGTTGCTGGGGAATCTCGTGGAACCCGGTCTCTACGTTTCCGCCGAAGAAAGCATGGATCAGGTGGCCCTGAGGGCGCGCCGGTTGGGTTTATCGGATAAACCTCTGAGCATTTCCGACGAAAATAATATTTATACCGTTATGGAAACAGCCCGGAAACACCGGGCCAAAATTGTGGTCATCGACTCAATCCAGACTGTATTCTCCGAACAATCGGACAGCTTGCCCGGTTCCATTGCCCAGATTCGCGAATGTGCTCAGGCCGCATTGCAACTGGCAAAGCAGGACGGTGTAGTGGTAATCATTATCGGTCATGTGACCAAGGAAGGTGTCATTGCCGGACCGCGCATGCTGGAACATATGGTGGATACGGTTCTTTATTTGGAAGGTGATCAGAAATATGATTACCGAATTCTCCGGGCCGTGAAAAACCGTTTCGGCGCCACCCACGAAGTAGGTGTATTTACCATGGCCGGTGATGGCTTGCATGAAGTGGAAAATCCCAGTGAACTCTTCCTGGCGGAACGATCACAGGGGATTGCCGGCACAACCATTTATCCTTCCCTGGAGGGAACCCGCCCCATCATGATTGAAGTCCAGGCCCTGGTTTCACCAGCCAATTTCGGAACGCCGCAGCGCAATGTGAACGGCATGGATTATCGTCGTTTGGCCATGTTACTGGCCGTGCTGGAAAAACGAATGAACCTGCCCATGGGAACCCGTGATGTTTTCATCAATCTGGTAGGAGGGTTGCGCGTGGACGATCCGGCCATGGACCTGGCTGTATTCACGGCCATTGCTTCCAGCGCACTGGATAAACCGGTCCATGATAATTGTATTCTGTTGGGTGAAGTCGGACTGGCGGGAGAAGTGCGCTCCGTGCATCATCTGGAGCAACGATTACAGGAAGCCGAAGCGTTGGGTTTTGAACAGGCCATCCTACCGGCAGCCGCCCGTCAGAAGGCCGGACGCTTTGCTTTGAAACAACATTATATTCGCTATGTGCGTGATCTCCTTCCCCTGGCCCTGGAATAATGCAATTCACTATCACAAAAACGGATAAACGATCCTCGGCCCGCAGCGGAGTTTTGACCACCAGCCACGGCACAATTCATACACCGGCCTTCATGCCAGTAGGAACCTATGGCGCCGTCAAAACCCTTACTCCGAATGAGATCCGGCAGACGGGCAGTGAAATCATTCTGGGGAACACTTACCATCTCTACCTCCGGCCGGGAACCGCCATCATCGAACAGGCCGCCGGGCTTCATGCCTTCAATGGATGGTCCGGCCCGATTCTCACCGACAGCGGCGGCTTCCAGGTCTTCTCGCTGGCTCGGCTCAATACGATTGACGATGATGGTGTGACATTCCAATCTCATCTGGACGGGGCCAGCCATCGGCTCACACCGGAAATTTCCATGGCCATCCAGCGCAGCTTGGGATCGGATATCATCATGGCCTTTGATGAATGTCCGCCAGGCCAGGCCGACGTGGAGGTTGTATCGGCTGCCGTCAGACGCACGGCGAAATGGATAAAACGATGTTTCACCTATTTACAAACCAATGATCCCTTGTATGCGTCCGACCAGACGTTATTCCCCATCATTCAGGGTGGGATTTTTCCCGAATTGCGGGCACAAAGTCTGGACACTCTTCTTCCCTATGCGACCTGCGGCATGGCCATCGGCGGACTGGCTGTGGGAGAAGAAAAATCCGCCATGTTTGACATCCTGGAATTTCTTGATGATCGTATTCCGCGGGAACACCCGCGTTACCTCATGGGCGTCGGGAAACCCACCGATATTATCCGGGCCGTCCGCAGCGGCGTGGACATGTTCGACTGTGTTCTGCCAACCCGAAATGCACGGAACGGACAGGTGTTGACATCCCGGGGCAAAATCAATCTGCGCAACGCAAAATGGAAAAACGATTTCTCACCCGTGGATCCCGATTGTTCCTGTCTGTTATGCCAAGACTTTACCAAAGCCTATGTGAGTCATCTTTTCCGCGTCAATGAAATTCTGGGGTTGCGCCTGGCAACCCTCCACAATATTACGTTCTATCAGGGAATGATGCGGATCATCCGGGAAAAAATTGCAGCGGGAACCTTCCTGGATTGGGCCGAAGCAGCCCTGCTGAATTGGGGAGACATGTAATGTCCAAAATCAAGGTACGGGTGGTGGATGCCTATGTTTTCCGGAAAACCGGGGACGGAATCAGGTTTTTACTGCTCAAGCGCGCCAAAACAAAAATCTATGAACATCTCTGGCAGGGTGTGGCCGGCAAAATCGAAGCGGGCGAGCAGGCCTGGGAGGCGGCGGTTCGCGAATTGAAGGAGGAAACGGGGCTGGAACCGGTTCTGCTTTTTGTCGCTGATCATGTGAGTAAATTCTACGAAGCCCATCAGGACCGGATCAATCTGGTCCCTGTATTCGGCATTCAGGTGGATTCGGAACATGTGATTCTGTCAGAAGAACATTGTGATTTTCGCTGGGTATCATTTCAGGAAGCCCGGAAGACGCTAGTTTGGTCGGGACAGAAAAAAGGTCTGTCGGCGGTTTATGACATGGCCCAATCAGGGGATGACCGGATGCGATGGTCGCAAATAAACACCTACAAGACCAGGGAGGACTAATGCTGGAAATTGGAAGCAAGGCGCCGGACTTCACGTTGCCGGATGCCTATGAGCGCGAGGTTACCCTCCGCGATTTCAGAGATAGGAAATTAATCATCTGGTTCTTTCCCAAGGCCAGCACGCCGGGCTGAACGGTGGAAGGCCAGGGATTCCGGGATGAATTCCAACATTTTGAAAAGGCGGGAATCGCCATTATAGGGGTGAGTGCCGACCCACCCCAGCGTCAGAAGAAATTCACGGAAAAATACGGTTTTCCCTTTCCTCTCCTTTGTGATGAGGAGAAAACCATGCTAAAAGACTATGGTGCCTGGGGAAAGAAAAAGCTGTACGGACGGGAATATGAAGGCATCCATCGTATTTCATATATCATTGATGAACAGGGACTTGTGGAAAAAGTCTATCCCAAGGTAAAGACCAAAACCCATGCCCAGGACATTTTGAACGATCTGGGGTTGATGTAAGACCGGAATCGGTCAGGCGACCGATCCTTCAAAAAGGCTTTTCCAGTCCTAACTCCTTTATTTTCCTGGAGAGATTGGGTTGGTGCATGCCCAGGTGATTTGCCACGGCGCTGATGTTCCAGTTAAACCGCTTTAATTGTTCCCTTAGAAAATAGCGCTCAAATTCCATCCGGGCTTCTTTGAAGGTCCCGGCCCGGAGAAAAGCCAGGTCGGTTGTTCCCTCTATAGCGGGGAAATGCGGAGCTAAATCAGAGGCGGTAATGACATCGTCCGGAACGAGGATGCAGAGACGCTCGATAATATTTTTTAATTCCCGCACATTCCCGGGAAATTCATAGCCGGAAATAAGTGTCATGGCATCGGGAGCCAGTGTCTTCTCCCGAATTTTAAGTTCGCGGGCGTAATGGTGGAGAAAATGTTGTACCAGAATTGGAATATCGCCGGTCCGTTCCCGTAACGGGGGCAGGGTGATGGGAATGACATTCAAGCGAAAAAACAAATCCTCCCGAAAACGTCCTTCTTGGATTTGTGCTTCCAGATCCTTGTGGGTTGCAGCCAGAATCCGGGTATCAATGGCCAATGTCTTGTTTCCCCCCACCCGCTCAAAGGTTCCTTCCTGGATGACGCGCAGAATTTTGGCCTGCACCGTCATATCCATGTCACCAATTTCATCCAGGAATAAGGTCCCGCGGTGGGCCAGCTCCAGTTTGCCAATTTTTCGCGCATCGGCGCCGGTGAAGGCGCCTTTTTCATGTCCGAATAATTCACTCTCAACCAATTCATTGGGAATGGCGGCGGAATTAAACCGAATAAAGGGAGCATCCCGGCGCTGACTTTGCCGGTGAATGGCATAGGCCACCAATTCCTTGCCCGTACCGCTTTCACCGCGGATCAGGACTTTAGCTTCAGTTGGCGCGATCCGGGTGATCATATCCTTGATCCGGTTCAGTTCCGGTGAATTACCGATAAGGCGGTAACGATCGGAAAGGGCAGCCTGATCAGTTTGGACGGTGGCCTTCAAACGAATTTTTTCCCGGATATTTCGGACAGCAGTAAGAATCTTTTCCAAGGCCAGTGGTTTTTCCAGAAAATCGTAGGCACCTAGTTTTACGGCCCGGACGGCCGTTTCAATTCCCGAATGCCCGGAGATCATCAGAACATCCAGGTCCGTGTTGGTCTTGCGGATTTCACGGAACATATCCACGCCGTTCATATTCGGCAACCGAACATCTAGAATGACGAAATCCACCGTTTCGTCTGCCAGAATTTTCAATCCCATCTCCGCCGATTCGGCCAGAAAAACTTGGTGACCCTCATCCTGGAGGATGTCCCGCAATGTCAGACGGATATTTCGCTCATCATCTACCACTAAAATATTCATTACTCATTCCGCTTTTTCAGGGGAAATGTAAGGGTAAACTCTGTTCCTTTGCCAACCGTACTTGCGACGCTAATAGTGCCGTCGTGATTTTCGACGATACGACGCACAATGGCCAGTCCCAGTCCAGTTCCCTTTTCCCGTCGGGTGAAATAGGGATCAAATATTTTGTCAATATTTTCCGGCGGTATTCCCTTCCCGTCGTCGGCAATTTTAATGATCCAATGTTGCTTTACATTCACGGTGATGGTAATGGTTGTGGCGCCGGACTGGATGGCATTTTGCAACACATTGGTATAAACCTGTTTCAACAGTGTCTGATCGCCGTGGAAAGCTGGTAACGACTCCCCGGCGGTTACTGCAATCCGGGTCATATCCCGGTACGGTTCAATGAGTGACAGGATATGTTCCCGAAAATCAAAATCCCGCGGCTGAGTCTGGGGTAGGCGGGCGAACTGGGAAAATTCCGTGGCCAGGGATTGAAGATTGTCAATTTCATCATGCAGGACCGCCGCCACCCGTTGGAAGACAGTCGCCAGATCGTCGGCCTGATCGGTATATTTGCGCTCCAGGCGTTCCAGCGAAAGGCGCATGGGTGTCAGGGGATTTTTGATTTCATGGGCCAGGACGCGGGCCATGTCGCGCCAGGCCGCCTCTTTTTCAGCCTGGATGAGTCGCTCTCGGCTGCGTTTCAATTCTCGGGTCATATTGTTAAAGGAAAGAATCAAATCATTCAACGGTGAAAACCGGCTTTCTTTCACCTGAATCTCCCAGTTTCCCCGCCGTAATGAATCGGTGGCGGCCTGTAACCGCTGCAGGGGACGAGTAATGAGATTAAAACTGATGAAGAACAGAATCAACACTACCAGGGATAGAAAGGTAAAAATGAAAGAGGAATAGACGTGCAATTCGTCCTTGAAGATTTTCCGGAGTAAATGGGATTGCTTTTCGGTGGATAGGATATCCTCAATGTCACGGCGAAAACGGAGACGGGTGCTGTCGGGCAGTTGCTGGGAATAACGCTGATGCAAATTGCTGATCTGGGTTTCGACATTCAGGCGCGTCACTTGCTGTGAATATTCGGCAAAACTATCCAGGAAATAATTCCGGTAAAACAGGACAGAATTCACGAGAAAGAACAGGACCAGCAGAATAATTTGTGTCCGGAAAGATGGAATTGGAAATTTCATTCGTTCAACATATCAATGGTAAAAGGTTGGGATGTGATCTCCGGCGGTATCCCGGACCAGTAAAACATGAGGTTAATCGGTTCGTCCATCCCCTCCAGATAAATCTTATCAAGCCGTGCCGTGATCTTGAGATAATATTCCTTTTCAGGGTCCAGTTCTCCCATCGAGATGATGGGAATTGCGGAAAAGCTGGCCAGTTGGCGTTTGGCCTGATCAAAGGTAAGGTTGGACAGGAATTCCTTGGTATGCGAGTGATATACTTCATAAATCCGGTCCAGATGAGAATAACTGATAGCATTGAAAAATTCGTCTTCCCACACGGGCTGACGGACACCCGTTTCGTATAATTTGACATTGAGATGAAAATATATTCGTTTCCCCGAAGACAGGATTTCGTCAAAATCATCACTGTAACAATTGACCAGTTGGGTGGATACCAGGACCTGGTTTCCGTCGGTTTCCAGCTGGATCGGATCCAGGGTGGCACGGACACCGTTGATGGTGGAATAAAAGAGTGACCCGACCGTGATGACGGTCGTAATGATTTGTTTATAAAGACTGGTCAGTAATGATGGTTCCATAGGCTTAGCGGTCGTAAACGATCATGGAATAGGATGGCATCATGAACACGGGAAAGTTACGGGGAAAAAAGAAAAATAGGATAAAAAAAGCGGTCACAGGGAAAAGCCCCGTGACCGCCGTTAGGTTGAATCCGGGATCAGAAACCGAACCAGATACCAAGGTTGTAGGAGAGAGCATCCTTGAGGCTTGGCGAATCACCTTCCACGGTGAATTCATATTCGTTTTCAATCCATTTGTCATTGGTGGAATACATTCCCAGATAACCAACACTTCCATGAATTCCGACCCAGTTTTGAATACGAACCAGGAGTCCGACCGTGGGTTGGAAAACAAAAAAGTCTTTTCGGAATTTTTCAAAATTAGAGTTCGATGTTTCAATTTTGTTGTCCCAGGAATATGCGCCGTCTGTTTTTCCCACGGCGATGGACATGGAACCACCACCGATCAGGGTTGAGAAATCCAGGACCAGACGTTCGGTGAAGAGGGGAACCTTCTTCGTCATGGTGACGCCTCCGAAGCCCAATTCCACCTTGGCCGTTTTAAATCCATTGGGCACATTGAGACTGTCACGGGTGGGATATTGCTGGGTGTTGATGTAGCCGGCCCCGGCCCCGCCGATGAACCAGCCATGACCAATCATTCCCATTCCGTAACCCCCGGCCATGATTAATTCATTCTGTTTGATTTCATTAAATCCGTTCAGTATCAGGAAATCATTCAAGCCGCCCAGGTCCAGGTTTACCAGGGTGATCTGCGGACCACCGCCACCGTAACCCACCTTGAGTTTTTTCCGGTTCACAATCGTATCCTCATCCAACGGGGCGCCGTATTCATCGGTCACATCGGAGGGCGGGACAAAAACAAGATCGGTTTCGATGATTTTTTCATTACGGAATAATTTCACCTTCACCGTATCCCCATAGGATTTACTGTCGCGCAGGCTGAGGAGATGATCCTCAAAGCGAACCATTTCGCCGTCAAATTCCATGATAATATCACCTTTGATGATTCCGGCGCGGGCGGCATTACCGCCGGAGACGACACCGGTGACCAGAACACCGTAATTCTCCGGATAGTGCTTTTCATAGACTTCCTCAAAATCAAGATCATCTAGATATAATCCCAGTTTGGGCTTCGCCCCAGACTTGACATTGATTTGAATCGATACATCTTCCAGTTCGGCCTGAACTTCCTGCAGGGCAGACTGAATTTCATCTTCGATATCCTCCTGAGCCTCTACCGGGGCCGGGGCAACCACCAGGGTATAGGACAAGAGCCAGAGAGGGACGGTCCGTCGGATAATATTTACCATGATTAACTCCTTCGTATGGTTTCAAATTGTTCAGTTTTTTAGACTGCCTGACTTTACACAATTGCCATGCCAGAAATGGGTTGGCGGTGTAAATCCAGTAATAATAATGTTGGATATTGTCGATGATAGTAGAAATATATGAAAATGATATAGCTGGGGTCAGCGAATTATATCAAAGCGATATGTAACAACGATGGTCCTTGAATACGGTTTCATTCCGTTCTTCCGGCCAATATCCCATCATGACACCGTGTCCACTTATGGCCAAATATTCGGCTGATACCGTCATTCTCATAAGGTGGATGGGGTCCCCGCCGATACAGAGAACACCGCCGGTTTCAGGCCGCAGATAGAGTTCATGTGGGAGAAAAGCATTTTTCCATTCCGATGTGATAGTGAGTGATTTTTCCCCCTTGGCCCTGGGCGCATTGAAGGTAATATCAGGATCTTGCACGGTAAAGGAACAACGGGCATAAAAAGGCAATAAAACGGAAGTCAATAACCAGGATAGGGTGAAGAGTGGTTCATGAGCATGAATCCGGTTGTCGGGGTCAACCGGGATTCCTGAGCAAAGTCCGTTGACATTTACCAGAAGCTGATAATGGCTTAACCGAACGGGAGCCGGCCTCGTTAGAACGAAACAGGCTTCATCTCCCAGTAAAGGAACGGCGGTGGGCTGGAAAGGTCCCGGAGGACTTACCACCAGGTCCGTCGGACCCGTGATCGTTTTGATGTTATCCGGCTGATCCGGCTCGGACGGTAGCGGGGAATGGGTAAGCACCAGGGAGGCGCCGATGAGCCAGGTGGCAAAGGCCAGGAAATGAGCTGTCGGCTCCTGGACTTCATCAAATTGAATCCGGTCCCCGGGTTTACAGCCCTGTTCCTGTAACCAGCGGGCAGCCAGAACGACCCGATCTTGAAAGGACGCATTGCTGATTTCCCAGTCGGGAAAACAGGTTTCCCGGGAATATTTGATGGTTGCTCCTTCCACCAGACTGGAGAGATTGGGATAGGCAACCATATGTTCAATCGGTTCGACATTGCCGAAACATTGGGCCTGATAAATGCGCTCAGACAGGGAGGACATTATTTATTTCGCACTTTTTCAAAGGTGTCGGTGACACGGCAGTAACCATTGCCAGCCAGTCGACCCACGGGACGCAGTTTTTCCAGCAGAATGCGTCCCTGATCGTATATTTCATCAGCAATATGGTAGGTGACAATGGTTCCCAGAACGAGAAATCCGCTGCCAGCTGATCCGTCTCCAATTTCGATGATCTGCTGCAAGGTGCATTCCATGCTGATTTTTGCTTCGTCCACACGCGGAGCGCCGATCTTCAATGAAGGAATCGGGGTGAGTCCGGCGGCCTCAAATTCATTAATCTCAGGCGGGAACTCCCGTGCCGTTTCAACCAGCTCAGTGAGAATATCCTCACCGGGAATGTTAATCACGAATTCTCCCGTTTCCCGGATGTTGACTAGCGTATCTTTCTGTTTCCCGTCACTACTGCGCCGTACCGGGGCAAAGGCTACAGTCGGGGGATTGGAACAGACACCGTTAAAAAAAGAGAAGGGCGCCAGGTTGGATATACCCGCCCGGGAAACGGTGGATACAAAGGCTATGGGCCGTGGAACGATGGAACCGATCATTAATTTATAATTGTCCTTATGGGTCAGTTCAATGGGGTCCAGAATCATACAATACCCTGTCTATTTGGTTAACCAGGAAAAGGGATAATCGGCATCGTCGATATCATCAGCCGGTCGGGTACAACGCAGTGGCTGGAAGGTATCGATCATGACTGCCAACTCCCGGGTTTCTTTCTGTCCCACGGAGGCCTGAGCTTTACCTGGCTGGGGTCCGTGGGGGAGTCCCATGGGATGGTAGGTCAGAGAGCCCGGTTTCATACCTGCCCGGCTCATGAAATTTCCATTCACGTAGTACAATATTTCATCACTATCCACATTGCTGTGGGCATAGGGCGCTGGAATGGCCTGATGATGATAATCATAGAGACGGGGGACGAAGGAGCAAATCACCAGGCCGGTTGCCTGAAAGGTTTGATGCACCGGAGGCGGCTGGTGAATCCGTCCCGTGATGGGTTCAAAATCATTGATATTGAAAGCCCAAGGAAAATAATAACCGTCCCAACCGACAACATCAAAGGGATGGTTGGCGTAGGAATAGGTCTGGTGACCATTGCGGATTTTCACGACAACATCGACGGGTCCCTGGACCGGTGGTTCATCGGGAAGGACGGGAGTGCGGATATCCCGTTCACAGAAGGGCGCGTGCTCCATTAATTGTCCGGCGCTGTTCCGGTAGCGGGATGGAGTTGCAACGGGACCGTTGGTTTCAATGACAAGAATTTCCAGGGGGCCGGATTCGTTGATTTGCCAAATGACTCCGCGGGGAATGACAAGGTAATCTCCGGACCGGAATTCAATGGTCCCGAAATTGGATAAGAATTGTCCCGATCCTTCATGGATAAACAGGACTTCATCGGCCTGGCCATTCCGGTAGCAATAGTCCATTCCCTTATTCACATGGGCTTTGGCAATGATGCAATCGGCATTGAATAATAGCGGAACCCGGGCCGTGACGGCATCTCCGGTCGCCGCAAGTGATCCACTCCGTAAATGCCGCACCCGATGTTCCTTCGGACTGGTTTCCAGTGGAAGAGGCAGAAAATCACCCACTGCCGTGACGGCAGTGGGGGGGTGGCAGTGATAGAGGTTGGAATAGATGGCATTGAATCCTTCCCGGCTGACCAGTTCTTCCCAGTACCAGTCGCCCCGGGAATTAGTGAATTGAATGTGACGTTTCGGCGGAATCTGTCCCTCGTGACGGTAGAATGGCATATCAGATAACCTCTTCCTGCTGAATAATTTGATTGGTAAGTGTCCCCAGGGATTCAATGTCCAGCGACACCACATCACCGGGTTTCAGCCAGCCACCGGTCGTTTCCGGCTGCAATTCCAGGATACAGCCCGTTCCCACGGTCCCGGAACCGATGATATCACCGGGCACGAGACGGGTATTGCGACTGGCCTGGGCGATGAGCACCGGAAAGGGATGATACATGTCGGCTGTATTCCCATGGGAAATTTCTGTGCCGTTCAGGGTGGCCGTCATGGTGAGATTCAATGATTTATCGTCATGTGAAGTTGTGAATTCATCGGGTGTGACCAGCCAGGGTCCCAGGGATGTGGCAAAATCCTTGCCCTTGGCCGGTCCCAGGTTCAGTTTCATTTCCCGACGTTGCCAGTCCCGGGCCGACCAGTCATTCATGATCGTATATCCTGCAATATGGTAGTCCGCGTCGCCGGCCGGAATATCCCGGCCTTCCAGGCCGATAATGGCAGCTATTTCCAGTTCAAAATCCAATTCGCGGGTTCCGGCAGGATAAATCAGCGGCGCCCGGTGTCCCAGCAAGGCATTGGGATTGGAAAAATAAAAGACAGGTAATTCATACCATTCCGGGTCCATGGCCAGCCCGCGTAATTGCCGGGCGGCTTTCACGTGCTGCTCAAATGCGTAAAAGTCCCGGATGGTGGCAGGATCAGGAACCGGCGGGTGGAATATTACCCTGGCTTCGGCCGTGGCAATGGGATGATCATTGGCCTGATAGGTGTCCAAATCGTAATCAGGAAGAGCGGCAGAGAGTTCCCGTAATTTTTTATGGTTCGCGTGCCAGTTTGCCAGGGCCCGTTTCATCGTGGTGGGAAGATCGAGAAAATCCGCATTACCTGATTGTTGTTTGACCCAGATGGCAGCCCGGATGACGTCCACAATCCAGGGTCCTTTTTTAAACCCGAAACGGGGGCGGTCACCGGAGCGGAGAGAATAGGTACAATACTTCATACCCGGCTTCAGAGATTCCCGCGACGCTCCTGTTCCTTCTCAATGGATTCAAAAAGAGCCTGAAAATTTCCCTGACCAAATCCCCGGGAACCTTTCCGCTGAATAATTTCGTAAAACAATGTCGGACGGTCTTCCACCGGTTTGCTGAATAATTGCAGTAAATATCCTTCGTCGTCCCGATCCACCAGAAGACCCAGCTCACGTAATTCATCAAGGGCTTCATCGATGGCTCCGACACGGTCCGACAGTTCATCATAATATGCGTCCGGGACAAAAAGAAATTCCACACCGTTGGCCCGCAAGGCGCGGATCGTATGCAGAATATCACCGGTCAACAGGGCGATGTGCTGAACACCGGGACCTTCGTTGAATTCCAGATATTCTTCGATCTGGGACTTTTTCAGACCGGCCGCCGGTTCATTGATGGGAAACAGAACACGCCAGTTTTTGGAACGCATGACGCGGCTTTTCAAGGCTGAATATTTCGTAGAAATATCCCCTTCATCAAACAGGATAAAATTGGTAAAACCGAACACCGTTTCGTAATAATGCTTCCAGACATCCATTTCCTGAATATTGACGTTGCCTACAATGTGATCAATGGTGATCAAACCCGGGTCCTGACATGAAACGGGGGGCAATGACAGTGGAATAAACCCCGGCACCCAGAGACCGGAATAACGGGAACGGTCGATAAAGGAATGAATAGTATCGCCATAGGTCCTGATCCCCGCTTTTGTTACACTGCCGCTCTCATCCTCCCCGGCCTCCGGGGCATAATGTGACACGGCTCCACGCTCCAGGCAGGCCTGATAATCGTCGCTTACAGATGTAGATTGAAAGGCAATGTCAAACACGCCGTCACCATGCTTCATAATCCAGCGGGAGGCGGGATGACGGGACGAAAGAGGTGTGGTAAAGATAAATACGATCTTATGTTGCCGCAGGACGTAGGACACATGGTCCCGGCATCCGGTTTCCGGTCCGGCATAGGCCAGGCATTGAAAACCGAACAGGGAACGGTAATAATGGACAACCTGTTTGGCATTGCTGACAAAAAATTCAACGTGACTCAGTTTAATATCCGGGAAATAATCTTTTCCCAGCCATTCTTTGGTAATGACGGCCATGAAAGTCAGTCTCCGTTCAGAATCGTTTGCAGGGCGTCCAGGCAGCGCTGGTTTTCATGCTCCAGTCCGATGGAAATGCGAATGCATTCGGGCCAGCCAAAGGCCGCAAGATGACGAACGATAACACCTTTGCGAAGCAGTTGATCAGTAATGGCAGCGGCCTGTTTTTCCGAATTCCAGATGGTGGTTATAAAATTGGTGGCGGTGGGAATATAGCGTATCCCCCAGCGGTCAAAATGTTGATAATAAGATGCTTTCCCCGTTTCGTTCAATTCCAGTGTTCTGGTCATGAAATTGGTATCACCCAGAGCCGCGTATCCGGCGACCTGAGCCAGAAAGGATGGTTCGAAAGGCACTTTTACCTTCATGATATTATCGATGAGTGTTTCGTGGGCAAAGCCGTAACCGATGCGGATTCCGGCCAGTCCGAATGCTTTACTGAAGGTGCGAAGCGTGATGACATTATCGTAGCGATACGTCATTGAATCGGGAAAATCGGGAATATCGCGGGTGAACTCGAAATAAGCCTCATCCAGGATGATGAGCACGCGGGGCGGAACATGAGTATAGAAAGCATCAAATTCCTGGCGCGTGATATAGGTGCCCATGGGATTGTCGGGATTGGCTATGTAGATAATTTTCGTATAATCATTGATCGCTTCCGCCATGGCGGGCAAGTTATAGCGATTGTTTTTCATCGGAACCCAGTGTATTCGGCGTCCCGTGGCATTTGCCAGCACTTGGAACCCGATAAAGGAATTCGCCGCCGAAATGATTTCATCATCGGACAGTAGGAAGGTACGCATGATGGTGGACATGATTCCTTCGGAACCGGCACCGAGGACGACATTTTCCATTTTAACGGAATAACGACGGGCCAGGGCATCCCGTAATTTGAATCCCATGGCATCGGGATAACGATGGCAGCTTTCCATCGCCAATTTCATAGCGGCCAGGGCTCGAGGAGAAGGACCCGAAGCATTTTCATTGGAGGCTAGTTTCACCACATCTGTGATTCCCAGCTCCCGATGCACTTCTTCGATGGGTTTCCCCGGTTTATAGCTGCTTAAATCCCGGATATAAGCAGGAACTAACGGCACGATCTGTCTCCCTTCATGATTGTAAATTTACAGCGGATCAATAGTGAATCCCTATTCCCGGATTCACAATCCCCGCTTTAGAGATTAAAGCAGACGACTTTCGGTTCCGTCATTTCCTCCAGTGCATAGCGAATGCCTTCCCGTCCCAGACCGCTTTTCTTCACACCACCGAAGGGCATGAGATCAATCCGGTAATCGGTGGAATCGTTGACCATGACACCACCCACATCCAATTCCCGGATGGCCCGGAAGGCATGATTCAGCTTCTGCGTGAAAATGGCAGCGTGTAGGCCGTAATCCACGGCATTGGCTCTGGTAATGGCTTCCTCCAGCGACTGGACACGATAGAGACTGACGACCGGGCCGAAAATTTCCTGACAATCCAGTTTCGCTCCCGACGGCATATTTTCCATGACCGTGGGTTGAACCAGGGAACCTTCCCGAGTTCCGCCGGTGAGACAGATGGCGCCGCCGGTGACGGCTTCTTCCACCCAGGTGATAACCCGCCGTGCTTCATCTTCGGTGATCATGGGACCCATATCCGTGTTTTCGTCCAGTTGAGGGCCGGTTTTGTATTGGCGGGTCCGGGTAACAAACGCCTTCTTGAAAGCCGGATAGATGCTTTCTTCTACATAAATACGCTGGACACCGATGCAGTTCTGTCCCACGGCCCAGAAAGCGCCCGAGACACAGGATTCCACGGCCCGACCCAGATCACAGTCGGCCAGGACGATGACGGGGGAATTGGATCCCAGTTCCATGCCGATTTTCTTCAATCCGGCCAGACGTGCAACCCGTTCTCCGGCTGCCACACCACCGGTAAAGGACACCATGCGAATGCGATCATCGGTTACCAGCGTTTCACCGATATCGGTTCCATGTCCGGTGATGACACTCAGAATGGGACCGGGTAAGCCGGCCTCCAACAGACATTCGGCCAGTTTCAGAGCGGAAAGGGGAGTAACGGTGGCCGGTTTTACAATGACGGCATTCCCGCCGGCGATGGCAGGACCGACCTTATGGGCCACCAGATTCAACGGATCATTGAAAGGCGTGATGGCGGTAATGATTCCAATGGGAAACCGGTAATAATACCCCACCCGGTTTTCCGATCCTTCGGCACTGTCAAAAGAAATGGTTTCGCCGTTCAGACGGCTTGCTTCTTCCGCCGAAAGCGTTATCGTATTGATGGCCCGTCCCACTTCTTTCCGGGCTTCACGAATAGTCTTGGATCCCTCGCTGGCAATGGTCCGGGCCAACTCTTCAAACCGTTCCTGCATGATGGCTGCCGTTCGCGAAAGAATGGAAATACGTTGATGTACGGGCAGGTCCCTGTTGATGACATATCCTTCCTGGGCCGTTTCGATGGCCTGCAGCACATCATCCCGGGAGGCTTTGGGAACGGTATCCACCAGGGATTGGTCATAGGGATTAACGACGTCAATGGTCGCTTCTTTTGCAACCCATGTTCCTCCGATTAACATTTTCATAACAGGGTCCTTTAATTGATTAGGTTAAGGCCTGATTCAGGTCGGAAATCAGATCATCGGCATCTTCACAACCGACGGAGAGACGGATGAGGCCGTCGGCAATGCCGGCTGCTTCCCGTTCTGCCCGGGGAACCGAAGCATGGGTCATGGAGGCCGGGTGTTGGATCAGGGTTTCAAACCCACCCAGGGACACAGCCAAGGTGGCCAGAGAGATGGAATTCATGAGTGCTTCCCCCGCATCATATCCGCCCTTGAGCTCAAAACTGATCATGGCTCCCGGACCCCGGGACTGTTTCTGTCCCAGATCGTATTGGGGATGAGACGGGAGGCCGGGATAATACACGGTATCCACGGCGGTATGATTATTCAGGAAATCAGCGATTATTATGGCATTGGCCTGGGCTTTTTCCAGTCGCAGCGCCAGCGTACGTAACCCGCGCAGGACCAGCCAGGCCTGGTGTGGATCCATCGTACCTCCCAGCAGTCGCAGTGCCGTACGTAATCTTTCCAGCACATCGGCGTCCCGACAAACCATACAGCCGGCCACCACATCGGTGTGCCCATTGATGAATTTTGTCAGGCTGTGAATGACAATATCGGCACCCAGGTCAAGCGGATTTTGCAGGACCGGACTCAGGAAGGTTGAATCCACGGCCAGGATGGCATCATGCTGCCGAGCCAGTTCGGAGCAGGCTGCAATGTCCGTGATCTTCAGCGTGGGGTTGGCCGGTGTTTCAATATAGATCAGCCGTGTCTCCGGCTGAAGGGCAGCTTTCACGGCCGCCAGGTCGGATGTATCCAGAAACGTGGACCGGATTCCTTTGCGGGAAAATTCCTTTTCCATGACCATGCGGGCCGGACCGTACATACAATCCGAACCGATCATGTGATCGCCGGCGTCGAGCAGGGCAAAATACATGGTCGTGATGGCTGCCATTCCGGTGCTGGTGACCAGCGCTCCCGTTCCGTGTTCCAAATCAGCCAGGGCGGCTTCCAGCGCAGAAACGGTGGGATTCCCCAATCGGGTATAAATGTAACCGTCTTCCTCCCCGGAAAACCGTTTCCGTCCCTGGGCAGCGGATTCAAATTGGAAGGTAGATGTCTGATAAATCGGCGGAACTACACTGCCCTGAGGATCGGTGTTCTGTCGTCCGGCATGAATCACGGCGGTATGAGGTCCATGAGGTTTTTTCATGAAAAATTCCTTCGTGAATGATGAATGGTTAATAAATCAATGAGAATGGAATAGCCCGTTTCAGTGCTGCCGGCTCCCGGACCGACAACCGTGATATTACCCAGCAGATCGGTGGTGAATGTAATGGCATTGGTGGCCCCCATGATGCCGGCCAGAGGATGGGTTAACGGCACCATTTCCGGCCGAACCCAGGCCTCAATCCCGTTGTCTGTCAGGGAAACATTTCCGATCAATTTCCAGCGGGAATTATTTTGTCGGGCCAGGGCAATATCTTCAAGAGTCAGCCCGGAAATTCCCTCGCATTGTACCTGGTTCAGCTTCAGATTCTGCTGCAGCAATACATTGGCCAGTATTGTGACCTTGGCGCGGGCATCAAACCCTTCCACATCTCCGGTAGGATCGGCCTCGGCATACCCCAAAGACTGGGCCTTCTGCAATGCATCCTGGTAGGTAACCCCCTTTTCCATTTCGGACAGAATATAATTGGTGGTTCCGTTTAGGATTCCCCGGGCGGCAAGTATCCGGTTGCCGGCCAGGGTTTCCCGGGCCAGATTGAGGATGGGTGTTCCGCTCATGACAGTCCCTTCGATGCCGAACATCCGGTCGTGTTTGCGGGCCAGGGCTATCATGTCGCGATAGGCCAGTGCCGCCGGCCCCTTATTGCTAGTTACGACGTGTTTGCCGGTCAAAAATGCCGTCTGACAATGCGTAAGGGCCGGTTCTCCCGTCTCCAGATTGGTGTAAGCCAGTTCACAGACTACGTCAGCTTCGGCTTCCCGAATGGTTGTGACGGCATCCCAGCCGGTGTGACAGTTCCCGCTATCGGGGTATTCATCTAAGGTGACACCATCTTCAACCAACCGTAAAAGAATTCCCGGGTCCAAACCGGTGGGACAATAGACGGCTCCTTTCATGGCATCACTGACTGCCACGATCGTCGGTTCGTACTGATGGTCGGTTTTCAGATTAGCGGACTTTTCCAGAAGGATCCGGGCCAGACCCTGACCGACCGTTCCGAATCCGATTAATATTATTTTCTGATGCATGATTTGACTTCCTTAGATCTTTGCCAGGGCATGATCCAGTTCACGAATGATGTCGTCCACATGTTCAATACCGACTGACAATCGTACATAATTGGGCAAGATGGAAGCCAGTTTCCGGCCTTCTTCGCCCTGCTGCTGATGGGTGGAGATGGCAGGGATGGTGGCTACGGTTTTGACCCGTCCCAAGTCGGTGGCCCGCCAGATCATATCCAGGTTATCATAGAAAATGCGCGTATTTTTGGGTTCCCAGGGATCTTTTTCCTTGACTTCAAATGTCATCATATAGCCATAACAATGTTCCGGTTGACCCGTATCATGCTGACTATCCACCAGTGTTAGATATTTATCGGCAATGCCATATTGAGCATGGGAGGGTAAACCAGGATAATGAATACTGGCCACGCGAGGATGGTTTTCCAGGAATGTTGCCACCTGCAGAGCCGACCGGCTCATCTGAGCGGCGCGGGTGCGTAGGGATCGAAGGTCATTGAGAATCAGGATGGCATTGAACGGACTTAGTGCCGGACCATTGTCGCGATAGGGCAGCAACTTCAGCCAGGTGGCAAAATCCGCTTTCATTTCATCACTGCCGACTTTACTGACAATATTGGTCTTGGCTGTTACGGTGCCGGCAATTGAGAAACCACTGGCACACATAATTTTTGAAGCGGACTGAACTACAATGTCGGCTCCGAATTCCAGCGGACGCATGAGGGCCGGCGAGGCGCAAGTGGCATCGACAATAAGAGGAATTCCATAGGAATGTGCCAGGGCGGCGACTTTTTCGATATCGAATAAGGCCACGGCGGGATTGGATGGCATTTCGCCGTATAGGAAACGTGTGTTTTTATCGATCATCGCTTCCCATTCATTCATGTCAAGATTGTCGGTAACCCAGCGAACCTCGATTCCCCGGTCTCCCATTTGTCTTTCGTTGAATTGCTGGAAAGTGCCACCATAGACTCGTGAGGTGCTTACGAAATTGGGTTGGGGAAAACGATTATCTTTGATGAGAAAGGGTTCAATGGCAGAGCGGATGGCTGACATGCCGCTGGAACAGGCAACACAACCGGTATCAAGACCGCTACCATAGGCTTCCAACAAAGCCACGGTTTCTTCCAGAAAAAAAGTGGATGGATTGGCAATTCGGGTATAGGTCCAGGACGGCATCTGGTATGCCAGAGCTACTTCCATTTCATCATAGTTTTCAAAGGCCTGAGCACTACTCATGAATATGGGCTCAATGATGGAACCGTTATTTAAATGAACGGCCTGTTGTAACTCATAGAGGCCGTGCGTAGCAATTGTGTCGAATTTCCAGTGTTTGGTACGCTGGATTCTACGTTTCCGATCGGCAGCGATTTTCTTTCCCTCCTGAACCCATTTCAGTATTCCCTGTCGATGATTTATCGGATTAACGGTCATGATTTACCTCCGTTGATTGGAATTCGAGTTTCCTGTTTCAGGGTAGATAATACAACTAGTGTTTTCAGGTGTTGGACATCCTCCAGGGCCGTGAGTTTATTGACGATGAATGTTTCATAGGAAGGAATATCCCGGGTGGCGACTTTCAGTAAAAAATCTGCCCCACCCGTAATATGATGACATTCCAGCACTTCCTCTAATTGCGTAATGGATGTCATGAACCGCTGTACGGCGCGTGTCCCGTGACGGACCAGTGTTACTTCCACAAAGGAGAAGAAGGGCGTTCCTGCCTTGACCGGATCAAGTAGGGCGACATAGCCCTTGATAATTCCGGTCCGTTCCAGTTTTTTTACCCGCTCCAGGGTTGGAGAGGGAGACATATTTACCCGCTTTGCCAGTTCCGCGTTGGTAATCCTGCCGTCCGATTGAAGGATGTTTAAAATGTTACGGTCCGTACTGTCAAGTTTCATAATGATGTCCTGTAATATGTGAATATTACGAAATTTTATGTTATAATTCATCAAATTTACAGAATATAATAAGTCTATCTGGCCTATATACTGAGATATTATCCTTTTGTGATGAAACGGATAAAAACGGATTTAAAGGAAAAAAGTAATTTGAAATTCACTTCATTTCTGATTGACGAGTAGTGATGTATAATTTATGATTTGAACGATTATAAATGGACGTTTAGAAATCGATATTGGAAATCCATTTTCCCGTCACCTATCATAAAGTAACCGTTGAGGAACCCATTATAAATCATCCTAATTTCCCGGCTTCTATGACAGATCAATTATTTCCATTAACATTACCGGGCGACTACCGTCCCGCTGGGCTTTTCCGCTGGTGTCACTTTAATACGATTTATCCTACACTGCTGCGAAACGTCCCCCTGGAAAACGGCCATTCCCTGCAACTGACAACCCCGGACAATGATTTTTTTGATGTCGATATGTTTACACAAGGATTTCAGCGTACCGCTGTATTACTGCATGGACTGGAAGGAAACGCCCGTTCAACCTACATTCGTGGGTTGACCCACTATCTACTGGCCGACGGCTGGGACGTCGCCGCCATGAATTTTCGCGGTTGCAGCGGTATGATCAATCGAACGGCCCGCAGCTATCATAGCGGGTTTACCGAAGACATTACCCTCCTGATAGACCACCTGGCGGAATCCTACCGTCATATCGTCCTGGTTGGATTCAGTTTGGGAGGGAGTATTGTATTGAATTATCTTGGTCAAACAGGAAACAGGATTCCTACAGCAGTAAGAGCAGGAGCAGTAATATCTACACCCCTGGATTTATCGGCCAGCGGCCGCGAACTGGAACGCCTGCGGAATAGAATTTATGTTTGGCGTTTCCTCGCATCGATGAAGCGAAAAGTTGCAGCGAAAGCCCAGGCCTCACTTCTGCCGGAAGACCTCGACCTGAATCGCATCCAAAAGGCAAAATCGATTCGCGAATTTGATGAATATTTTACCGCTCCTGTACATGGATTCCGTAATGCCGCAGATTATTATCAACGCTGTAGTGCCCGGCAGTGTCTTTCCCACATAACCCTTCCCCTCCTGATACTCAATGCCAGGGATGATCCTTTTCTTTCGGATCGGTGTTATCCTCAACCTATATCGCCGCCGGTCCAATGCCTCTATCCGGCGAAAGGAGGCCACGTGGGATTTGCCCGCTGGGGAAATCAACCCTATTGGTCGGAGACAATCATAGGGGCTTTTCTATCTAGATCAATGGATCGGATTCCGTGAAATTTTCCCAGCCCCTAATAAAAGCGACGTTTATCGATCGTCCCAACCGCTTCCTGACCCGGGTCAGGATCGGAGAAAATATTGTCACCAGTCATTTGCCGGACCCGGGCCGCTTGGAGGAACTGCTGTTACCGGGAGTAGAACTACGGGTTCGACGGGAAGGAGGGATAAAGCGTAAAACGAAGTTCACCAACGTCATGGTCAGGTCGGGAACCGTGTGGGTTTCTCTCGTGGCAACGTTTGCCAATCAACTGGCCCAGGAATGGATTGAAGACGGTCTGATTGCCGGATTAAAAACGGCCCGGATAAAACGTGCTGAAATTCCCTGGGAAAACCACCGCTTCGACTTTTTACTGGAACGAAATGGGAGCCCGTATTACCTGGAAGTGAAATCCGTTACCTGGGCAGCGAAGGGACAGGCCCGCTTTCCTGACGCCGTTTCCCAACGGGCAACGGCTCATGTCCGGACCTTGATACAGATGAAATCAAAGGGAATCGGGGCGGGAATATTGTTCATTTGTCAGCGGTCGGATGTGTCATCATTTGCGCCTATGGTGGATCGGGATCCAGTGTTTGCCCACACCTTGGCGGAAGCCGTAGCGGCCGGTGTTGACATATTCTGTCAGGCCGGACATGTAACGGAAGATGGCATCAGGTTTTACCGTCAAATTCCTGTAAATTTGGCCTCATTATGAGAATACCGTCCGTCATAACCGGCACGACTGTTATCCTGATTTTATCCTTCTGGGGAATGTGGACCATCTGGTCCTGCGCGGCAATTGCTCCCCCGTCCGGCGGTCCCAGGGATGAAGAACCGCCGGTTCTTTTATCCGTTGATCCCCCTTCCGGGACTGTTCATTTTTCAGGCGGTATCACACGTCTTGTTTTTTCCGAATATATGGCGGAAAAAAGTCTTTCCCGGGCGATTAAGGTTTTTCCCCGCCTGGCTGAACCGGTAGATGCAATATATAAGGGACGTGAAATCTGGATTAACTGGCCCGTGGCGCTTGATTCCAATCAGACCTATATTTTATCGCTCAGTCGTGAGCTGACCGACGAACATGAAGTGGCCCTGGCAACTGCACTGCAGTTGGCCTACAGCACCGGTGAAAGCGTGGCGGAAGGAAGTATCGCCGGGCAGATCTACGGTGAAGCTTCCGGGGTTAATCTCTGGCGGCTTCGGGATGGCGAAAGAGAAGATTCCGTGTTCTTCCGTTATCCTGATTATACTACGGAAACGGATGATGAGGGGTTTTACCGCTTCCGGTTTCTTATTCCGGGACGGTATCAGGTTTTTGCAGTGGAAAAAGCGGGTTTGGGGCAGCCGTTCCAGACCCGACAACTTGTGTATGGCCTTCCGGCTGCTTCCCCGTTAACGCTGACTGCGGGGGAATACCGAACAGCTGTCGATATACTTTCCCGTCAGGAAGAAGAACCACTGCGCGTGAAACAGGGGAAATGGTCCGTCCCTTCGTGGGGCCGGATCGATTTTTCCACTGCCGTGGAAACGGATCGCGAAATCAGTATAAGCGAAGGAGAAATTGTAGGGGAAAGTCAACTGGCATTTTATCCTGACCCACTGAATCCCAACACGCTGATTGTTGAATCCCCGGCCGCCACTCCGGGTGCGAACCTGACCATCAATATTGTACTCGGGAATAGTAATGACACCACGGCCGATACGACCCGGCTGGCAATAACGATTCCGGCTGAGCCGGATTCTTCCCGCCTGCAATTGGTTGAACCAAATAAGAGTACGGTTCTGCGGCCGGAAACCATCCGCATCGTGCCCCTGGATATTATTTTTTCCCAACCGGCCATCAACAGTGTCCCGGATTCATGGGGTTCCGTCAGGTACGACACGGTTGCCATTGACGGCAAATTAACCTCACTAACGCCCCTGCACTGGCAATTCCTCCCCCGGGAAACCTGGAAATCGAATTCGACGTACACGCTCACACTAGATTCGACAGCCTGGCAGGCAAAAAATGGATTTGGGTTTATCAAACCGGACTTACAGCAGACCTTTACCGTCGGTGATATGATTGGTTTTGGTGATATATCCGGCATGATTGAAATGCCGGCGTTACGTCATGCGGCGGTACAGGTTACGGCTGTTGAAAATTCCAGTCTGAACTATGTATCGGCTGTAAATTCAACGTCTGAATTTCGTTTTACATCGTTGGAAGAAGGAATGTACACGTTGATGGTCTTTGATGATCGTGATGAAAATCTCAGGTATTCGTACGGGTCGGTGATCCCATTTCGGACGGCGGAATGGTTTCGTGTTTTACCGGATACGGTGGCCGTCCGTGCCAACTGGGAAATAACATTACATCCCATTATGATAGAGGAGGAGTAAAGCATGTACTGTGTTATCATGGCCGGGGGAAGCGGGACACGATTTTGGCCATATAGCAGGAAGCAGCGACCAAAACAGCTTTTAAATATCATTGGCGATCATTCGATGCTTCAAATGACGGTAGACCGTTTCGCCAAGATGAAGTTTATCAAGGATATTTATATTGTTACCCGGGCTGATCTGGCGGAGACGATTGCCGCTGAAGTTACTGGGATAAACCCGGAAAATATCATTATTGAACCGGAAGGGAAGAATACAGCACCCTGCATTGGTCTGGCGGCCCTCATTCTGAAATCGCGGGCTGAAAATGCCATCATGGGTGTTTTCCCGGCCGATCATTTGATCGTGGGACATAAAGCCTTCGAAAATGCCGTGCGAACAGCCTTTCACCTGGCAAAGAAAAACCATTCCCTGGTAACGATCGGCATTACACCCACCTACGCTGCCACCGGCTACGGATATGTGCAATATCTCCCTGAAAGCGACATGGACCATCTGGATGCCTATCATGTAAAAACATTTGCGGAGAAACCACACAAAGCTCTGGCGGAACGATTCCTGGCCAGTGGCGATTTCCTTTGGAACGGTGGCATGTTTATTTGGCAGGTGGACACATTGTTTGACGCCCTGAAAACATACATGCCGGATTTATATACCAGTTTAACAGCGATTGAGAAGCGACTGGCTGAGAAAAAGGCGTTTCATGATATCTGGGCGAAAATCAGCCCGGAATCCATCGATTACGGATTAATGGAAAAAATCAAATCCCATCTATATGTGGTAAAAGCCAAATTTCGCTGGAGTGACTTGGGCTCCTGGGCTTCGGTGTATAACCAGTTGATCCGGAAGGGGGCAGCAAATGTAGTCCAAGGACCGGGACTGGTGTTGGAGGGGAAAGGAAACCTGGTGCATTCCGCCGATCGCTTTACGGCCGTTGTTGGCGTCGACAATGTTGTGGTTGTGAATACGGAAGATGCCACCCTGGTCATCCCGCGGGAGAAAGTAGAAGATGTGCGCCTGGTGGTGGAGTGGCTCCGCAGTGAAGGGAAAGAGGAATTACTGTAAATGGCAGGACCCAAACCGGCGGTTTTACTGGAATTGTTCGAAGATCTGGCGGACCGACTCGACATCCGCTTGGTCAATGGCAAAGGCAGTTTCCAGGGTGGTCCCTGCCTGGTAAACGGAGAAAGGGTGATTGTGATCAATAAGCAAAAACCGGTAGAACAGCGTCTGCGGGTTTTGGCAGAAAGTTTTGGGAATATGGATTTAACGGACGTATATCTGAAGCCGGTGTTGCGGGCCTGTATTTCGGATTATCGGGATCGGTTATTTCCTGTAAAGGAGACCAAAAAGTCTTGATTCGACGACAATATACCCCTACACTTTAGGCTCTAATTTTCCACGTCTAATTACGTGAACATTATCCCTATAACACCAATATTTTGAGGAAGTACGATGAAAGAATATCAATCCGATGATATCCGGAATTTTGCGATCGTAGGCCACGGATCAGCAGGAAAAACAATGCTATCCGAAGCTATTTTGGCCTCCGGCGGCGTTATTAACCGTATGGGAACCATTGAAAATGGCAATACTGTCTCCGATTATCATCCTGACGAACATGAGCGGCAGATCTCAATTCATTCCACCCCCATGATGCTGGAATGGCAGGAAAAAAAATTTAATTTTATCGACGCACCCGGTTATTCTGATTTCATTGGTGCGGCTCTCAGTTCCCTCAGTGTAGTGGATATGGCCGTAATCGTAATGCATGCCGTTCAGGGCGTGGAAGTAGGAACAGAACAGATGTGGGATCACGCCAGTCAGTTGGGCATACCCAAGCTGCTGGTCATTAACGGATTGGATCGGGAACATACCAAATTTGATGAGATTCTGGCCGATGCCCGGGACCGTTTCGGGAAAAATGTCTTTCCCCTGCAATTACCCGTGAATCCCGGTCCTGGTTTCAATAAAGTGGTGGATGTCTTGCGTAATGAAGTCATTACCTATGCCACCGATGGCAGCGGCCAATACACCGAAGAAGAAGCCGAAGGTGAATGGAAAACACGGGTAGAAGAACTACACGAAGAATTGATTGAATATGTGGCCGAATCGGATGACAGTTTACTGGAAAAGTTTTTTGAACAGGGGAACCTGACGGAAGAAGAAATGCGCGGGGGCATTCATGCCGCCATTCAGAATCAGAGTTTCATTCCGCTTTTTGTCACATCGGCCACAGCCAATGTCGGTGTAGCGCGACTGTTGGACTTCATCGCCAAGTACGGCGCTTCTCCTGTGGATCGGGCCCGGGTGAAGGCCTTTGATATGAATGGCAAGGAAACAACAGTTGAACTTTCCAATTCGGAGGCCGTCGTCCAGGTATTTAAGACCGTGAACGAAGCCCACGTGGGTGAATTATCCTATTTCCGGATTTACAGCGGCAAAGTGACAGCCGGGTCCGACCTTGTCAATACCAGCCGCAAGGGGACGGAACGCTTCGGACAAATTTTCGTCATGAACGGAAAAAACCGGACCAATGTGAACTGTCTGCTGGCCGGCGATCTGGGGGCCGTCGTAAAATTGAAGAACACCCACACGGGTGATACCCTTTGCGGCGCCAAATTCCAGGTGACCATGCCTGAAATCGAATATCCTAATTCCAATATACATGCCGCACTCATTTCCAAATCAAAGGGTGATGAAGAAAAAATCGCCGTGGGTTTGGCCACGCTGCATGAAGAAGATCCCACCTTCAAATACCGGGTGGATTCGGAAATTCGCCAGACCATTATTTCAGGACAGGGTGAACTGCATCTGCGGGTGAACACAGAGCGGTTGAAAAGCGAATACGGTGTCGATATTGAATTGATTGAACCGAAAGTTCCGTATCGGGAAACGATCCGAGGTAAGGGAGAAACTAAATACAGGCATAAGAAACAATCCGGTGGTGCCGGACAGTTTGCCGAAGTCTGGATGCGTATTGAGCCGAAAGAACGAGGTACCGGCGTGGAATTCACCGAATCGCTGGTGGGACAAAATGTGGACCGTGTCTTCGTCCCGTCGGTGGAAAAGGGTGTCATGGCCGCCGCCGAAGAAGGGGTTCTTGCCGGTTATCGTGTCGTGGATCTAAAAGTGGAATTTTACGACGGAAAACAGCATCCGGTTGATTCCAAGGATATTGCTTTTCAGATCGCCGGGAAGCATGCCTTCCAGGAAGCATTCATGGCCGCTCAACCTCATTTACTGGAACCCATTAAAAATATTGAAGTGAAAGTTCCCGATGAATACATGGGGGATGTGATGGGTGACATTTCGTCACGGCGGGGAAAAGTGATGGGCATGGATTCGGATGGAAAATTCCAGATTATCAAAGCCCAGGTGCCCCAGGCCGAATTATACAATTATGCTACCACCATTCGTTCTTTGACGGGAGGACGCGGCATTCATACGGAAGAATTCAGCCATTACGAAAATGTGCCGAAAGAAATTGAAAAGAAAGTGATTGCCGCTTCAAAGAAAGAGGAAGAATAAACCGTCACTGCGACATGACCGGAGTTCTAATAAACATGCATTACTTTCCGGCTCCATTTTTCACGGAGGTAATCCCCACGTGAAAAAACTTTGGGCACCCTGGCGGATTGAATATATCCTGGCCCCCAAGGATGATACGGAGGAATGCATATTTTGTACCAAGCCGGCTGGAGACGCCGACCGGGACAATCTCGTATTGTTCCGGGGACGGCAAGCATTCATCATTATGAATCTTTATCCCTATAATAATGCGCATTTACTGGTTGTTCCCTATGCACATGTTAATTCCATGAGTGCATTGTCACGGGATGAGCGATATGAAATGATGGAATTGGCCAATGCATCCATGGACATTCTACGGGGGAAAATGAATGCTCAGGGATTTAATTTCGGCGCTAATATTGGTGCTGCGGCCGGTGCCGGTATTGAAGAACATGTACATCTGCATATCGTACCGCGCTGGATCGGAGATACGAATTTCATGCCAGTCCTGGGCCACACCAAGGTCCTGGTTCAGGGCCTGCAGGAAACGTATGATGCGTTGAAACCATTATTCGATCAATTATCCATAACCTAGGAGAGCCTATGCTTCCCTTTGAACATAGTTGGTTACCGTTTATCTATCTCTATGGATTGGGAGGAATCCTTTTTCTCCTGGGGATTTACATCACATCCCGGGCCGGTGCCCTGGACATGAAACGGCCGAAACATCGTATTTGGATGGCCATCCTGTTCTTCGGTTATATCTGGTATTTTTCCATTCACGGCCTTCTGAATCTGGCGGCGATGGATTACATTAAACCGGCAACCATATTCATTTTTCTAACGATTCTGGCAATTGGATTTTTGATTTATCTGCGGTTCATGCTACTCAGATTGCGGAAGGAGGCCTGATGGAACATCAGACGTTTCACAGTATCGGTACATCCACCGATTGGATTGTCATGGTGGTGTATTTCATGGCCATCATGATCTTCGGCAGTTATTTTGGGCGCTACACCCGGACGACATCGGATTTTTTCTTTGGCGGCCGACGCTTTGCCTGGTGGCTGATTACCATGTCCATTGTGGCTACAGGGGTGGGCAGCCATAGTTTTGTAAAATATTCCGCCAAAGGGTTTGAACACGGTATTTCATCCACCATGACTTACATGAACGACTGGTTTTTTGTCCCGTTTTTCATGTTCGGCTGGTTGCCCATTGTCGTCTATTCCCGTATCCGGTCCATTCCGGAGTACTTTGAAAAACGATTCAGCCCGTCGGCCCGTTTTTTAGCCACAATCCTGTTACTGTTCTACATGATCGGATATATCGGGATCGGTTTTCTGACTCTGGGCAAGGCTGTTATTCCCATGCTGCCCGAATCCTTTCAGATTCTGGGTGCCACATTGGATGTTACACTGATGCGAGCAATCATTGTAATCGCCGTCATCACCGGCATTTACATAACTTTTGGTGGACAAACGGCAGTCATTTTTACCGATTTATTACAGGGGTTCATCCTGCTCTTTGCCGGTTTAATGCTCTTTTTCCTGGGTCTGTCATTTCTCGGTGGCTTTGATACCTTCTGGAGTCTGTTGCCAGTGGATTGGAAGTTGCCTCTGGCGGACTTCAACAAGCCGCCTGATTTCAATTTTGTAGGTATATTCTGGCAGGATGCCATCGCCGGGTCCATCGGATTCCTGTTCATGAACCAGGGCTTGCTGATGCGGTTCATGGCCTGTCGCAGTGTAAATGAAGGTCGGAAAGCAGCGGCCGTTAATATTTTGGTTGTATTACCCATCTCTGCCATCGTGGTTGGGAATGCCGGCTGGCTGGGAAAGGCAATCTCCATGGCAGATCCCGGACTGGTTCCGCCAAATACTTCGCCTGATCAAATATTTGTGGTGGTGGCCAATATTGTGTCCCATCCAGGTGTGTTTGGCTTTGTTATGGCCGCCTTGACCGCTGCTTTGATGAGTACGGTGGATACATTGATCAATGCGACGGCAGCGATATTTGTCAACGATGTTTACCGGCCGCTGAAGACTTATTTTAAACGGAACTCCGGGACGGTGAGAGAGGTGGAACGACGGGAATTGGGCATGGCCCGGATCAGTTCAATTGCCATCACGGCCTTAGGTGTACTGGCCGTACTGGCCTTTAAGAATTTCCCCACGGTGTATGAAGCACACGGATATTTTCATTCCACGCTGACGCCGCCGTTGGTGGTTGCGATTTTCCTGGGAATATTCTGGAAACGCTTTACGCCGGCGGCTGTGATTACCACATTTCTCGGCGGAGTCGGACTCATGCTGTTGGGGGCTCGTTATCCGGGGGTTTTTATTGCCCCATTTGATCATGGTATTTCCATGAATCCGACACATCCTTATTCCTATATCCGGGCGCTGTACAATATGGCGGTTTGCACCGGCGTTGGTGTTATGGCTGGCTTAACCACAAACTGGCAGCAGGCGGTCGTGGCCCGGCTAGAACGAAAATCCGATACCATATTTACCGCTCTGATTGTGGTTGCGGTCCTACTTTTTGTTTTGCCGATGTTTCAGGTAGGGACACCAGGGATGCAATTTCTGATGATATTAGTTTTGATTACCCTGCTCCCCGTTCTGGTTACCCATTATGTGGCCTATGATGAGGAAAAAGCTACATCCGGACTCATAACGGCTTCCATTACGGAAGCCCGTCGTGCGTTCAAGGGTGGCGAACCTAATGACAAACTGGGAGAAAAGGTATTGGTAGACTGGCAAATTCGCGACGGTGATGATGATGCTGTCTTGTTGGCAAAAGACGATTTGGAGAAAATGAAAGCACAGCCCGGTGATCTGGTTTATCTGTGTGACAAACGAGCCTGGTTTGGTGGATTGAAATCCATTCATGCCCGGATTGGATCCCCGCACAAGGATTCCGGTGTAGTTTATATTACGAAGGATCAGGAGAAATCCGGTCTTTTCGTTCCTGGGAAAAAGTTGTATGCCGAAAAGGAAATGTAATCTTTGAAGGCCGTGAATTGGTTAATAAATTCGCCCGCTTTTTTCGATTCATAATTCCGGAGTAGCTCAATGGTAGAGCGGGTGGCTGTTAACCACTAGGCTGGGGGTTCGAGTCCCTCCTCCGGA
>JBHHUC010000078.1:0-7737 GCA_046861395.1 Fidelibacterota bacterium
CGCGAAATATTTATGAAAGGAATTGATTATTCGTATTATTATGAAGAAAATGAATAAAATTAATTGGTATGATGAATAAAACAGCCAGCCCACCAGCCCAGTTGAGTCTTCTGGAATAATATTGATAATTATGGCACTGGGATTTTTGACATTGATACCAAATATATTGGACAATTATTTTGGACTGAAACAACGAATTTTTCATATTGGTTGGACTTTTTGGTTTATCTATTTAAGTCAAAGTTTTCTAGAATTGGACAAAACTTTTTCAATTAATACCTGAATAGACAAAATCAAAGACCGGTAAATATTCAGGAAAAATTGACTATTCCTAGGTCGACTTGGCCGCGGGGAAAATGATTCAATTGAAATAAGCGGCCCACCCAGGCCGGGAACTTCAGTTCAGGGCAAAGACACGCTTTGCATTGGCCGTGGTTATGGCACCGATTTCATCCAGTGATTTACCATGGACCAGGGCCAGTTCCTCCGCCACCAGCCGCACCCGGGCCGGTTCGTTGGTCTTACCGCGGAAAGGGACGGGACTCAGAAACGGGGCATCCGTTTCAATCAGGATCCGTTCCAGGGGAATTTCAGCCGCCACCTCCCGGAGATGGGTATTCTTGAACGTGAGGTTACCGGCAAAGGAAATATAAAATCCCAGAGACAGAAACGCCTCCGCCGTCGCTTTGTCACTGGAAAAACAATGGGCAATGCCGCGGGTAACGCCTGATTCCCGAATTAGCTCCAGGGTATCGGTATCTGCTTCCCGATTATGTACAATGACGGGCCGGTCATAGTCCTGTGCCAGGGCCAGGTGACGGCGGAAAAATAGTCGCTGTTGTTCAAAGGGTGTGTAATCCCGATAATAATCCAGACCCGTCTCCCCCACGGCTACAACCGGTTCATTGTCCAGCATGTCCCGCAATCTGTCTTCCCAGTCGGCGGGGGCTTCCGACGTATAATTGGGATGTATGCCCACCGCCGCATAAATCCCGGGAAAATCCCGCGCCAGATCCAGCACGGTACGGGCCGTATCCAGATCAATGGCCGGACAGATGACCGGCCCGACCCCGGCCTCTGCCGCCCGTGCCAGGATGGCTTGCACATCCGGCGTCGGATCGCCCAGGTAAAGGTGACAATGGGTATCGATGAACATGGCTGAAATTAGGCCCTCCGACCAGCGATTGACAGGAATCACTCATCATTGCGATTACGGAATGGTAGGCTTAGTTTCATGGTAAAAATGAAGGAATTGAACCCTATGGTACCTTATCGAGGGGGCACGGTATGAATGAATCCCAGCCTCTGAAAATGCGTCGTAAAGATCGCCAGGTCACAGCACCGGAAGCCATCCATGCCATCATTCAGCGGGCCGATGTTTGTCGCATCGCACTGGCCCGGGATAATTTACCCTACATCGTGGCCCTCAATTTCGGATTCCGGCCGGGTCATCCGTCCCGATTTTATTTTCATTGTGCCCGCACGGGTCGGAAACTGGATTTCATGGCATACAATAATTATGTCTGTTTCCAACTGGATGTGGATCACCGGTTCGTGCCAGCGGACTCGGCTTGTGATCATACCATGACGTTCCAAAGCGTTTTGGGATACGGATTTCTTATTCAGGTTGATGATCCGGCTGAACGGCAGGCCGGATTGAACTGTATCATGCGTCACTATACGGAACGGGAGGACTGGGATTTTTCACTCTCCATGCTGAAACATACCACAGTTCTACGACTGGATGTGGAATCGATGACGGCCAAACGAAAGGATGAATAACGTGAAAAAATGGATTTTCCCACTCCTGGTATTGCTTACGGCAGGATGTCGGGACAATACGGGCTATGATGCCGATCTGGCCCGGGACCTGGGTGCCGATACCAATGGCATGAAACGGTACATCATTGCTTTCCTGAAAGAAGGACCGCACCGGGATCAATCACCACCGGAAATGGCCCGGATTCAGGAAGGACATTATGCTGCCATCCGGCGCTGGAGCGAGGCCGGAAAACTGGTCTTGGCGGGACCATTTTTAGATGATAGTGATTTGAAAGGAATTTTCATTTTCAATCTTTCCTCACTGTCCGCGACCAAAGCGTTGGCCGAAGAAGATCCGGCCATCACATCAGGACGGCTGACGTTGGACCTCCATCCCTGGTTCGGTAGCGCCGGCCTCATGGAACTGCCGGCACTCCATTCCCGTCTCGTGCAACCGCAATAGCCCACCGTGACCCTTTTCCAGCTTTCCGTGGTGGCCCTGGGCGTATTTCTGGGATTTTTCGTCCAGACCATCATCGGTTTTGCCGCCGTCCTGGTCGCCCTTCCCATCCTACTTACGGTCCTGGAATTGCGCGACGCCGTGGTGTTCATTTCCCTCCTCCTGGCCGTTTTCAGCATCCTGCTGATTTATCAGAATTATCGTGACATGGAACTGAGCGTCGTGCGGGAAGTTGGTGGCAGCGGATTCATCGGTCTGGTCGCCGGCCTCTATCTCCTCACCATCGGCAATCCGGCACTACTGAAACAGGGACTGGGACTATTTATTCTATTGTACGCCGCTTACGTCCTCTGGAGCGGAAAACGGGTAATAGCTGTCAACCGATTCGGCTTGCTCTTCGGTTTTATCGGTGGCATTTTCTCCGGTTTATATTCCACCGGCGGACCGCTCTATGTCAGTTATATTACCAACCGCCTGGAAGATAAGCGGGTGTTGCGGGCCACATTGCTGGGAACCCTGGGCTGGATTAACTTGTCCCGCCTGCCCGTCATGGTCTATCGCGATATGATTATACGCCCGCTGCTCCAGCTGGCGCTCATATCCCTGCCTGTGTTGGGACTGGCCATTGGGCTGGGGAATCGTGTGGTGGACCGCCTGGACCGGGAACGCTTCACGCGGATCATTATTTTTGTCCTGCTACTGGCGGGATTGTCTCTGCTCATTAACCGGTCGTGATAGGCCCACAGTCATAGGTTATGGCTCCCATGGGCAATAGACAATCAAACGGAATACTCCTTGAGTGTTTGGATTATTTCACTTAAAATACACGGCAGCTATAAAATTACAGGAGGTAATATGACATCAGTTCAGATGTTCTGGGTCTTTGGACTCTTGAAAGCCATTACGCAATGTGTGATGATCGTGGTCGTATTTCGGGAATTGGGTGTGTTGGATGATTTCCAGACCATCGGACCGATTATTACCTGGTATATCAGTTTTTTCTATCCAGCCTTTACCTTTATCGTCGATTACCTGGCTTTTACCAAGAAAAACGATTAAGGCCCAAGCCCTTAATTGACGTCGGCGCCGGGACCGATCGTGTCGTCGTCCACGGTAACCAGTGTCAACCGGTCGCCCTGCTTAGCCGCCAGCAACATGCCGTTGGATTCGACACCCCGGATCGTGGCCGGTTTCAAATTGGCCACGATGATGATCAATTTATCGATCAAATCTTCCGGTTGATAATAGAGCGCAATTCCGGCCACAATCTGGCGGCGGGATTTTCCGTCATCCAGTTGCAACTGCAATAGGCGGTCGGCCCCTTTCACCTTTTCCGCCGCAATGACGCGGGCCGTTTTCAGTTCCAGGCGGGTAAAGGTATCAAACGAAATCACATTTTCCGTCACTGCTTTTTCCGCCACTGCTTTTTCCGGGGCTTGCTTTTCGGTCATGGGCTTGGTTTCCTTTTTTACATCAATCCGGGGAAATAATGAACCAACGGTTTTCAGCCGGGCACCGGGCGACACTCCGCCCCAGGCAGTATCCCGGCTGGTTGTTCCCAGAGCTTCCAATACCGTGGTTGTGCGGTTGGGCATGACAGGATGCAGTAGGACGGCTCCGATGCGCAGTGCCTCGGCGGCGGAATACAATGTCCGGGCGGCGGCCTCTTTATCGGTTTTCACCTGTTTCCAGGGCGCCTGGGACTCCATGTAGCGGTTCACGCTGCGAATGAATTGCAGGGTCGTTTCGATGGCTTCATTCAAACGCATGGTTTGAATCTGTCCCGTAACATCGGCAGGCAATTGGGCCGCGGCGGTCTGCAGTGCCTTTTCCGCTTCCTGGGAAGGTCCGGGCTCCGGTACGATACCGTCGAAATTTCGCTGAATCAGGGTGGAAACGCGGCTCAGGAGATTCCCGAAATCATTGGCCAGATCCGAATTATATCGCTTTATAAACGATTCGATGGTAAAACTGGCATCCTGTCCCAGTACCATTTCCCGCATGAGATAATAACGGACCGGGTCCACACCGTAGCGATCGATCAGGTCCAGGGGATTGACCACATTTCCCAGGGATTTACTCATCTTGGATTCCCCGCTGAGCCACCAGCCATGGGCAAAGATTGTGCGGGGTTGGGGCAGTCCCAGGGAAAACAGCATGGTGGGCCAGTACACGGCATGAGTAGTGAGAATATCCTTGCCGATCAAATGATAATCGGTCGGCCACCAAGTCGAAAAAGTATCCTCTGATTTCCCGTAACCTGGCGCCGTGATATAATTTAAAAGGGCGTCAAACCACACATAGGTTACATAATCGCTGTCAAAAGGTAATTCGATTCCCCAGCCCATGCGGGCCTTGGGCCGGGAAATGCACAGGTCTCCCAGCGGTTGCCGCAAAAAACCCAGGATTTCATTGCGCCGGTGATCCGGTTGAATAAAATCAGGATGCTGGTGAATATGTTTCAGCAGGGCATCCTGATATTTCCCCATGCGGAAGAAATAATTTTTTTCCTTCAGTGTTTTGATATCCCGGAAGGTGCCGCTTTCCGCTTCCTTTTCCGTGATAAAGCGTTCCTCCGACACAGAATAGAGGCCTTCATATTCTGCCAGGTAAATGTCCCCGGCGTCCCAGACCTTTTGCAACACCTCCTGGACGACGCGGACATGTCGCTCCTCGGTGGTGCGGATGAAATCATCATATTGAATATGGAGTTTTTCCCAGAGATCGAGAAAGCGAGGCGCCATGGTATCGCAATGTTCCTGGGGCGACACTCCCCGGTCACGGGCTGCTTGTTCGACCTTCTGCCCATGCTCATCCAGCCCTGTCAGAAAGAAAACGCGAGTGCCGGCTTCACGGTGATAGCGCGCCAGGACATCGGCAAGCAACGTAGTGTAGGCATGCCCGATATGAGGTTTGTCATTGACGTAATAGATCGGTGTTGTAATATAAAAACGTTTTTCCATGGTCGAATTTAGGGTGCCAATTGACGGGAAATAGCATAGCGATTTAACCCCGAGAGATACCGGCGAATGTGAACTACGGCCCCCGTCAGAGCCAGTTCGGGATGCAGATTCTGCTGCGGCGCCTGCTTTAATTCTTCCAAGGTAATGATGATATCGGGAACATTGGCCTTGGGATAACGGGCCGCCGTGGCAGTTAAAGACGGTTGTAGCGGAGCCGAAAATTTCGGCAGAGGAAGACCGGCACCCGTTTTTTGCAGTAGCGAAAACCAGAACTGAAGCGCCGTCACGGTTTGGCGGAATACGTCCGGTTCGGACCGGACCAGGCGTACCAATTCGCCCAGCATTGCTCGTTGTTCTTTCATGTTGGCGGCCATGAAGAATCGTACCATGGCCAGCAGGTTCTCCACCATATCGTTTTCCGGTTGGGCCGCCAGACGCCGGGCAGCATTGATGTCACCACCGGACAGGTAGGCGGCCAGGTCTACTGGCTGGCTGGTATCAGTTCCCAAATGCCGGGTAATGGCCGCCATTGTCAGAGGAGGAAAGGAAATAAGCTGACAACGGGAAAGAATCGTAGGTAATAATACATCCCGCTGGTCGGTGACCAAGATGAGTGTAGTGTCGGCCGGCGGTTCCTCCAGCAGTTTCAGCAGGGCATTGGCAGCTTCGCCGCTGCCAGCAGACAAGGTATGAGCGGCAAATAGGATGATTATTTTAAAGCCCGGTTCGGCGGATTTCAGATAAATTTTATGCCGTAGATGACGAATGAATTGAATCGGAATCCGATTAGCGCGGGGCAGCTGAATCCGATAAAATGGATCCTGAGCCTTCTTTTCCAAAGCCCGGGTCAGTATCTCGAGGTCGGCATCGGAAAGGCGTTCCAGAGGATCGCTCGTATCCCCGGCCGGTCCCGTTCCACCGGGCAGAGGATAAACAAGGGTCAGATGTTCGTGCTGCAAGGTATTGAAACGGCGGCAGGAGCTGCAGGTACCGCAGGGTTTTTCCCGAGTGGCAGTACAGTTCAGAAGCGCGGCAAAAGATAGGGCTGTTCCTTCCTTGCCGGTGCCGGCCGGCCCCGTGAATATGTAGCCGTTGGCAATATTCCCGCTCGCGGCCAGGACCTTCAATTGCTTCCAGACCCCGGGCTGAACCTGGGTGGCAAAGTCGGTTACGGTCGTTGCAACAGCCATTGTTCCGGATTGAGTTTTTGGTCCTGGCCCCAGATTTCAAAATGCAGCATGGCACCGTTGACAGACCCCGAATCGCCCATATAGGCCAATACATCGCCTGACCGGACCTGATTATCCATACTTACCTGAATATTGGTCACGTGGGAATAAACCGTGAAATAGCCATTGCCATGGTCCAGGATCAGGGTCGTGCCGTACCCGCGGATGAATGTAATGGAAATCACGATACCGTTCATGACGGCCGTGATGGGCGAACCGGGTTTGCCCTTGATGTCAATGCCGGGGCTTTCGGTAGTTGTTTTGAGTTTCGGGTTCCACTGGCGGCCGAAGCTGGTGATGATGCGACCATCCGCCGGCCAGGGAAGGTGTCCTTTCAGTTCGGAAAATTTTCTGGCCTGGAGCGCTTCCCGCTGTTTCCGGAGCCGTTCTTCCCGCTCGAACCGGTCCTTGTCCTTGAGGATGGCCTGACGCACACTTTCCAATTGCTTGACCCCGGCCTGTTTTTCCCGCACCAGTTCCGCTAGCTCGGCCTTGTTTCGTTTGATTTTCCGTAAATCTTTCTCTTTTTGCCGTTTAAGATTCTGTAAATCTGCCTTTTGTTTTTCCTGCTCCCGCTTCAGCCGGGCACTTTTTCGCACGGCCGCTTCATAACTCAGCTTCTGCTGGCCGATATCAATGATCAAACTGTTGAGACGCTGTTGGTTGGCCCGGTCCAGATCGGAAATAATGGTCAAATATTTACTGCGATATATAGCCTGACGCCAGGAGGTGGAACTGAACAAAGCTTCCAAGGGGGACAGGGACCCTTTTTGATAGACATTGACCACCCGCCGGGCATAACGTTCCCGCAGGGCTGCCAATTCCTTCTCCATGGCGGTAATATCCTTTTCCAAAGACCGGATCCGCGCTTCGTTGGTGGCCAGTTCCTGGTTCAGACGAGACAACAATTGGTCCAACAGGGAAATTTCCTGCTCCAGGTTGGCAATTTTCTGGGCTGTGGATTGTTCTTTCTGCCGTTCCCGTGCAATCCGTTTCCGGGTAGCTTCAATCTCCTTCTGCAGGGATTGAATAGCCTGGTCCTGACGCTGAATTTCCTGTTGGAAATCCCGGCGCTGGGAGCGCAGGGGAACCAGCGTCAGGCCGCAGAGGAGGGCAGTGAAACATATCCGATTCAACTTCATCCATGAAAAATACTCCGCCGTTTCGGATACAGGCAACGAAGGATTTGATGCTGGTCCTAGGAATACTAAATTTCAGGCAAAATTATGCAGCATTTCTTACCAACGCCCCCGGCGCATATCGTCGTGTTTCACGATCAGGAGAAGCTATTTTGAAAAATGCAATCTGGCCCAATTTATTCCGT
>JBHHUC010000023.1:0-33158 GCA_046861395.1 Fidelibacterota bacterium
TGCACAGGGTGGCGGTCTGGCCATGTATTTTCCGTTTATCCTTATCATGTTTGTAATCTACTTTTTCATGATACGTCCCCAGGCCAAGAAACAAAAGGAAAAGCAGGCCATGCTGGATGCCTTGCAAAAAGGTGATAAAGTCATTACCATTGGCGGACTGCATGGTACCGTCGCCGGATTCAAGGAAAAGGGGCGTCTGGTTGTATTGAAAGTCAGTAAAAACAGTGATATTGTTGTGAACAAATCTGCTATTGCCGGCCGGTTGGGTGCGGTAGATGATCATGAAACAAGCGCGATAGAAGGATAGTTATCTTGGCCGTTCTCGACATTGTGAAATATGGTGATCCCATTCTGCGGAAGGTCTGTGCCCCGGTGAAAGATTTTTCCGGACTGGATCGTCTGATCGAGGATATGTTCGATACCATGTATGAGGCAGAGGGTATCGGTCTGGCCGCCAATCAGGTTGGCTGGGATATGAATCTCTTCATCATTGACATTACCCATACGGAGGAAACAGACGAACCGATGGTATTCCTCAACGGTGAAATACAATCCGGTGAAGGTGAAAGTTCCTATGAGGAAGGATGTTTATCAATACCGGAAGTCACATTTGAAATTACACGGCCGGAACAAATTTATTTTCGCTATCAGACACCAGATGAAGAATGGCACGAAGCATCGTTTGGCGGATTACTGGCCCGGGCGATTCAGCATGAAATGGATCATCTTACGGGAAAAATGATCGTCGATCGAGTTTCAAAATTGACACGGATACAGTATAAGAAACAGTTAAAAGATCTGGAGAAACAATCCCGTGCCAGATTGAAACAGGTGATGGGATAGGTTTCCGAAATATCCGGTTTCTGAATTCAATTATATGAAGATAGTCTATATGGGCAATCCCGAATTTTCGGTGGCGGGATTAAAAGCCCTTGCTGATAGTTCGCATATCATCCTTACAGTGGTGACCAATCCGCCCAAGCCCCAGGGCCGGGGTCGGGCGTTGCATCCGACTCCCGTGGCTAGGGCCGCCGAAGATTTGCATATTCCCGTAATCCCGTTACACGATTTGCGTGACCCGGCTTTTCATGACAGTTTGCAGCGGCTGAATCCTGATTTATTCGTAGTTGTCGCTTTTCGTATACTGCCTTCTGCTCTGATAGAACTCCCCGGCCGAGGTTGCATCAATCTCCATACGTCACTCTTGCCAAAGTATAGGGGAGCCGCCCCTATTCAACGGGCCCTGATGAATGGTGACCGGGAAACGGGATTGACAACATTTCTGATTCAACCGCGAGTCGATAGCGGTGATATTTTATTGCAGAAACCAATTCCCATCCGGGACTCGGATGATTTCGGAACATTGTCCGAGCGTTTGAGTCGTTTGGGGGCAGACCTGTTGGTGGAAACAGTAAACCGGCTGGAAAAAGGTGATATCGTGCCCCAGGCTCAGGATAATTCCCAAGCCACGCCGGCTCCCAAAATCCGTCCCGATGATTGTCAGATTCACTGGGATCAACCGGCCAGGGTCATTCACAATCAGATTCGTGCTTTATCTCCCCGTCCCGGGGCATTTACGTTTTGGCGAAAATACCGGTTGAAGGTTTTCCAAACCTGTCCAAACGAACAGGATTTCGGTTTGCCAGCAGGACATATCATAATAAAGAATGACCGGGTATTGGTTCAGACCGGCTCCGGTTCTCTGGAGTTACTGGCCTTGCAAAGGGAAGGGAAAAAACGGGTGTCTGCGCTGGAATTCATACGAGGCTATGCTCTGAAAAGTGGAGATCTTTTAGGCTGAACGTTGGATCATCGCGAACATATCCTCAATATACTCCTTGGATTCTGGCGTACATTACCCCGCCTGAAAACGCACACTGAGGCTTACCTTGTCAAACACAAGATACGTAGCCAAGAGCGTCGACGGATTGTAGCGTCCTGCAACGATATTGTACGCTGGATTTATTTTCTGGAGGCCTGGATCGAATATGCTTCAAAGCGCAAGATCACCCGGATAGATGAACAATTATTGACTCTGCTTCACCTGGCGGTTTATGAATTGAAATTGGATCCCAAAGTCCCCGATCATGCCGCGATTCACTCGGCGGTTAAACTGGCCCAAAAGCGTGTCGGTTCCTATGCCAAGGGATATGTCAACGGCGTGTTGCGGTCCATTGCACGATTAAGCCGGGAAGATTTGAAAAAACAATTGAAACCGGAGGAATATTTATCCACCTGGTATTCCTTTCCGGACTGGCTAGTCAAGCGCTGGCAGCAACGCTTTGGTGACGATGCCATTGAAACGGTGCTGTCGGCGGCTAATCAAACGGCACCTCTTACTGCACGCATTCACTCCGGAAAAGTGCCACCTTCGGATTTTTTGGCATTCTGTGAGGAACAGGACATATCCATTACGCCCGAACCGGCTACAAACAATTTTTTCCGGGTGAATAACAACGGCTATCGGCTTTTTCAGTCAGAAGGTTTTCAAAAAGGATTCTGGTCCTTCCAGGACCGGGCCGCCGGGATGTTGGCGGAACTTCTGGATCCCCAGCCCGGGGATATTATCCTGGATGCCTGTGCGGCGCCTGGAACAAAAACATTCTACCTTTGGGAATTGATGCAGGGAGCCGGTCAAATCCTGGCCAATGATATAATTCCTGAACGGGTGGAACAGGGGAAGGCTGACAACGAACGCCAGGGAGCGGATAATATTCACTGGTCATGTTCCGATGCAACTTCGGCCTCATTTCCGACCGTGGATAAGATTCTCGTTGATGCACCATGCACCGGAACCGGTGTTATCCGCCGGCGACCGGACATCAAATGGCGCCGGGATGAAGCATCGATCCCTGAAATGCAAACCCTGCAATTAGCTATTCTTTCAAATATCTGCCAGTATGTAAAATCAGGTGGAATATTAGTCTATGGAACCTGCAGCATGGAACGGGAGGAGAACCAGGATGTGATCCGTATTTTTCTGGAGCGGCATAAGGACTTTTCGCTTGATGAGAATCTGCCCGAACCCCTGGTGCGATGGAAAAATACCGATGGTTCTGTGGAAACCTTTCCCCATCGCGATTCGTTGGATGGGATGTTTGGAGTTCGCCTGAAACGACATGATTAATACATTCACACGATATATTATAACACTGGGAGTTCTGGGTGTGCTGGTGGCGATTGTGATGGATTCGGTCGTCATGCCGGCCTATGTGCGGCATGGAGAAATCCACGTATTGTTAAATGTGATTTCCCGTGATGTTGACAAGGCGATCAAAAAACTGGAAGCGGAAGGCTTCCATGCCACCATTCAGGATACATTATACACCAACCAAATGCCACCGGGACTGGTGGTGGATCAATATCCCAAACCCAATACGACCGTCAAACCCGGACGCACGATTCGTTTGACCATCTCGGCACCTGAGAAGATGGTGGAAGTGCCCAATCTGATCGGTCAATCCCGGCGCAGTGCGGAAATTATTCTGCATCAGACCGGATTATTAATCGATACCGTTTATACCGAATACAATCCCGATTATCCCAAGGGAACCGTCGCCTGGCAGTCTCCCCGGGGCGGTGATCTGATGAAAAAAGGTCATGGTGTTCACCTGACAATCAGTGAAGGCTTACCGCCCAATTTTTTCCAGGTCCCCAATTTATTCGGATTGAGTAAAACCAAGGCCGAAGAAGAATTGACGAAGGCCGGACTCCGGATCGGTAAGATATATTATCAGCAAAATACGGATTTGATTCCCTATACCGTTCTGGACCAATCGATAGAATCCGGTACCGTTCTGGAACAGCCTGAAACGATTGATATCACAATCAGCGTCCTTGACATGGATGATATCTTTAACCGCATCATCAATCAATAGTCCTTGACAGCGACTTCCTCCCAGATGAAAACCCTAATTTTCCGGAAATTGATTCATATGATCAATTTATGGATTCCGCTGGCCTATATTGTGATTACGAACCGGCTGTACTTCGGATTGATCATGGCCTTCCTGTGTCTGGTTTCCATTGCCATTGATTTTGGTCGGTTGCGCGTTCCCATCCTGCGGAAAATATTTACGAAATGGTTTAACCCCCTCCTGAAGCCAGAGGAAATTCAGGGGCATTTTACGGGGGCAACCTGGGTTTTTCTGGGGGCAACGGTTACGGTGATTTTGTTTCCCCGGTCCATTGCGATTCTGAGTTTGTTCTTTTTATTCCTGGGTGATCCGATGGCGGCTATCACGGGGACCCGACTGGGCCGGATACGGATATTTCATAAATCCCTGGAAGGATTTCTGGGTGGTTTATTGGTCTGTTTTCTGATTGCCTGGGTATATCCGGCACCGGATATATTGATCCGAATGGAGGGGGCTGCCATGGCAATGTTGATCGAAATCATGCCTTTTCCCATCGATGATAATTTTTTAATTCCCGTGGGCAGTGCCTTCCTTATGTGGTTAGCGGTGAGTTGAAATGACCTTCTTGTCACCCTCCGTTTTATTTGCCCTGGCGGCCGTCAGTCTTCCCATTATTATTCACTTGTTAAGCATTCAGCGTACGCGGGAAGTGGAATTCAGTTCGATTCGTTTCATCAAAGCGCTGGAACATGAGTCCATTCGCAAGCTCAAGCTCAAACACTGGCTGATTATTCTTTTACGCATGCTAATCATCGCTGCCCTGGTGATGATGTTTGCCCGTCCCGTACAAAAGGGATTTATCTCTGGAGCCCGTTCTGGAGAACAGGAAACGCAACTGGTCATTATTGTGGATAATTCCGCCAGCATGAACCTTCAGTCGGGTGATCATTCATTACTGGAAAAATCTTTGCAGTCGATTCCGGCCATCGTGTCAGCCTATCCCACATTGACACAAGTTGACATCTGGTCCCTTATTCCCAGAAAAAAAGTATATTCCGGTTCGGTGACTGATCAGAATCTACAACGCCGTCTGAGTCAGATTCTTCCCACCAGCCGGAAGGATAATCTCTGGACAATGGCCGATTCAATCCTCAGTGAGACCGCAGCCGATGTCCCTAACAAGGAATGTTTTATCCTCAGTGATTTTCAGTCCTACCCACCTCGGGAAATAATGGCATCAGTCACCGATTCCCTGGATACGCCGTGGCGGTTTTATTTTGTGACCCAGCCTCCGGTACAGCACAATTTATCCCTGCGCCGCGGCAGCGTGACGTCGAAGGTCCGCCTGCCGAATCAGATCATGAAGGTGGAAACGGAAGCGGTCAATGACGGTCGCCTTGATCTTCCCAGTCTTCCCATTGAACTTTATCTTAACGAACAACGGGTTGGCCAGGTCGTGGCCAATATCAATTCCGGTCAGACCAAGGATTTTATCTTTGAAGCCTTTCCCGGTAAATCCGGAACCATATACGGGCGGCTGGTAATACCGGACGATGACTTCGATCTGGATAATCAATACACGTTTGAAACTGTGATTCCGGAACAGATTGCATGTACGGTAATCGGGAGTTCTCAGGATGAAACATTCCTCATAGAAACAGCCCTGAACGCCATTGATAAGCAATCCGGCTTTATTTTTCTGGAGACACGAGTTTCCGGTATCATTGATCAGTTGTTTCTGGATGAAACGGATGTTCTTATTTTGATTAACCCCGGCAGAATTACCGACCAGGCCATGCTCCAGATTCAGAATTTTCTCAAACGGGGCGGTGGTGTGATCTGGTTCATGGGTGATAATTATGATACACAACCGGATTCGCCCGTGTATTCCAGTCTTCACCTGCCGGAGGTAAAGGATTTCATCATCATGTCCGGAGATAACTTTATCCCGGTACAATATCATGAACCAGTCCATCCCCTGGTCGGCGAACTTGCGCTGCGGAAAATAAAAAGCGAGCTACCGGACGTATTCCGTTATTTGAAGGTGAGTACCAAGGAAAACGAATTTCAACCCATTCTGGAATTAGCCAACCAGGATCCATTCTTGGGTGAAATTCGTTTTGGTAACGGTCGTTTATTCGTCTTTACCAGTTTAATGGATCTGAAATGGAACGATTTGGCCATGCGGGGTTTTACCGTTCCGCTATTGCATCGTATGTTGACGTTGCTGGCTACCAACGAATCCAACAATGCCTCTGTTTATGTCCACGAAAAGAAATGGATTCGCCTGGATCGGGATTTGATACATTCCCAGTGGACGGTTATTACGCCCAGCGGCAAGAAAATATTATACATTCCGGATTTCACGACTGAAATGCTTCCGGTGACTGATACGGATGAACTGGGATCCTACCGCGTTTTATCCGACGGTTTACCCTATGCGGCATTTTCCACGATTCTGTCCCCGGCCGAATATCCCTCGAACCGTGTCACGGAAGATCAGCTCAGGCAGGTTTTTTCATCCGATGATTATGTTCAGATCATTGCCCCGGAATCATCATTGTCGGCGACGCTGAAAGATATTCGCCTGGGGAAATCCCTGTGGCGATATTTTCTGATTGCCGCTATTCTACTTTTTATCCTTGAAACATATTTAGGTCGGAAATCACCTGAAGGATTGATCGCAAAGAAATGAAACCGGAATTACATTCTACCAAACGTCAGACGGAAACGGCTCTGGTGGTTGGCGTTGTGACGGGAGATACCACCGAAGCCATGGTCCATGAACATCTAGATGAACTGGCTCTGTTGGCGGAAACCGCCGGAGCGGAAGTCGTCGGTCGCGTCACACAGAAATTATCCCGGATAAATCCTTCCTATTTTATTGGCAAGGGGAAGGCAGAGCAAATTGTAAGTCAGGGAGAAGCTCTGGGTGTGTCTCTCATTATTTTTGACGAGGAACTGAGTCCGGCTCAGACAAAGAATTATCAGGAATTGAGCCAGGCATGTAAAGTGATCGACCGGTCCGGACTTATCCTGGATATATTTCGCAAGCATGCCCGGACCAAGGAAGCAAAGACCCAGGTTGAACTGGCCCAGTTGCAATACCTGTTACCTCGTTTGACGCGAATGTGGACGCACCTGGAACGACAAATGGGAGGTATTGGAACCCGGGCCGGGGCAGGAGAAACCCAGATTGAAGTTGACCGGAGAATATTGCGGACACGGATTGCCCGGCTACAATCCGAACTGGTTAAAATTGACAAGGAGCGGGAAACTCAGAGTCAGGGACGTAAACGATTTTACCGTGTTTCACTGGTCGGTTATACTAATGCGGGAAAATCAACCCTGATGCGGGCCCTGTCCGGTGCCAATGTATATATTCAGGACCGGTTATTTGCCACGCTGGACACGACCATTCGGCAATTAAAGCTGGATGGGGACCACACGGTGTTGCTAAGTGATACGGTAGGGTTTATCCGGAAATTGCCCCATCATCTGGTTGCCAGTTTTCGCAGCACATTAAAGGAAGTGACGGAATCCGATTTACTGCTCATTGTACTCGATGCCGGTTCAGATCAGATCATCGATCATTTGGCGACAATTCAACAGGTCTTACAGGACTTGGATGCTGCCGAGCAGGAGGTATTAATCGTGTTGAATAAAATTGATACAATTGATATGGATACCAGACTGCCTTACCTGAATCAATTATTTCCCGAGGCCATTTCAGTATCAGCTCTGAATCATCTACGGATTGACAAACTGATTGAAACCATTAAGATGAAAATGGACAGCAGTTATCAAACGGTAGAGCTGTCTCTGCCCTACGACAGCGGTAAAGCCATGTCTCTGGTGCAAGAAGGCGTGGCGGTTATAAAACGGGAATATTCAGAGGAAGGTGTGACATTGACGATTCGTGGACCGGAACTGCGTATTGCTCAGATCCTTTCCCAAATAGAATATAAAAAAACCCGCCGTGGTTGATTCCAGAACCGTTGTTTGAAACGGTGGATGCCTCTCCCGTACAGCAAACTTCCTTGATCCGCCGGAGCGAAAAGGCCTGTTTTTTGTACGAGAAGTTCAGCTTCCTAGCTAATGATACTTGAAGATTCTGGAAAAGCGAACCTGCGACGGGTTATGTTTGAAAGCTGGATTAAATTACAGTAATCAGTAAAATTGTCAAATACCTTTTTCTATTGTGTGACTTCATTCTCATTCGTGGCAATGGCCAGTGCGACCGATGCATCACCGGTTACATTGGTAGTGGTGCGTAACATATCCAGGATTCGGTCCACCCCAAGAATCAGGGCAATTCCGGCACTGGGTACACCCACGGCTTCAAGTATGATGACCAGCATGATAATTCCGGCTCCCGGAACCGCAGCCGTACCGATGGAAGCCAGCACGGCGGTCAGAATTATGGTCAGCTGGGCAGCCAGCCCCAGTTCCATTCCCAGGGTCTGGGCAATGAATACTGCAGCCACGGCCTGGTAAAGGGCAGTTCCATCCATGTTTATGGTGGCTCCCAGGGGCAATACAAAGGATGATACTTCTTCCGATACACCCAATTCCTGCTCACAGGTTTCCATGGTTACCGGCAGGGTAGCACCACTGGAACTCGTGGAGAAGGCAACCAACTGAACCGGAACAATGGCTTGATAAAATGATTTCAGCGACGATTTTGTAAACATTTTAATGATGGATGAATATGTAATCAACATATGGACGGCCAGGCCCAGTATGACAGTCAACATATAAAATCCCAGTGCACTGAGTAATTCCAGCACCTGGTTCAAATTGTTGCCGGCCACTTTGTTAATGGTTTCTGCGATGAGAGAAAAGACGCCGATGGGAGCCATTAACATGATAATGTCGACCAGCTTGATGATGACATCATTGAATCCGTCGAAAAAATTTAATACGATATCTGTTTTTTTATTTTTCACCTGAATTAATCCGGCTCCGAAGAGCAGGGCAACAAAGACGATTTGCAGCATATTCCGATTACTGGAAGCTGAAAAGAAAAAATTGCTGGGTACCATATCCACAATGGGTTGCAGAGGACCGCGATCCTTAACTTGTTCAGCCTGTCCTGTCCGGGAACTCACTTCGGTCTGGTATGTTTGCTGGAGCGATTCCTTCATCGTCTCAGGCACTTTATCTCCAGGTTTGATTAAATTGACCAATACCAGTCCAATGGTAACCGCCACTGCGGTGGTTAGAATATACACGGCGATCGTTTTACCACCGATCCGGGACAGTTTTTTCATATCCGATAAGGAAGCCACACCTGTGATGAGTGATGTTAACACCAGAGGAATAGCAATAAATTTCAATAGATTGATGAAAATAATACCGAATGGCGCCACCCAGTGCGTCGTAAATGATCCCAGTCCAGTCACTGTGCTAATTATGCCATAGATCGTTCCCAATACCAATCCAATAATGATTTTCCAATGCAGTTTCATGTGCTACTCTCTACCTGATTAATGAAATGAATTGACGTTATTCGTCTTTTTTAATTTTAGTATATGTTTGATAAAATGTATCTCCGATTTTTCCGATTTCCTTCATGATAAACCCCGCCGGTTTATGTTTTGCTTTTTCCTTGCCTACCCGGAAAATATAATGAAAAACCGTATCCAGTAGATCTTGGAAATGCGCCAGGGTGGAGCCAATATGTTCCGAAAGGGACTTATTCATGCAGATAATCTAATGCAGTTTTCAAATTATTTGTAGGTTGCTGACAGATAAAATTATTGCAGATGTAGAATGTCGTTTTTTCATTGATCATTTTATAGGGTTCCAGCCAGGGAGCCAGCGCGATCAGATCCGTGGCATTATCTGCTGTTTTTACGATAAGAACCGGGGCCGGTGTATAATCTTGATAGGCCTGAGCAATGAACCGGTCAACCTGGGCATTCCGCTTAGGGCTGACAATAATGACTTCCTTTGATTGAAACAGGTTATCCATGTATCCTGTTATCATGGCCGTGTGTGCCGCCACAGATTCCTGAAGCTGATCGGAGAATGCCATCAGAATTTCATCGGCAATATTCGACCATTCCGATTTCCCGGTGATGTGAGCCAGACGGTAACTGTTCTCCACTGCCAGTGAATTCCCTGACGGTAAGGCGCCGTCATAACCGGTTTTGGGCCTTACGATCAAGGCTTCTCCCCGGGAGGAATTCAGGAAAAATCCTCCGCTGTTATCCATGAATTCGGATTTCAGAATTTCCGATAAATCCAGGGCATGCTGTAAATAGGCCACATCCTGGAATGTTGTGTATAATTCCAGGTAGGCACTGATCATGAATACATAATCATCCAATTGTCCTGTCCCGTAGGCCTTTCCATTCCGGTAGGATTTGTGGAGGTGCCCATCGGGTGTACTCATCCTGGACCAGATAAAATCTCCTGCTTGCCGGGCGACCTGAAGATAGGCGGGGTTGGAAAAGACAAATCCGGCCCGGGTCAATGCTTTGATCATCAAGCCGTTCCAGTCGGCCAGTATTTTATCATCCCGTCGGGGATGAATCCGCTGTGAGCGGTGCTCAAGCAGCTTGCGGCGGGCCGCTTCCATCATGCTGTCTGTGGGAAGGCGGGTAAGGTAGGGGATGTTTTTCCCGCTGAACGGCGCATTGGGATGTTCGCGAAAATTGCCCTCTGGCCGGAGGGAATAGTAACGTTTCGCGAGCCGGGCTTCATCCTGATTCAGAATCTCTTCTACTTGTCGAACGGTCCAGACATAGTATTTCCCCTCCTCACCGTCACTGTCGGCATCTTCGGCCGAATAAAACCCTCCGTCCTGATCCCATAATTCCCGGCGTACATAAGTAAAAATCTCATCAACTACCTGTTGGTACAGCGGGTTGCGGGTCAATTCCCAGGCCTCTGTATAGGCCTGCAACAGAAGGGCCTGATCATAAAGCATTTTTTCAAAATGAGGAACCAGCCATTCCCGGTCGGTGGAATAGCGATGAAACCCATACCCGATCTGATCAAAGATTCCGCCCATTCGCATTTTTTGCAGCGTCGTTTCCACCATCTCCCGTGCCAGGGAATCATCATAATAATATGCGTAACGTGTCAGGTATACAAGATTGTAAGGTGAAGGGAATTTCGGGGCCGAACCAAAACCGCCATGGGTTTTGTCAAATCTGTTTACAAGAATATTATAGGCCGTATGGATAAGATTGGTATCCGGCAGGGACGAACCGGAGGTCCGGGCATTGTCGGCTAGAAATTGCAGGACTTTGTCCACCGTGGCCTGGATTGAGGTCAGATCGGATTCCCAGGCAGATGCAATGGCCGGTAGAATTCGGAGTAATCCCGGTCGTTGACCACGGTCATGTTTCGGGAAATAGGTACCGGCGAAAAACGGCTCTTTATCCGGTGTCATGATGATAGTCAGCGGCCAGCCACCGGAACTGGTCATGGCCTGACAAACCGCCATGTAGATATGGTCGATATCGGGACGTTCTTCACGATCAACCTTGATACTGATGAAATGCTCATTCAGCAAGGCGGCTACTTCTTCATCTTCGAATGATTCCTCTTCCATGACGTGACACCAGTGGCAGGTGGAATATCCGATGGAAAGGAAAATCGGTAAATTTTTCTCCCGGGCCATGGCGAAGGCTTCCTCACCCCAGGGATACCAGTGAACAGGGTTCCCGGCATGTTGTAAAAGATAGGGACTTTGTTCGTTTGCCAAGCGATTCAGGTGTTGTCCATTCCCCATTCCAATGACTCCAATATTCATTATGAAAAGAATTATGATTGATATTTTCAACGTCCGTTCTCGTTTATTTGTAGTATAAACACAGTAAAAAATATAGTCGTGATCATTACCGTTATTGTCATGTTTCTACCAAAATGGCGTAATTCTCCCGGAAATTCATGTCCGATTTGTTTCCGATACAGCATTAACTTCATCACTTGAAAATGAAAAAAGTGACGTCAAAGTATTTTATCACCTTTGTGATGACAACCGGGATTTTGGTCTATCTGATGCTTATAAGTGCACCGAATCAGCGCTATGAAAATATAGAGAAAGATTTCCTTGATTATTATTTCAAGGCCAATCCGATCAACAGCACCTGGATAGGAATACATACCTATGACGGGTTATTGCCGGATTACGATACCCATCAGATCAGTCACCGTATCCATGAATTGGAATCATTCAATCAACGGTGCCAAACCATTGATGAGGCCGCTCTGGATTCCCGTTTACGCATTGATTATGCCATCTTGTGCCGGGCAATCGACGAATTACTGTTCCAACTCGAGGAATTGAGGGAGTATTCCTGGAATCCATTGCAATATACCTATCTGCTGGGTTTTGCATACGAATCCTTAACGGCCTATGATTTTGCTCCGGCTGCTGTACGCCGCCGGAATCTGGAATCCCGACTCGCGGCAACGCCGGGTTTCCTTGCGCAAGCCATGACCCATCTCAAATCCATGCCCGAACCTCATGTGCAAACAGCCCGTCGGCAGGTGCAGGGACTCATTCATTCCCTGGAACGTGGTTTCCCAAACCTTTGCGCCCAGGCTGGCGAATTTGATGAGCAGGATTGGCAGGATAGTCTGGACCGGAGTGTAAATGCTCTGAATGACTTCCTTAAGTTTCTGGATGCCTATGCCCAAGAGGGACAATTCAAATCTTTCCGGTTAGGTCCGGAGCTTTATACTAAAAAATTACATTATACGATTAATGAAAATCTAAATAGCGATGAGATATTGTCTCGGGCGGAGGCCGAATTGCGCCAGATTCAAGGTGATATGATTACGATTGCTGAACCGCTCTATCATGACTGGTTCGGTGAAAAGCCCGATATGTCCAGTCATCAGGCTCAATTGAATATGGTTCGCCGGGTTTTGGACCGAATTGCCCAAGATCATCCTGAGCCGGATGCTATTCTTCCGACGGTTCGTAGTACCATTGATGAGTTGACGGCATTTATTCAGGAAAAGGGTATTCTGACCCTGGACGCCTCCAAGCCCCTGGAAATTCGCAAAACACCTGAGTATCAGCGCGGAATCTCTATTGCATCACTTCAAACACCGGGCCCGCTGGAGAAAAATTTGAATACTTACTACAATGTTTCTCCTCTACCGGAAGATTGGGATGAAACTCAGATCCAGTCATTTTTACGGGAATATAATACGATTGCGCTAAAGATATTATCCATTCATGAAGCGCTGCCGGGACATTATGTGCAGTTGTACTACGCCGGTCGCCATCCCTCTCTGGTGCGTTCCATATTTTCTAGTGGCGTAATGATTGAAGGATGGGCTCACTATGCCGAAGGGATGATGATAGAGGCCGGCTTCGGGGAGGGAGACCCCCGGTATGCTCTGATTGAGAAAAAATGGAAGTTGCGCGGGATTGCCAATGCCATCATTGATCAAAAAACACATGCCGGCACATTAACCGAAGAGGAAGCACTCGATCTGATGATACAGGAAACATTTCAGGAGGAAGCGGAAGCAAAAGGCAAATGGCGACGGGCTCAATTAACTGCCACCCAGCTTTCCACATATTTTGCCGGCAATATGCTGATGTGGGATCTCCGTCGGGATTATGAGGAAATAATGGGGCCGGAGTTTTCCCTGCGTGCTTTCCATGAGAATTTACTGGCCCAGGGATCGCTTCCCGTTCGGTTTCTGAGACAAATCATGTTGGAGGAACAATGATATACGGTATTGTCCTGGCTGTGTATCTGCTAGCCCTGATCAGTCTGGGGGTATACAAATCAGGAAAAATAAAAACGCAATCGGATTTTTCCGTGGCAGGACGGTCACTGACCCCCTGGGTATTGGTCGGTACCATGTTGGCCACCTGGATAGGTACAGGATCCGTACTGGGAAACGCAGGAAAAGCCTATGAAACAGGGATTGCCGGATTATTATTGCCTCTGGGGGGCGTTCTGGGCATTGCTATTCTCACCCAAATTGCAGGGAAAGTTCGGAATTTCGAAAAATTTACCGTTCCGGAAATCATCGGTGATCGATATGGGCAAACGGCACGCTCGCTGAGTGTAGTTGCTTTGGTACTGGCTTATCTGGTTATCGTCAGTTATCAATACAATGCCGGTGGTGCCATCATTCAGACCATCTTTGTGGATCATGCGGGACAACCGCTACTCAGTACCAATGAAGCAACGATTCTCGCGGCAGTGTTCATTATTGCTTACACCATGCTGGCCGGATTGGTTAGTGTGGCGTACACGGATGTGGGAAACGGTATTATCATGACGATTACCCTGATTATTGCTTTTCCCATTCTATGGGTCAAAGCTGGAGGCTGGGAGGGGATGACACTGGCTTTCGATCAAATGGGTAAACCGGAACACATGCAATTCTGGGGTGTCTATTCCACCATGGATATTGTCAATTTTTGTCTACCCCCGTTTTTATTGGTGTTGGGTGATGCCAATATGTACCAGCGGTTCTTTGCCAGCCGCGATGCCAAAGGAGCCAAACAAGCCACTACTGTATTGATTATCGCCGTGCTTCTGATCGAACTCCTGATTATCGCTTCGGCCTGGGTGAGTTCCAGCATGATTCCCGATGCAGCGAACGGCCGGCATGTACTCATTTATGCTGCCCATCGGATTTTACCCTCTTATGTCGGCGCCATCATGATGACAACCATTGTGGGAATAATAATTTCCACCGCCGATTCCTATTTACTGGTGCCGGCCACAACGCTCATCCGGGATATTTATTCCCAATACATCAATAAGGAAGCCAACGAAAAACGCATCGTTCTGTTAAGCCGGTTAGTCGTATTGGGACTGGGATTGCTGGCTTACGCCATATCGCGAGGATTTGCCGAAAGTGCCGGATTTTTCGAGCGCGCTTTGTACGCCTATACAATCTATGGTGCTGCCATTACACCATCATTGGTGGCAGCGCTGTTCTGGCGTGGTGCCAATGCTACTGGAGCAATTGCATCCATTATCGGTGGTACAGTGATGACACTACTCTGGAAAGAAGCACCGTTTATCAGGCGAATCTTTCCTGACAATGTCTATACTGCCACCGATGAAGTTCTACCGGCTATCATTGTATCCATTGCTTTATTAATCGTTTTTAGCCTCATGTCTTCAAAATACAGAAAATCTCAATAGAAAAATTTGATACAGATCATTGACGACGATTTGTAATTTTATAGTAAATTTAAGTTCAATAATTAGTACAAGGACTAATTTAAGTCAGAAAAGGTAGATGGGTGAATTTTGAAATACGTCCATAATATATTGTTACCACTTGCGGCACTGAGCCTTGTTGCCATAGTGTGGTGGATTTTGTTTGAAACGGGGAATTATTATGAATTGCCCATTGGGGAAAGGCCCCATCACGCGGTGCATCGCGAATTTAGACCCGGGGGTGTGGTTGGCCATGGACTGGGCATCGCCGGTAGTACCATGATTATTCTGTTGCTAGTCTATTCGGCCCGGAAACGAATCAAACGATTTCGTAAATGGGGAAAACTCTCAAACTGGTTGAACTACCATATTTTTCTCGGTATTGCCGGTCCCATTCTAGTTACCTTTCATACTTCATTCAAATTTAATGGAATTGTTTCCATCGCATACTGGTCCATGGTCGCAGTGGCTTTGAGTGGATTCATCGGGCGGTATATTTATGTGAAAATTCCACGACGGATCAGTGGTAATGAAATCACAGCCAGTGAGCTAAATCAGCAACAGGATGAACTAACCAAACAACTGGTAGTCGAATATTCCCTTTCCGCTGAACAAATTGAAAAACTGGATTCCATTGCCCAAAGTGCTGAAATCAACCGCCGGGGACTGTTAGGTGTTTTTATTTATTTATACCTGGATACCATCGGACGGATTCCGTTACGGCAAAAAATGCATGGTTTGGCTAAGGAATTACACTTATCCCGAGGGCAGATTCATCATTTTTACCAACTGTTACGAAAGAAAATCGCCTTATCGCGGCATATCGCTTTCTTAAGCAGTGCCCAGAAATTATTTCATTACTGGCATGTCATTCACCGGCCTTTTGCCTATACGATGATCGTTATCATGATTATTCACACTATTCTGGCCATTACGTTTGGCTATACCTGGATCTGGTAATATGAGTACTGAGTGGATTTTTACCTGGATTCTGGGCGGAATCATTATCCTCTTTTTCCTGATTCCCTATATAACAAGGATGCGCAAGAGAGAAAAGCAGCATCGTTCCCGGTTGGCCGAAACACGGTCCAAGGGCCAGGACAAGGCATTGATGCAACACCCAATCATCAATCAATCCCTGTGTATCGGGTGTGGCATTTGCGTGGATTCCTGTCCCGAGGGCGACGTGCTGGGATTGATCAATGGAAAGGCGACTATTATTCATGGCAGCCACTGTATTGGACATGCCAAATGCGCCGAGGCTTGCCCTCTGGGTGCCATTGAAGTCGGTCTGGGAGATATCAGCCAGCGACAGGATATTCCGCGGCTGAATGAGTCCTATGAATCCAACATCCGAGGGTTGTACATCATTGGTGAATTAAGTGGGATTGCTCTGATAAAGAATGCCATATCGCACGGTAGTATCGCCGTGGACGATATTGCCAAAAAGAAAACAGATCATTCATTTGACTATGACATTGTCATTGTCGGTGCCGGGCCATCAGGATTGTCTGCCGGTTTACGAGCCAAAGAATTGGGATTGAAATTTGTTATTATTGATCAGGATGAACCCGGCGGGACGATCCTGCAGTACCCGCGGAAAAAACTGGTTCTGGTTCAGCCAGTGGCCCTGCCCTTGTATGGTACACTGAAAAAAATGGAATATTTCAAGGAAGAACTCCTGGATATTTGGCTTGATGTGATTTCTCAGGAAAAATTACCACTGGAAACACACCAGAAATTGACAGGAGTACTTCCGGATGGCGAAGGGTTTATTGTCCAAACGAATAAATCAAGTTATAGAACGCAGTTTGTCATCCTGGCACTGGGTCGTCGCGGTACACCGCGAAAACTGGGTGTAAAGGGTGAAGAATTGAGCAAAGTAATGTATAAACTGCTGGATGCCGAAACCTATAAACATACCAAGGCCCTGATTGTCGGTGGGGGAGACAGTGCAATTGAGGCAGCCATGGGATTATCCTATCAGGAAGGGAATGAAGTAACGATTTCATATCGTAAGGCAAACTTTTTCCGCTTAAAAGCCCGCAATGAAGAACGTCTGGGGAAAGCCATAGAAGAGGGACGACTCAATGTCCTGTTTGAAAGTAATGTGAAGGAGATCAAGGCAAAGGAAGTGCTGCTGGAAACAAAAGAAGGTTCCATAACACTCGCAAATGATTATGTCTTCATTTTCGCCGGTGGTGAATTACCCTTCCCCTTACTGAATAGCATCGGAATCGATTATGGCCAGTCCATCCAACCGGGGGCAAAATGATTGTCCGTTATTTGTTTCTTCTGGTCATTCTCAGCCAGTTATTTGGACAATTCTCGCCAGGACCCTTATCAAAATATCATTCATTCCTGGAAGGGAATTCCAATTGTACTCAATGTCATGAATTGCGACAAAAGAAATTGTCGTCAGGGTGCCAGGATTGTCATACGCCACTGAAGATCAAGCTGACGGAAAAAAAAGGGTATCATGCTGACAAAAACAAGAATTGCGGCGAATGCCACTCCGATCATAATGGTAAGGATTTTGAGTTGGTATATTGGCCTAAGAATATTAAAAATTTTGATCACAGTGAAACAGGGTATGACCTGACAGGAAAACATCGTGATTTGAAATGCAATAAGTGTCACAATGTGGACCTGATCAAAGGCCGGGACATCATCGATTGGGCTGCTAAATACTCCGACTATCCTATTCTGGACCGCACGTTCCTGGGGCTGGAAACGGCATGCGCTTCCTGCCACGTGGATGTACATCAAAAAGAAGTTTCCAATGATTGTGAATCCTGTCATACGACCGGTGACTGGAAACAGGTTGTCAAGGATTTTGATCATGAAAAAGCGAAATACAAGCTGACGGGAAAACATTTAACCACGGACTGCGTAAAATGCCACACAAAGCATGAAGACCGCGATCCTGCCGTGATGCAATTAACCGGCTTGCAATTTGAAAATTGTATTCCTTGTCATGCTGATACCCATAAGGAAGAAGTTTCGGACAATTGTACAGCCTGTCATACGACCGAAGAATGGAAGGATGCCAGGAAATCATTTGATCACCAGAAAGCAAAGTTCAATCTGATCGGTGCCCACCTGACCGTTTCCTGCGAAAAATGTCACAAACCCCATACCGACTGGCCAAAACCGGTCATACAGCTTGCACCACTGAAATATGATCAGTGTACCGCCTGCCATGAAGACATTCACAAAGGGACGTTCGGAAATAGCTGTGAATCTTGTCACGAAATTCAAAAATGGAAAGAAAACTTAAAGCCCTTTGACCATGCCAAAACTAAGTATCCCCTGCTGGGAAAACATACCAGTGTAACGTGTAAACAGTGTCACGATGTTAAACTGGGTCAGCTTCCCAAGTATGATACCTGCATCCAATGTCATAAGGATGAGCATGACGGTCAGTTCACTCAGCGCAGCGATAAGGGTGATTGCGCCCGCTGTCATACAGTGAAGGGATTCAAACCTACCATTTTTTCGATCCAAAAACATCAATCGGCCCGGTTGGCCCTGGAAGGCACACACCTTGCGGTTCCCTGTATTCAATGCCATAAACCTTACCTGACTGCGACAGGAAAACAGACCGTGCAATTTACCTGGCCGGATCCCAAGTGTAATGTTTGCCATGATGATATCCATCGCAATCAATTCCGGGAGAATCATCAGAATGCTTGTGATACCTGTCATGGTTTCATTTCATTTACAGCTTTAGTCTTCGATCATCAAAATTCTGCTTTTCCGTTGGACGGAAAGCATAAAAAAGTAAAGTGTGGCAAATGCCACGAGAAGGAACTGGACGATGCAGGATCCTTTATACGGTATCGTCCACTGGCACATCGTTGTCAGGATTGTCACACTTTCACCGGAGAAATTCGATAAAACATCATGTGGAAGAGAATCGTTATCGGAATCAGAGAATCGGCCAATCTCATTCTGTTGGGTATTATGCTAACCAGTTTGGGTCTGGGGCAGGAACGATCTTTCAATGTTGCCGGATATGATTGCGGGGATTGTCATGGCGCTGCAGGCTGGGAAATCCTTACCCTTTCCGGATTTAACCATGACTTTACCCAATTCCCGTTAACCGGAAGTCATAAGGTTCAGGATTGCTCTGCCTGCCATGAGGGGAATACAATCCAGGAGAAACACGATTTTGAGCAAGTAACCGCTACCTGTTCTTCCTGTCACATTGATGTACATCAACTTAATCTTGGGCAGGATTGCCAACGCTGTCATGAAACCAATTCCTGGCAGGTGACTACGCTGTCTTTCGATCATGAACAAACTCAGTTTTCTCTCCTGGGGGCTCACCGCAACGTAGCCTGTGAACAATGTCATACCGATAAACCCATGATTGACTTTACGTCGGTAACGCCGGATTGCTGGGGTTGTCATGAGGACAATTATATGGCCGTAGCGGAACCCTCCCATGCCCTGGCACAGTTTGATCATGACTGCTCCGTATGTCACCAGCCGCGCCGCCGGTCCTGGACGCCTTCCGATTTTGATCATAATGAATTTTTCGAGCTCACCGGTGCGCATAAACTGGCTCAAAATGATTGTTTTAAGTGTCACGAAGGTGTTTTTACCGGTACCCCCCGTGATTGTCGTCCCTGCCATGAAGCACAGTTTGTCGCGACGGGAACCGAAGCTTACCCCAATGCACCGCGGCATACGGAATCAGATTATTTCGCCGAGCAATGCGAAACCTGTCATTCCACCGTCGATTGGCTTCCGGTTGATTTTAACCATGCTGAAACGGGATACGAATTAACCGGTCTCCATCTCGTTGCTACCTGCGATCAGTGTCACGGAACAGCCGGGTATGATCTTCCTCAGGATTGTCATGGCTGTCATCAGCCACACGGTATCGCAACCACGTCAATTCTGGACGGAACCTATGATCACGTTACCCATTTGCTTCCCGCCGACTGCACCCTCTGTCATTCCACCATCGGCTGGGATCAGAATCATTTTGAACATAGTACGTTTACGGGAGAAACCTGTGAGGATTGTCATTTAATCGATCATGCCGAATCCACGAACCCACCACATGGAAACGATAATATCCGGACCGATTGTATTGCCTGTCATGAGCCTGGAAACGGGTGGGAAATTCCCGACTTCCCTCATGACGCCACCCAGACCGATTACGCTTTGATCGGTATGCATTTATTGGCCGATTGCGAATTGTGTCATCCCAACCAGGTGTATAATACCACACCGACCGATTGTCAGAATTCAATCTGTCATGCTACCCAATATACCCAGACGTCCAGTCCCGATCATCAGCTTTACGGTTACCCGGATGTATACTGCGAACAATGCCATCTTCCCATGGGATGGATTCCTTCCATTTTTACTCATCCGGCGGATATTACAACCATCGAAACCTGTTCAGCCTGTCACACGCAGGAATATCAGGCGACCACCAATCCGGTACATGATGCGTCTCAGGGCTTTACCACGGATTGTGCCATGTGCCACATCAGTACGGAAACCTGGTTGGGCGCGGAAATGGATCATTCCAAAGTCACAGCCCCCTGTGCCGACTGCCACATTGATAATTATAACCAAGCGCAGAATCCCAACCATGTGGAAAAACAGTATCCCACGGTCTGTGATCAATGTCATTTATCTACGACTACATGGTATGATGCTTTTGTGGACCATTCCAATTTTACCGGCTCCTGCTATGATGCCAGTTGTCATTATAATGATTATCACAGTACCACGGATCCCAATCATGTCGACAACCAATTCCCCACGACGTGTGATGATTGCCATCTGACGACCAATACCTGGCGAATGGAAGCCTACACCCATCCGGATTTGGGTTTGGACTGTATTATTTGTCACCAGACACAGTATGAAGTGTCCACTTATCCCAACCATACGGACAATAATTTCAGTCCAAATTGTCTAGTGTGTCACGAGTCCACTAACACGTGGTTAATTACGACTTACCCCCATACCGAACAGGTCCCCTGTGCCGTATGTCATATCGAAGAATATAATAATACTACCGATCCCAATCATGCCGCAAACAATTATGATTTGAATTGCATTCTTTGTCATGTGGATCCCAACGCGACCTGGGGTGATGCAGTATTTGATCATTCGACAATTACGGCACCGTGCTGGGATTGTCACTCCGGTGATTATTTGGGTGTAACAAACCCGGACCACGCCGGGAATAATTATGACCATGATTGTACACTTTGTCATAACGGTACTGTGGACTGGAACGATGTAACGTTTGATCATACTAACATTACTTCCGGTTGTGTGGATTGCCATCTGGGAGATTACCAGGACGTATTGAATCCAGACCACGCTGCCCAGGGTTATCCCCAGGATTGTGAATTGTGTCATAACACGGTGGACTGGAACAATGATTTCTTCAGTCATGCTTTCCCAATATTTTCCGGAGAGCACGCAGGAGAATGGTCCACCTGTATTGCTGAATGTCATATCAATCCGCAGAATTTTCAGGAATTTTCCTGTGGTTTGAATGGCGTGTGCCATGAACATAACGCCAGCAAAATGAATAGTGAACACCAGGGCGAATCGGGCTACGTCTATGAGAGCTGGGCCTGTTATGATTGTCATCCCAATGGGGATGAAGATGACGGAGACGGAGATGGAGACGACGGTGATCGCCGCCGTCCGCCCAAACATTGGTTTGAAATAATAAAAAAGAGAAGATTCTAAATGACACCGGGATTTTCATCCATCCTTATTCTCTTTCTATCACTGCAGCAGTCACCCCTGGTGCTGGAAAAATATGATTGTCAGGATTGCCACACTCCGGACAGTTGGAGGCCGCTGGCATCTCAGCGGAAATTCGATCATGATTTGACGGCATTTCCCCTGACAAACATACATTCCACCGCCAGTTGCATTCAATGTCACATTGGTGCGTCTGTAGAAGATCTTCATAATTTTGAAAATGCAGATACCCGGTGTTCCAGCTGTCACATGGATATCCATTATGAAGCCTATGGCAGCGATTGTCAACGTTGCCATGATACGAAATCATGGGATTTCCTAAACTGGCAGTTCAGCCACGATCAAACCCTGTTTCCCTTGGTCGGTAAACACAGCAATGTTTCCTGCAATAATTGCCACGGAGAAAATGCTCATTTTCGAATCCAGAATATGACGATAAACTGTCTGGTTTGTCACCGGGATGTTTTTATTGATCAGGTTGCTAATGCCGGACACACTAATAATGAGGACTGTTTTCTCTGCCACAACACCCGGGCCTGGTTCCCAAGCGACATGTCTCATCATGATATATTTTTTCCCATATATACTGGCGAACATCGAGGCAAATGGAATGGTTGTAATACAGAATGTCATTATGATATAAATGACTATAAAGTATTTTCTTGCGGACTGGAAGGAGAGGGTGGCATTTCCTGTCATGCCCACCGCAAACGTAAAATGGAGGATGAACATGATAACCGAAGTGGATATTCATACAATAGTAATAAGTGCTATGACTGTCATCCCAAAGGAAAAGAAGATTAAATGAGAATGTATTTTCTATTAGTGGCATTAATGACTGGACTGCTGGCCCAAGACCGGGTCACGATTCAGGGAAAAATAACCTATCTTACGGTGGATCAAGTTTACAGCGATGTGGGACAGATCGATCAAGTGGAAATCGGTGATACGTTAACCGTTCTGCGCAAAAATAAAGAAATCGGGAGAATCATTGTTACCAATCTGGCCAGCAAATCCAGCGTTTCTTCGTCCATCGTTCCTACCGAGACCTATCAACTGGGAGACCGTGTTTATCTCGTCAAACAAATGGAGAAGAAGCCGGAGACCGACGTTCAGGATACGACAGCAGCGGAAGAGGAAAGTGCCACCGAAAAAGTGGAAGAGACCAAAGTGAATCGATTTCGTCACAGCGGGAATTTCAGTCTGCGTTATTCCCATGTGACGTTCGATGCAGGTACAAATTCGGACCGCGGTGTTTCCACGCTGCAGTACAATTTGAGTTCGCTCGGCAGTTTTCCGCTCACAATCGCCCTGTACGGACGAGGTGATTTCATCTCGGGGAATTACGCCCTGTACCAGGCTCGTATTACCTTGGGTAACCGGTCCTCGCTGTTCAACGCTCAGATCGGTCGTGTCTTTTCTTCCGAATTATCCGGTATGGGTGCCACCGATGGTGTGATGGCCAGCATTCATCCCGGGGAAAACATCAGTGCCGGATTTGTCTTTGGGATGCAACCGGATCCCATTTCCCTGACCTTCAACCGGGACATCAAGAAAATGGGTTTCTTCGGGAGAGTGCAAAAGAAGACCGGTCGATTGACGGTATTGGGACAAACAGCCGTTGTGGGGCAATATTCCCGGGGCAATGTAGATCGTGAATTTCTGGTGCTCAAAGGCGTCATTCGCGGACGGTCCGCGTGGAGCCTGCGGGCCAATGCCACCGTGGACTATTACCGCAAACAATATATTTCCACCCGCCAGTCGTCCGCCCTGACCAACGGTGAACTGTCCCTACGAATTCGTCCCCTGAAGAGTCTTACCATTTCATCGCGTTTATCGACCAACCGGCTCATCATTTACCGGGAATCAACTACATCATTTGTGGATTCACTGTTTCAGGACGAATTGCGATCGGGATTATTTAATTCCATTACCTACCGCCACTCGGTCATTGGGAAATTTGGTCTGGGCTTTAATATGAGAACAGGGAGTACCGACCGACCGTCGCTGGTGGGACGCTTTTCCTATGGAACCGGATCTTATCTGCAGAAATCCTACGGTGATTTTGTCCTCATGTATATTCAAAATTTCCTGATAACCGGACTCCGGACGCAATTGGGCTGGGGCCGCGAAGTGGGTGAAAACGGACATCTCTATTTTCAGTATGAATATTATACCTACGGGTATGGGAAATTGCTGACGGGCTATACCCAACATACATTTTCCGGAAACCTGACCCACCGTTTTGGTAAACGCTTCATTCTGAATACGTCCATTGAATATAACAATGAAGCGGCATTTTCCATCCTCTATCTGTACGCCGGAGCAACCTACCGCTTTTAAGGGATAGGCTTTTCAGCGGTTCATCAGTCCAAGATAGAACCCGCTGCCCAGGCCGTACAGAACAATATCCCAACCGTCGGAAGTAAAATGGGCGGAGTAGCGGGGCAGGATTCCTTCAAACACAAGGGCGAGAATGAATCCAATGCCAATGACGTGTGCTGTGGGTAGTATGAAGTCCCGTTTAATCACCAGTCGTTGGACTACCAGTATGATGGTGCCCAGGATGGGTACGGCGAACAGATCGTCGATATAGGGCGCAATCAGCGAAGGAACCAGCGCCGGTGTAAGATAATGAATCCCGACGACTATGATCATCCCTGAAAACAGAAGGATGGTTCGCCGGGGAAGAATCATATATTGAGAAAAGCAATAACGGGAAGCAAAATAATCAGCATTCCGGCCGTAATGACGGTGGAACGGTTCCAGATATTTTTCATATTAAATCCTAGTCGCAAGTGGGGGATTGTTTTTCTGGTACGGTGAAGGCTCGGGATGTAAATCCCGGCGATAGTATTCAAATGTCTTGCCAGTACCTTGCCAGTTTTCCACCCGGTTAACAATTTGTACATCCCCCGAAAATTTTGATGATACTCCTACCTTAACATGTCCTGTAATATATCGGATTCCTTCCCGCTTTTTCGCCCAACTGATATAAACCCGTTTTAACATTTTGGCATATCCATTGTCTTTATAGTCCGACATGATCACAAAAGCATAGGTGTATAATGTGTTGCGTTTGCCGAAATTGGGATCAGTATGAACCCAGGGCTCATTGCTCATTTCTTCAATGGGTACACCGATGATGTATCCGATGATTTCATTCCGGTAGCGGGCAATGAACGGCAGGGAGCCGGGTTTGTTGAAATAGCGATGGATGGTGGTATTGGTCAATACGGCTTTTTCACCGTACTCTTCCGCCAGATGTTCCGAAATATCAATCAAGGCGGGGAAGTCCTCCTCTCCGATATGATTCAATAATTCGATCTGGAAAACACCGCTGGAGGCAATGACCCGGGTCTGAGAGCGGTTTTCACTGTATAATGATAGTTGTTCCATCCCTAAAAATTACAGTTGATTCTGCAAACCGGAGACAAGGAAAATTATTAATTTCCAATTACGGTGTTCCGTACTACTGATCTGGTGAAGTTTCTGTGTTATGCGTTCCATAATTCCGGTAAAGTGGTCGTAATTTTAATAAATGAATTCGTTCACGCAACGCCTCTCAGCGCGCATTCGGAAATCACAGTCCTGGCTCTGTGTCGGTCTTGATATATCCCCGGAAGGATTAGGTGCGGCAAATCCTTCATTGCAAGAAGTAAAAGATCACTGCCGGAGAGTGATTTCCGCCACCCACGAATTGGCCTGTGCCTATAAGCCCAATCTGGCGTTTTTCGAACGGTGGGGGGCCGATGGTTTTGTCTGGTTGTCAGAAGTCCTGGCCGAAATTGGACCGGGTGTGATTAAGATCGGCGATGCCAAACGGGGCGATATCGGGAATACGGCACAACAATATGCCATGGCTTTTTTTGATCATTTTCAGTTTGATGCTATAACGGTAAACCCCTACATGGGAGAGGATAGCATCAAACCTTTTTTAGACTTTCCGGGGAAAGGTGTTTTTATTTTAACCCGAACGTCAAATCCGGCAGCCGCCTTTTTCCAGAATCATAGTGAAGAGGGTAGCCCACTTTACATCAGTGTGGCTAAGGTATGCCAGTCCCTGAACCAAAATGACAATATCGGGTTAGTCGTTGGCGCCACGGCCCCGGCGGAGTTGAAACAAATCCGGGATTTAGTACCTGGACTGCCCTTGTTGATCCCGGGTGTCGGAACCCAGGGAGGGAACCTGAAAAGCAGTCTGCTAATCGGTAATAGCCAGGGGGATGCCATCATTAATGTTTCCCGGGGCATTGCCTTTGCCGGAGATATGTCGGAACGCGAAATCAATCGGGTCGCCCGACGCTATGTGGACCAAATGAGGAGATTAATGGATGAAGGATGAAGCTGCTCATCAGCTATTTGTAAGAACAGGCGCTTTACTGGAAGGACATTTTATTCTGTCTTCCGGTCGTCACAGTGCGACCTATTTTCAATGCGCCAAACTACTTCAGTATCCCGAGTATTTGGAACAAATGGCGCAGGAGATTGTTGTCCATTTTTCTTCCCATTGCATTGAAACCGTAGTGAGTCCGGCCATTGGCGGGATTGTAATCGGCACGGAAGTGGGACGTCAGCTGCGGGCCAAAACCATCTTTGCGGAACGGCAGGAAGGCCGGATGGTCCTGCGGCGGGGTTTTACCATTTCTCCGGGTGAAAAATTATTGATTGTCGAAGATGTCATTACCACCGGCGGTTCGGTAAAGGAAGTTATGGAATTGTGTCGCCATTATGGAGGGAATATCATCGGTGTAGGCGTCGTCGTAGATCGCAGTAACGGAACGGTCAGACTCCATGAGAATCAGTATGCTGTGACGCAACAGGCCACCGAATCATACGAACCGGATAACCTGCCGGACTGGTTGGCCGCATTACCACCGCAGAAACCGGGAAGCCGAAACTAACATTTTTTTGAAGGAGAGATAGATGATTGGAAATATAAGCCTGATTTTCCTCGCTGTATTACTGGTTGTGGGGTGTACCAGTGAAGAAAAAGTAGGAGTGATATCAACCCGTTTTGGTGATATCATTGTGGAATTCTACCCTGATCTGGCACCTAAGCATGTGGAGAGTTTCCAGACGCTGGCCGAGGAAGGATATTATAACGGAACAATATTTCACCGGGTGATACCTGGATTTGTCATTCAAGGGGGTGACCCGAACACGAAAGGAACGAATAAAGCGTTATATGGCATGGGGGGACACGCCGGGAAATATTATGGCATCGGTGAGGAAGACAACCCGGAAACCTGGATGTTGCCGGCCGAGTTTAACCCAACCCCGCATCACCGAGGAATTTTATCAATGGCCCGGTCCCGCGATCCCAATAGTGCCGGCAGTCAATTCTTCATTTGTGTTGCGAATGCCAATCAACTCGATAATCAATACACAGTCTTTGGGAATGTTATCCAGGGATTGGATGTTGTGGACCGCATTGTAAACCTGCCCCGTGATCAACGGGATAATCCACACGAGCGGGTTGAGATGACCGTGAAGATTGTACCTCGTTCAAGCATTAAATCGCTTGAATAACCCTACAATTGGCATTGCTCTGGGTGGGGGAGGAGCGCGCGGAGCAGCCCACATCGGTGTTTTTCAAGCTCTGCATACCGGCGGTCTGGTTCCAGACCTGATTGCTGGGACCAGTGCCGGCGCTGTCATCGGTGGCATGTATGCCGCTACCCGTGATCCGTTTTGGATTGAAATGCGTTTCCGGGAATTGCTGGAGGATGACGTATTCAAACATTTGGGACTGGACCGGATGCTTGCCGACCGGAATCCCAATTCCGTTTTTGGTCAGGTGGCAAAGTATATCCAAAATCAAATGGTTATTGTAACAGCCATGAACAAGGTGGCAATCTTGAAAAAGGAAAAACTGGAAGCGGTAATCAGGTTTCTGCTACCTGTAGAAACGTTTGAAGAACTGGATATCCCCCTAATAGTTATTGCCACGGATTTTAACTGCGGTGAACCGATAACATACACCGAAGGGGATCTGATTTCTGCCATCGTTCAAAGCTCTTCCATCCCGGGCTTTGTCTCTCCCACGACGATTGATTCACAATTACTGCTAGACGGGGGAACTTCTACTCCCATTCCTGTTATAGCCTGTAAAGAACGGGTAAATTTCACTGTCGCAATTGATATTTCTCGCGGGAAGCCAAGACCACTGAAGAAAATCAATATGCTGGAAATCATGACCCGGTCAGAGAGGATCACATCGCAGAAACTATGTGACACCCTAACCAAGGAAGCAGATTTTGTCATTCGTCCCGAAGTAAAAGGTTTACACTGGTCTCAGTTTGAGCGATTTGATGAATTGGTCACAGCCGGAAAGGTAAAAGGGGAATCGAACCTGGATGAGCTATTCGCTGCAATTGCGGAGCGCAAATCTTGGAAATACAAAATAAAAAAATGGATGGGTAATCTTGTCTAATACTGTTACTTTCCACGCCTTAAAGCGTCCAAGCAAAACGTAAATGAAGAAATATAGTATAGCATTGAACTTCCTGTTACCCCTACTGCTTTGGGGGCAGCTGGAAAACCCCATTAAAATTACAGCTTCCATTGATCATATTCCCCGGGGCGGTGAAATGGTCAGGTTCACTGTTGTGGCTGCTATGGAAGAAGAATGGCATATCTATTCCGTCCATGAAGTGGCGGACGGTCCCTTACCCACGGAAATTGCGGTAACTGGGGATGCCATCGATCAGGTAGGACGAGTCGTTGAGCCCGAACCGATCCGGAAATTCGACGAAGGATTCAACACTAAAACCAGTTTCCATGCCGGGACGACGGAATTCATGGTTCCGGTTCTATTAAAACAGGGATTGCCACCCGGTGAAATAACATTCAATATCCGGTTCTTTTATCAGGTCTGTAATGCTTCACTATGCTATCCACCCAAGGAAATTATTCTACCGGTGAAAACCATCATTGAGCCTGGACAGGTTCGAGAGGAATACAGTGATTTTACGGCTATTCCGGCCGGACTTTCCGGGGATGAATTGCTTGATTCCACGATACAGGCCGGCATCATTCCTTTCATCCTGTTATCTCTTACGATGGGATTTCTGGCCCTACTTACACCCTGTGTGTTTCCCATGATTCCCATTACAGTATCCTTTTTCACTCATCAGGGTGAAAAAAGCAAAAGCTCACCTGTCAGGCAGGCCAGTATCTATGCCCTGGGAATTATCATGACTTTCAGTGTTCTGGGAATTATTCTGGCTATCTTTCTCGGCGCATCGGGAGCCAATCAGTTGGCTGCCAACCCATGGGTGAATCTTTTTCTGGGAAGTCTCTTTGTATACTTTGCTCTCTCATTATTCGGGATGTATGAAATACAATTACCGGAAGGTCTGCGCCAGTTTACCTTAAAACGCGAATCCAAAGCTGGCTATGCCGGTATCTTATTCATGGCCTTTACTTTTACGCTGACTTCCTTTACCTGCACTGTTCAGTTTGTCGGTTTATTGTTGGTGGCCGCCGCAAAGGGAATGTGGTTCTGGCCGGCCCTGGGTATGGTGGTTTTCAGTGCCGCTTTTGCCTTGCCATTTTTCTTTTTGGCGCTCTTTCCTCAGTACCTGGCCCGTATGCCCAAATCGGGAGGATGGCTTAATGCCGTAAAAGTTGTGATGGGATTTCTGGAATTAGCCGCGGCCTTCAAATTTTATAGTAACACAGATCTCGTTTGGTCCTGGAATATCTTTACGAATACTTCCGTTTTGGCTCTTTGGACTGTTATCATGTTTTTTACTGGAATATATTTATTGGGAAAACTGCGTTTGCCTCATGATTCTCCGGTAGAAACCGTTAGTGTGCCGCGAATGTTGTTGAGTTTGTTTTTCCTGACGTTCAGTTTATATCTGGGTTCGGGACTAATGGGACGGCCGATTCATGGTCTGATCTATTCATACCTGCCGCCGAAAATTGCAAAATCGGGAGAAGTCGTATCGGTCAATGACAGCGTGGCAGAAGATTTGCAATGGATGACATCCCTGGACGAAGGTTTTGCAATAGCGAGGGCAACGGGAAAACCAATTTTCGTCGATTTTACCGGCTATACGTGTACCAATTGCCGCTGGATGGAATCCAATATGTTCACAGATCAACGAGTAAAAAATTTATTCCAGCACTATGTTCTAGTTCAGTTATATACTGATGGGGGTGAAGGGTATCAGGAAAATCAGAAATATGAAATTGACCGGTTTGGTACGGCGGCGTTACCCTATTATGTCCTGTTGAGTCCGGAGGATGAAGTTTTAGGCGAATTTCCCGGAATGACACGCGATTTTAATCAATTTATCACATTCTTAAAGAAAGGTCTGGAAGGATAAACAAATGAAGAAAATCCAGTACTTAACTATACTCTTATTATTTATCGCTCTGATGGGCTGTGAGGCGCAGGGAAATACACCGGCCGGAAAATCACAATCCACACAACAGGCTAAGGAAATGCAACAGAAGACCGGGAAGATCATGGCCCCGGATTTCACCCTGGCCGATGTCAACGGGGAATGGGTTTCTCTTTCCGACTTCAAGGGAAAGGTCGTTCTATTGAATTTCTGGGGAACCTGGTGTGCGCCTTGTCGTCGGGAAATTCCTGATTTTATTAAATTATATGATAAATACAATGGTGACGGTCTTGAAATAGTCGGGATTACACTTTCGTCAGGGTCGGCGGAAGATATTGCCCGCTTCATGGCGGATTGGAACATGAACTACACAATTCTGACCGATATCAAGGGGAATGAAACACAGATTGTTACACAGAATTACGGTCAGGCCACCGGTCGTCCCATCAATGGTATTCCCACCACATTTATCATTAATCGACAGGGTGAAATCGTTAAAGCCTATGTTGGCCCCCGTACCGAGGAAATCTTTTACAATGATTTAAAACCCTATCTATAAAGGCTTATTTCGGAGAGGATTGCTCATTGCCGTCCCTCCCTCGATCTTTATAACTTTCTTCCTAATTCATGCGAATGAAATGGGGAAAGGTGGACGTATGAGCAATACCGGAAAGTTCATTAAGCGAAGAATCTTTTTCTTCGCTTTTTTTATGGGCCTGTTTGGTCAGGGGTACTGGCAACAGTCTCTTCATTACAAAATGGCAATTACATTGGATCCTGATGCCGCCCGGGTCGACGGTCATGAAGAAATTGTGTACGCCAACAATAGTCCCGACACACTGCGGGAAATATACCTGAATCTCTATCCCCGGGCCTTTCGCAAGGGTTCGGTTAAAGACCAGGAGTTCAAACGTCAGTTAGGGGCATTGGGGCGGACTCGGACTTTTTTGGAGGGGAAAGAAGATGTTTATCATGATTATGAGCTGATACACGTAGAAGTCCGGCAGGGTGACATTTCGGGAAATACCTATAAAATAGATGATACGATTCTTTCCATTTCATTGCCGCGACCCTTGGCTCCTCTCGATACCGTGGTCCTGGTAATTGACTGGACGCATATTAATGGTGAAATGTTCGAACGGGCCGGAAAAATCGGTGATCATTTCAATATGGCTCAATGGTACCCCAAACCGATGGTGTATGATGAACAGGGTTGGAATATCAATCCTTTTCATGCGGAAGGGGAGTTCTACGGTGAATTTGCCACTTTCGATGTTTCCTTCGATATTCCGGAAGATTATGTGCTTGCAGCAACTGGAATCGTCACCGAAGGGGATCCCGGCTGGCAGACGGTCACGTTTGATACATCTCAGGTGTTCAGTGAATGGGTAGCCCGGTATGATTCCCTTAAAGCGGCTCAGGATTCCGACAAAAGAAGAACCGTGACTTTCCATGCCGAAAATGTCCATGATTTTGCCTGGGTGGCAGCCAGGGATTTTATCTATGAACATGGCACGGTTGACGGGATTGATGTTCATGTGTTCTATTCCCAAAAAAATGGGACCAAATGGAATACGGTCGTGCTGGAACGAGCGGTCCGGGCCATGGAATGGCTGAATTCACGGTTCGGTTCCTATCCCTATCCCCAAGTCTCGGTTACGGACCGTTTACGTGGCGGCGGCATGGAGTACCCCATGCTGGTCATGAATGGCAGTGATAGGGAAGGCTTGATTGTTCACGAAATCGGACATATCTGGTTTTACGGGATTCTAGCCAATAATGAAATTGATGAAGCCTGGCTGGACGAAGGATTTACGTCATTTCAGACCCGGTGGTTTAATGCCTATCATTATCCGCCCTACGGCTATGATATAAGTCAGTACAAACTTTCACCTTTTGCCCGGAAGTACCGCCGCCAGGTTTCCGATCTGCATCGCTCACAGTGGAATGCCATCCGTTTTCAGCTCAGTGGCTTGGATGAACCGGTAAGTCGCTCATCATATTTATATGATAACGGACAGGCCTATCGCGCCAATGTTTATACCAAGGCATCCTTAATGCTGCATGAATTACAATATGTGCTGGGCGAATCATTGTTTTCCGCTGCCATGCAACATTACTTTGATACGTGGCAATTAAAACATGTGAACGAAAACAGGTTTATCAAGGCTCTTGAAGAAACAACACAGCAGGAGTTGGAATGGTTTTTCAATCCCTGGCTGCATGATACGCAAGTTCTTGATTACGCATTGGATTCCTGGCATACACGGCAGACCGCGAAAGGCTGGGAAACATTCGTAACGGTTGCACGGAAAGGACAAAGATCCTTGCCGGTAACGGTTCAGGTTCGGTACGGCGAAGGCCTGACTCTGAGTCAGAGAATCCCCGACTTCAAATGGAATTATTCGCATAATCTGGTGTTTCAAACACCGGATAAACCGCAGAGAATTGTCATAGATCCAGACAGTCGCAGCATGGATATCGATTTTCGCAATAATTACAATTCCGCCATGCCCCGGGAATGGATTCTGGACTGGGCGAATCGGAATTATACACCCCGGACGCATTACGTGATGAAATGGTTTCCCCGGCTGGATTATCATCCGGTGGACGGATTACTGCCCGGAATATCTCTGGAACAATCCTATGCTTTCTGGGAAAAAACAAAAGTGGCATTGCAGTTTGGCACAGAATCATCCCGGATCTATGGTTTCCTGGATATGCAGCGTGAATTCAAATGGAGTCAACCCGGCACGAATTATTATTTGAATGCCCTTCGTTATAATGGATTTGCCATGGCCCAAATCCGGGTGAGTCACAGGTTTCCGAGAAGTTACTATCTTCCACAAGTCACTTTTGGAGGAGGAGTGGCCATGTCAGAGGGTTCTGATAATGTGGCCGCACCGTTGATTGATGAAGGCCGGGTGGTAAAGACATTTCTCTATTACCAATTCTCTTCCCGTTCGTTGACCTGGTTTACCCGCTTTGAAACCGCCGCAACGGATTGGTCGGACTGGTCATTTAAT